>NZ_JBFTKU010000012.1:0-163541 GCF_056665975.1 Caulobacter sp. 05T431 | reverse complement strand
GCACCATAGATGTGAGGTTGTTCCGGCCCCTACCGAACGCGGACCGGATCCGACAGAGCTTCCCGCTCGATCGCCCCCGCCGCCGCATCGGTCGCTGGCCATGCGCCCTTTCCCGCGTCGAGGTGGGATGATTATGCGGCCGCCGGGAAACCCTGCGGGGAATAAAGATATAGCGCAGCGATATCAGCGGGTTGGTTGGCGATGAGGCGGGGATACGCACTCCAAACCCCTCTCTCTTTGAGAGAGGGAGGGGCCCGCCGCCGCAGGCGGTGGGAGGGTGAATGGTTTCACCGCCGGCCGGCAAACCCTGAGCCGTCGAGCCCTTTCGAAAAATCCGGAGGTCCACCGCCGATACTACCGTTGACGCAAACCCGTCTTCGTCACCGCTTCGTCCTGAAAGACTGTAACCACTCACCCTCCCACCGCTTCGCGGCGGGCCCCTCCCTCTCTCAAAGAGAGAGGGATTTGGATTCCATCACCCGCCGAAATACCCCGCCTCCTTCATATCCGTCAGCAAACCCGCCTGGCTCGGCGCCCAGCCCAGCACCTCCCGGGTCCACACGCTGGAGGTCGGGGCGTCGGCGGCGGCGAAGCGGGCGAACCAGCCGAACCAGTCGGCGGCCTCGTCCGGCGACACGCTGACGACGGGCAGGCCCAGCCCCGTGCCGATCGCGGCGGCGATGGCCTTGAACGCCACGCCCTCCTCGCCGATCGCGTGGTAGCGCGCCCCGCCCTCGCCGCGCTCCAGCGCCAGGCGGAAGACCGGCGCGGCGTCGAACCGGTGCACGGCCGGCCAGCGGTTGAGGCCCTCGCCGACATAGGCCGCCGCGCCCTTCTCGCGCGCCAGGCCGATCAGATGCGGCACGAAGCCGTGGTCACCCACGCCGTGGACCGACGGCGGCAGCCGCACGACCGAGGCCTTGATCCCGCGCGCCGCCAGGGCCGCGGCCGCCGGTTCGGACTGGCGGGGATGGCCTGGCCCGGCGGGCATCAGGTCGTCCTCGGTCGCCAGGCGGCCATCGGCCAGCAGCAGCGTCCCCGAGGTGACCAGCAGCGGCCGCTCCGTGCCCTCCAGGGCCGCGCCGATCGCCTCGATGGCCCGGCGGTCCTGTTCGCAGTTCTCCACGAACCGCGAGAAGTCGTGGTTGAAGGCGGTGTGGATCACCCCGTCGGCCGCCGCGGCGCCGCGCGCCAGGCTGTCCGGGTCCTCGAGGGAGCCCTGATGGATCTGGGCCCCGGCCGCCTCGAGCTGCCGGGCCCCGGCCTCGGACCGGGTCAGGCCCAGCACCTGGTGGCCGGCGGCGATCAGGTCCTGGACGACGGCGGAGCCGACGAAGCCGGTGGCGCCGGTGACGAAAACACGCATGGGGGAGCTCTCCGAAGGTTCAACCCAACCCATTTGGCGCGTATGCTATGCCGGTAAAAGATGAGAGATTATCAGGGTATAATGACTAACAGGATCGCGACGCCCGCGCCGCAGGACTCGCTGGCGACCTATCTGAGGGGCCGGCGGGCCAGGCTGAGTCCCGCCGATTTCGGCCTGCCGACGGGTCGGCGGCGCACGCCGGGCCTGCGGCGCGAGGAGGTCGCCCAGCGAGCCGGTATCAGCGCCACCTGGTACACCTGGCTGGAGCAGGGACGTGGCGGCGCGCCTTCGGCCGACGTGCTGGGCCGGATCGCCCAGGCCCTGCTGCTGACCGACGTGGAGCGTGAGCACCTGTTCCTACTGGGCCTGGGGCGACCGCCGGAGGTGCGCTACGCCAAGTCCGAGGGGGTGACGCCGCGCCTGCAGCGGGTGCTGGACGCGCTGGAGGCCAGCCCCGCCCTGATCCGCACCGCCACCTGGGACGTGGTGGCCTGGAACAAGGCCGCCGCCGCCGTACTGACCGACTACGGCGCCTTGCCGCCGGAACAGCGCAACATCCTGCGGCTGATCTTCGGCGATCCCCGCGTGCGCGAGGCCCAGTTCGACTGGGACAGCGTGGCGCGGTTCGTGGTCGCCGCCTTCCGGGCCGACGCGGCGCGGGCCGGCGCCGGGGCCGAGGTCCAGGCCTTGGTCGAGGACCTGAGCCGGACCAGCCCGGAGTTCGCCCGGTTGTGGCGCGAGAACGACGTGCGGCACTACGGCGAGGGCGTCAAACGCCTGCGCCATCCGGTGCTGGGCCCGATCGTCTTCGAATATTCCGCCTTCGCCGTCGACGGCCGGCCGGACCTGGGCCTGGTGGTCTACAACCCGGCGACGCCGGAGGACGCGGACAACATCCGCAAGCTGGTGGCGGCGCGGGCCTAGAGCTTCAGGTCGGCCGTCACCGGGGCGTGGTCGCTGGGCCGCTCCCATTCGCGGACCGTGTCGTGCACCTTGGCGCTGACCTTGCCGTTGACGAACGCCGCATCCTTCAAGCCGGGGCTGGCCAGGATGTGGTCCAGGCGCAGGCCGCGGTTGGACTTGCGGAAGTCGGCGGCGCGGTAGCTCCACCAGCTGAACAGCTTTTCCGGCTCGGGCGTGGCCAGGCGCGGCAGGTCCAGCAGGTCCATCGACTTGATCATCGCGTCGAAGGCTTCGAGCTCGGCCGGCGTGTGGCTGACGACCTTCAGCATCTGGCGGTGACTCCAGACGTCGTTTTCGCCGGGCGCGATGTTCAGGTCGCCGGTGACGATCAACGGCGCCTTTGGATCCCGCTTCTTCAAGGCGGCGGTCAGGGTCTCATAGAAGTCGAGCTTATGATCGAACTTCGGATTGCCGATGCGATCGGGCGTGTCGCCACCAGCCGGGATGTAGAAGTTCTGGATGTCGACGCCGGCCACCTTGACCGCGACGCAGCGGGCATGACCTTCGCGGCAGTTCATCAGCGTCGGCACGTCCTCGAAGGGCAGGCGCGAGGCGATGGCCACGCCGTGCCAGCCCTTCTGGCCCATGATCTTGATGTGCGGCAGGCCCATGGCGACGAAGGCCTCGCGGGGGAATTCCCCCTCCTGGCACTTGATCTCCTGCATGCAGAGCACGTCGGGGGCCTGCTCGTCGACGAAGCGGGCGGCCTGCTCGGCGCGCAAGCGGACGGAATTGACGTTCCAGGTGGCGATACGGAGGCGCATGCGGCGTCCTTGCCCCGAAGATCCGGACCGCACAACGAAAAACGCCCAAGCGCCGGAGCGCTTGGGCGAAAGTCGGGTCTCTCATGCCGCCGCCGGGAGGGGATAGGTCCGGCACGGTTGCGAAGGGCGGGTCGGGCGCTCTTCGCCATGCGTGTTAAATCTGCCACGGCGAGAATCTAAGTCAAGGACAATCGCGTTAACATCTTGCATGTTGTGAAATTGTCGCATTCCGACCGCGTCGAACGGCCAAAATACAACTAGGGCTTGCCAACCCGACGACGGGGGTCATTCAGGACGAACAGTTTCGGGTCCAGGCCGGACGTCTTTTCGAAGTCCACCAGGCGTACGCGGGTCTCCGCCCCCTTGGCGTCGGTGACGGTCCAGCCCACCAGGTCAGGGCCGTTGCTGAAGTTCAGCTCGATGCGGCCGCGGGTCTCCTTCTTGGCGTCCACGGCCTGGATGCTGAAACCGTCCGACAGCTTGCGCACGCCGGTGATGGTCACGCCGCGGTCCAGCCGCACCTCGCGGGCCAGCAGCAGGACCAGGGGCGTGCGGCTGAGCGGATAGCTCTCGAAGGTCTTCAGCCGAGGATCGGAGATGTTGACGCTGCTGCCGTTCGACACGACCAGCAGGCCGTTGGGGCCGTCATAGGCGAAACGGGCCTTGCCGGGGCGCTGCAGGTAGAAGGTCCCCTGGGTCTGGGTCCCGCGCGCGTCGGTCTGGATGAACCGGCCCTTGGCCGAGCCGAGGGTCTGGATATAGGCCGTGGCCTTGTCGACCAGGGCCTGGTCCTCGGCCGAGAGCCTGACGGCCGGCGGCTGGGCGGCGAACGCGGGCGCCGTGGCCAGGGTCAGGCCGGCGGCGAGGATCAGGCGGCGGGTCGTGTTGGTCATGCTGTCTCCTAAGGGCGTTCCGCGAAAGTGTGAGCGGTTTCGCGAACGGAACGCCCGTCGATATTGCCTCCAACCTTTGCCCTGAGCGTGCGACGAGCGAAAGGCTCTCGCGCGACCATTTTCCGGCGCTCCGATGAAGCGCCGTTCAGGTTCGGAGGTTGGAGGCGAAAGGAACGCCGTCGAACGGTCGAGGTTTCAGGCCGAGGGACGGTCCTACTTCTTGGCGTCCTTGACCGCGCCCTTCAGGTCGCCCTGCTTCACGTTGCCGGCGACCTTGTCTTCCTTGCCCTGCGCCTTCAGGTCCTTGTCGCCGACGACCGTTCCGAGGCCGGACTCGACCTTGCCGACGGTTTCCTGCTTGCGCCCGGCCTCCCTGTCGCAAGCGCTCAGGCCGGCCATGGCGATCACCAGGGTCAGGGCGAGGAACGGCGTGCGCGGTCGGGTCATGGGCGAAAGCTCCGGGGATCGTTGGTCGGGCGAAGCGACGGCCTGGGCCGTCGCAAGCTCTACAACGCAAGCGGAGCCTTGAATGATCCCGGCGGCCCGCGACGCCCTACATCGGCGGAGGCGGCGGGGCCAGGATCTCGCGCTTGCCGGCGTGGTTGGCGGGGCCGACCACGCCCTCCTTCTCCATCCGCTCCATCAGCGAGGCGGCGCGGTTGTAGCCGATCTGCAGGCGGCGCTGGATGTAGCTGGTCGAGGCCTTGCGGTCGCGGGTGACCACCGCCACGGCGTGGTCGTAGAGGTCGTTGCCGCCGCCCTCGCCCGCGAAGGCGCCCTCGATGGCCTCTTCCTGCTCCTCGTCGCCGCCGGCGGTGACTTCCTCCAGATAGTTGGGGATGCCCTGGTCGCGCAGGAACTTGGCCACCGCCTCGACCTCGCCGTCGCTGACGAACGGGCCGTGCAGGCGGGTGATGCGGCCGCCGCCGGCCATGTACAGCATGTCGCCCTGGCCCAGCAGCTGTTCGGCGCCCTGCTCGCCCAGGATGGTGCGGGCGTCGATCTTGCTGGTGACCTGGAAGCTGATCCGGGTGGGGAAGTTGGCCTTGATGGTGCCGGTGATGACGTCGACCGACGGGCGCTGGGTGGCCATGATCAGGTGGATGCCGGCGGCGCGGGCCATCTGGGCCAGGCGCTGGACGGCGCCTTCGATGTCCTTGCCGGCCACCATCATCAGGTCGGCCACCTCGTCGATGACCACGACCAGATAGGGCATGGGCTCTGGGCGGATCTTCTCGGTCTCGTAGATCGGGCGGCCGGCGTCGTCGAAGCCGGTCTGGACGGTGCGCTCGAAGTGCTCGCCCTTCTCCAGGGCCTCGTTGGCTTTCTCGTTGAAGCCGCCGATGTTGCGCACGCCGATCTTGGACATGCGGCGATAGCGGTCCTCCATCTCGCGGACGGTCCACTTCAGCGCCACCACGGCCTTCTTCGGATCGGTCACGACCGGGGCCAGCAGGTGCGGGATGCCGTCATAGACGCTGAGTTCCAGCATCTTCGGGTCGATCATGATGAAGCGGCACTTCTCGGGCGGCAGCTTGTAGAGGATCGACAGGATCATGGCGTTGACGCCGACCGACTTGCCCGAGCCGGTGGTGCCGGCGATCAGCAGGTGGGGCATCTTGGCCAGGTCGGCGATGTAGGTGTCGCCGCCGATGGTCTCGCCCAGGGCCATGGGCAGGTTGTGGCTGGCCTTGTCGTAGTCGGACGATGACAAGAGGTCGCGCAGATAGACCGTCTCGCGGCGCGAGTTGGGCATCTCGATGCCGATGGCGTTGCGGCCCTGGGCCACGGCCACGCGACACGAGATCACGCTCATCGAGCGGGCGATGTCGTCGGCCAGGGCCACGACGCGCGCGGTCTTGGTGCCGGCGGCGGGCACCAGCTCGTACATGGTCACCACCGGGCCGGGGCGGATCTGGTCGATCTGGCCGCGCACGCCGAACTCGGCCAGCACGCTTTCCAGCAGGCGGGCGTTCTGGCGCAGGGCCTCCTCGTCGAACTCGGCCGAGCGGGGCTTGGGCTTGGCCAGCATGGCCAGCTCGGGCAGCTGGAAGCCTTCGGCCTCGAAGTCGAAGGCCTTCTGCTGCTCGCGCTGTTCGCGGTTGTTGGACTTGGCGGGCGTCTTGGGCTGGGCGATGGCCAGGGGGCGCGGCTCGAAGCTGGGCTMGAAGTCGTCGTCGTCCACCGGCGGCGGCGCGGCCTTGGCGGCCTTGCGCGGGGCGACGGCGGCGGCTTCCGGCTGGACGTCGATGACGGGCGCGGGGGCCTTGCGCGGCGCGCGGGGACGGACGGCGGGTTCGGGCGCGGCGACGGGTTGCGGCGCGGGGGCGCGCTCGCGCGGCTGCATCAGGCCGTGGACCATGTCGCCGATCGCCTCGGGGTCGATGCGGCGCACGCCGATCGCATAGCCCAGGGCCACGGCCGCGCCGATCGCCAGCAGCAGGGCGGCGATCAGATGGGCGCCGGGCAGGCGGGCGAAGTTCAGGAGGCCGGCCAGCAGGTTCAGCAGGCCGTCGCCCCAGAACCCGCCCAGGCCCTTGGCCAGCGGCCAGGCGACCGGCTTGGGCGGCGCGGCCAGCAGGCCGGCCAGGGCCAGCAGCCCAAGACCGCCGACGGCGGCGCGGACCCGCAGGTCTCGGCGATGGGCGGCCGGGTCGGGCTGGGTGACGCGCGACATGCCGAACACCAGCATCAGGGCGGCGGCCATCCAGCCGGCCAGGCCCATCGACTGCATGACCATGTCGGCCAGGGCCGCGCCGGCGCCGCCCAGGGCGTTGGTGGCGGGCTGGCCGGTGGCGGCGTTCAGGCTGGGATCGGCGGCGTTGTAGGTGGCGACCGACAGCAAAAGGCCCGCGCCGACCACGCAGATCACCCCGCCCCGGAACCGCGCCGACCATGGCTGGGCCCAGCCGTAGCGCACCGCGTCCCAGACCAGTTCAACGCTCGATCGCCGCGCCGCTCGCGCCATCAGAAGTCACCTTGCACTCGTAGAACCCCGATGTTTTGCCGCAAGAGGGTTAAGGGGCGTTTACCCTGGCGCCGCGAGCGTGCGGTTTGGCGTCGCGGCGAGCATCCGTGCATCTATTTTCAGACTGCCGCATTTTTGCCTTGTTTTAAGCGGGGCAGGACGCGAAGCTGGCCTCAGGATCTCGGGGGAATCCATGCAGTCTTTCGCCTTCGCGCTTGGCGCGTTGTTTGGTCGTGCGTCGTTAGCAGCAACAAAAACCAGGGACAGTATCACTTCAGAATGCTTGTCTTTGTTGAACGAAGTCGAAATCAGGGGCGGCTGGATCGATGAAAACGACCAAATCCTTCACGGAAAAGATGAGGCTTTCGCTGAAGCCTTGAGGCTACGTCTGCTCACATTGGGCGGTGGCTGGTCCGTCGGTTGCAGACTCACGCACCKGGGGCGAAAGGTGCTGGCCACGATGCCCCCTACCTAGGGCCTGGCTGCGCGACTACAAGAACAAAAAGAGAACATACGACCGGACTCGTCGTGGGCGGGAGTCACTCTGGCGTGTAACCCGCCGCTGTTGGCGGGTCTGTTGGACGCAGGTCATGGACAAGGAGTTTTTGAGTCAGTTGCCGATCATCCTGTCGGCGGTCGCGGGGGTGTTCACCGCCCTGGCGACCCTGGTGTGGGCGTTCCGGCGGCGGCCTTGACCGCCGCCGGGAGCTCCGACTCAGGCCGTGCCCAGATAGTCCTTCTTGCCGATCTCGACGCCGTTCTTGCGCAGGATCGCGTAGGCGGTGGTCAGGTGGAAGAAGAAGTTCGGCTGGGCCTGGGTCTGCAGATAGGCCAGGCCCTTGACCACGCTGGTCTCGCCGCGGCGCGTCAGGGTGATGTCGCGATCCTCGGCGCCGTCGAACGCCGCCGGGTCCAGGCCCTCGACATAGGCGATCGCGCGGTCGACCCGGGCGATCAGGTCGTCGAAGCCGGTCTCGACGTCGTCCCAGGCCGGAACCTCCTGGCCGGCCAGGCGCGCGGCGCAGCCCTTGGCGAAATCGGTGGCGATCTGCACCTGCCGCAGCAGCGGGAACATGTCGGGGAAGAGGCGCGCCTTCAGCAGGGCGTCGGGGTCCAGCTTGCGGGTCTCGACATGGGCGGCGGCCTTGGCCAGCACGCCCTTGAGGCCCTTCAGCCCCTGGACGAAGACGGGGACGCTGGCCTGGTGGATGGTGATCGACATGGAAGCTCCGGGGGATGAGGCCGGGCCGGTCTAGACTGCGTCGCGCCACCGGCAAAGAGCGGGAGCAAAGCGGGACCGGACGGAACGGGCCCGCCGCGTCGGGGTTTCTGTGGGGTTCCAATTCACTCCTTCAGGAGCTTTCCCATGAAAGTCAGCGACGCCATGACCAGCCAGGTCAGCACCGCCGCCCCCACCGACACCGTGCGCAAGGTCGCCCAGGTGATGGCCCATGTCGAAACCGGCGCCGTGCCGATCGTCGAGGGCGGCAAGGTCGTCGGCCTGGTCACCGACCGCGACATCGTCCTGCGCGTGGTCGCCGAGGGCCGCAGCTTCGACAGCCCGATCTCCGAGGCGATGAGCGAGGGCGAGGTCCAGAGCGTCAAGGAGGACGACGTCCTGGCCGACGCCACCGCCAAGATGGCCAGCCACCAGATCCGCCGCCTGGTCGTGCTCAACGAGGCCGGAAACCTGACCGGCATCCTGTCGCTGGGCGACGTGGCCAAGGACTACGGCGCCAAGCAGGTCGGCCGGACGCTGGAGGAGATCTCGCAGGAAGGCGGCGAGAGCGCGCCGGCGCACTAGGGCCGCTTCAGCGCCCGGGCCAGCGGGGTGATCTTCGACCACTCGAAGGGGATCACCACCGGACCGTCGCCCACCGGCGCGCCGTCCAGCGCCTTTTCCGGCGCCGTCATCATGTCGGCCACGGCCAGCATGGCCTTTTGCGCGGCGGGCGTCGGATCGCCGCTCGCGACGCACTGGGTCAGGCGCCGCTCGGCCGAGACCCGGCACTGGAGCAGGCTGACGCCGGACGTCATGTCGATGCCGTCCAGGGCCGGCAAGGTCCGGGCCAGCCAGGGGGATTCCTCCCATTCCAGGGCGTGCAGCCCGCAGAACTGGTCCGGCTTTTCCGCTGTCGGGCACGGGACGGCGTTCTTGGTCTTCGGCGGGACCCCCAGGGTCAGCGCCAGGGCGTTGCTGCCGGCCAGGAAACCGCTGGGCGGCGGCGGCTTGTTCAGGGCGTTGAAGATGATCGGTATGATGACCCGGTTCCGCGCCGGATCGGCGACGTCGACCGTCTTCGGATCGATGCGGAAAATGCGGCCCAGCTTCAGGGCGGCCTCGCCGAACGCGTAGCCGGTCGGGAATTCGTCGACCACGCGGCAGTGATCCAGCAGGCCCTTGGCCGTCACGTCGCAATCGATGATCCCGCGGCCGGACACCGCGTCGCGCTGGCCCTTTTCCGGATAGTAGTTGGCCATGTCCTGGGCGGTCGGCTTGTGCAGCCAGTCCGGCCCCTTGGGCCAATTGGACTTTTGATCGGCGTTCGCCTGGCCCGACGCGAGCGCGGCGACCGCCGCGACGATGAAGATGGTGCTGCGCGCCATGTTGTCCCCCGAAAGCGGCGAAACTGTACGGCTTCGACAGGGAAGACAATCCTGGGTCGTTCGGGTTCGCGGCCCGTTGCACGAAAAAGGGCGGCCCCGTCGGAGCCGCCCTTTCCGTATCTCGAAGGCTGGAAAGCCTACTTCAGCGAGCTGTCGATGCCCTTGCAGGCTTCCATCAGGCCCTGCACCGAAGCGACCGAGGCGGCGAACATCGCCTTCTCGGCGTCGTTGGTTTCGAACTCGACGATCTTCTCGGCGCCGCCGGCGCCGATGACCACCGGCACGCCCACGTACAGGTCCTTCAGGCCGTACTGGCCGGTCAGGTAGGTGGCGCAGGGCAGGACGCGCTTCTTGTCCTTCAGATAGCTGGTGGCCATGGCGATGGCGCTTTCGGCCGGGGCGTAGAAGGCCGAGCCGGTCTTCAGCAGGGCGACGATCTCGCCGCCGCCCTTGCGGGTGCGCTCGACGATGGCGTCCAGCTTCTCCTGGGTCAGCCAGCCTTGCTTGACCAGTTCCGGCAGCGGCAGGCCGCCGACGGTCGAGTGACGCACCATCGGCACCATGTCGTCGCCGTGACCGCCCAGGGTCCAGGCGTGGATGTCTTCCACCGACACGCCGGTGGCTTCGGACAGGAAGTAGGCGAAGCGGGCCGAGTCCAGGACGCCGGCCATGCCGATGACCTTTTCCTTCGGCAGGCCCGAGAACTGCTGCAGGGCCCAGACCATGGCGTCCAGCGGATTGGTGATGCAGATGACGAAGGCGTTGGGGGCGTGGGCCTTGATGCCTTCGCCGACGGCCTTCATGACCTTCAGGTTGATGCCCAGCAGGTCGTCGCGGCTCATGCCCGGCTTGCGCGGCACGCCGGCGGTGACGATGCAGACGTCGGCGCCGGCGATGTCGGCGTACTCGTTGGCGCCCTTCAGGGCCACGTCCTTGCCGAACACGGCCGAGGCTTCGGCGATGTCGAGCGCCTTGCCCTGGGGCGTGCCCTCGGCGATGTCGAACAGGATCACGTCGCCCAGCTCTTCACGAGCGGCGATGTGGGCCAGGGTGCCGCCGATCATGCCGGCGCCGATAAGGGCGATCTTCGCGCGAGCCATGGGGTCTCCATCAGGCTTGTTGGACAAGAAATGTCGCGGCGGGGTCTACGCCCGCAAAGGCTCGGCCTCAAGCCCTCTTTGAAGCCCCCTTCCCCCTTTCGCTGCGGTGCGGCAAAACGGCATGAACAACGATAAGGAAACTCGGCCGTGAGCAAGACCGATCCGGGACGGTTTTTCGAGGATTTCAAGCTCGGCCAGGTGATCGTCCACGCCACCCCGCGCACGGTCACGGCCGGCGACGTGGCGCTTTACACGGCGCTTTACGGGCCGCGTTTTGCGCTGTTCTCGTCCGACGTCTTCGCGCGCGACTGCGGGCTGGAGACCGCCCCGGTCGACCCGCTGGTCGCCTTCCACATCGTGTTCGGCAAGACGGTGCCCGACATCAGCCTGAACGCCGTGGCCAATCTGGGCTACGCCGAGGGCCGGTTCCTGGCCCCGGTGCATCCGGGCGACACGCTCAGCGCCAAGTCCGAGGTGATCGGGCTGAAGGAGAACTCCAACGGCAAGACCGGGGTGGTCTATGTGCGCACCACCGGCGCCAACCAGCGCGGGGTGGCGGTGCTCAGCTATGTGCGCTGGGTCATGGTGCGCAAGCGCGACCCCGCCGCGGTGGTCGCCGGGCAGTCGGTCCCGGACCTGGCCGCCGCCGTGGCCTCCGGCGACCTCGTCGCGCCGCCGGGGCTGGATTTCCGCAAGTACGACTTCGCCCACGCCGGCGCCCCGCACGCCTTCGAGGACTACGCGGTCGGCGAGAAGATCGACCATGTCGACGGCATGGTGGTCGAGGAGGCCGAGGCCCAGATGGCCACGCGGCTGTGGCAGAACACCGCCAAGGTGCACTTCAACCAGTTCGAGCGGGCCAAGGACCCGTCGGGCCGGCGGCTGGTCTATGGCGGGGTGGTGATCTCCACCGCCAAGGCCCTGTCGTTCAACGGCCTGCAGAACGCCGGACTGATCCTGGCGATCAACGGCGGGCGGCACGTCAGCCCCTATTTCGCGGGCGGCACGGTGTTCGCCTGGAGCGAGGTGCTGGGCAAGGCCGACCTGGGTCCCGGCGTCGGCGCCCTGCGCCTGCGGCTGGTGGCGACGGTGGACCGGCCCTGCGGCGACTTCCCCGACAAGGACGAGGCCGGAGCCTATGCGCCCGGCGTGATCCTGGACTTCGACTACTGGGCGGCGGTTCCCAAGCGTCATGGCTGAGTTCGTGCTGGATCCGGCCTTCGTCGCCACTGCCGCCGAACTGGGCGACCTGCCCCTGTGCCACGCCCGTCTGCAGCTGGACGCGCGCTATCCGTGGGTGGTGCTGATCCCGCGCCTGGGCGGGGCGCGCGAGCTGGAGGACCTGTCGGTCGCCGCTCGCGCGCGGCTGATGGAGGAGACGGTGCTGGCCGGCGCGGCGGTCCGCGCGGTGGCCCAGGCGCTGGGCCTGGCGGTCGACAAGCTGAACGTCGGCGCCTTGGGCAACGTCACCCCGCAGCTGCACGTCCACGTTCTGGGCCGCCGGGTCGGCGATCCGGCCTGGCCAGGGCCGGTCTGGGGGCATTCGCCGGCGGAGGCCTACGAGGCCGCCGCCATGACGCGGGCGGTCGCGGCGGCGCGGGAGGCCCTGGGCCTCTAGCGCCGCCTAGCGGCCTCACGCCACGTAGCCGCCGTCGATGGTCAGGCTGGCGCCGGTCATGAAGCCGGACTCGTCCCGGGCCAGATAGGCGACCAGGCCGGCGATCTCCGACGTCTCGCCCATGCGGCCCAGGGGGATCAGCGGCTTGACCAGGTCGGCCAGGCCGTCGGTCATGTCGGTGGCCGTGGGGCCCGGCTGGATGTTGTTGACGGTGATGGCGCGCGGGGCCAGGTCGATCGCCGCGCCGCGAACCAGGGTCGCCACCGCCGCCTTGGTCATGGCGTAGGCCCCGCCGCCGGGGAAGCCGACCCGGTCGGCCGAATTGCTGCCGATGGTGATGATCCGCCCGCCGTCCGCCAGCCTCGGCGCGGCGTGGTGGATGGCCGCGAACACGCCCCGGACGTTGACGGCGACCAGGCGGTCGAAGTCGTCCAGCGACATCTCGTCGACCTTGGCCAGCTTGAGGACCCCGGCGTTGACCACCAGGATGTCGAGCCGGCCGAAACGGTCCACCGTCCGGTCGACGGCCGCCTTGACCTGGTCCGCGTCGGCGCTGTCGGCCCGCAGGGCCAGGGCCGTCCCGCCCCCCGCCTCGATCCGCCCCCGCAGCGCCTCTGCGCTGTCGGCCGAGGCCGCGTAGGTGAAGGCGACCTGGGCGCCGTCGCGGGCCAGGCGCTCGACGATGGCCGCGCCGATGCCGCGCGAGCCGCCTAGCACCAGGGCGACCTTGCCGTTCCGTTCGCTTTCCATGGGATGTCTCTTTCTTGATTGATCAGTCCATAACGGCTCCCATATGGCGTTGTGGATCGTTCAGTCAAGAATATTATGGACAGATCGGTCCATAATGCTAGAAGGGGCCATGGCCAGACCGACGGAATTCGATCGCGACGAGGCGATCGGCAAGGCGATGGAAGTGTTCGCCGAGCACGGCTTCGAGGGATCCTCGACGGCCGAGCTGCTGGCGTGCATGGGGATCGGCCGCCAGAGCCTGTACGGCGCGTTCGGCGACAAGCGGCGGCTCTTCCTGACGGCGCTGGAGCGCTACAACGCCTGCAGCCTGGGGCAGATGGAGGCGGCCCTGGCCGCCGAAGGCTCACCCCGCGCCGCCGTCGAGGCCGCGCTGACGGCGTTCGCCGACGGGCCGCAAGCCATGCCGGAGACCGGCTGCCTGGGCGTCGGCGCGATCGCCGAGTTCGGCCGCTCCGACCCTGACGTCAACGCCCTCACCGACGCGGCCAGCCAGCGCTTCAAGGCGCTGTTCGCCGCGCGGCTGGTGGGCGGCGTGGCCGCGGGCGAGTTCGCGCCGGACCTGGACGTCGAGGCCGCCGCCGACTTCCTGCTGACCGTGCGGACCGGCCTCAAGGTGGCCGCGCGCGGCGGYGCGGACCTCCAGAAGCTGAGGGCCGGCGCCCGGATGGCGCTGCGGAGCCTGGACGCCTAGCGCTTCTTCTTCTTGGCCGAGCTCTTCGAGGTCGCCTTGCCCTTGGCCGAACCCTTGCCCTTCGACGCGACGGCCTTGCCCTTCGCGCCCTTCTTGCCCTTGGCGGTGGTCGCCTTGCCCTTGCCGGCTTTCTTGGCGGCGGCCGCGCACTTGGCCTTGGCGGCCTTCAGGGCCTTGCCGGTCTTGCCCTTGGTCGGGCAGGCGGCGACCTTGGCGGGCGCCTCGGCCGCGGCGCGCGGGGCGGCGGGACGCGGGGCGCCCCAGATCACCGGACCGCGGCCGGTCGGGACGTAGCCGGGCGGCAGCGTGGCCTGGGCCACGCGACGGGCGACGACCAGGGTCTCGACGCCGTTCTCGTTGAGCTTGCCGCTCCACGACCCGTCGCCTCGGGGCGTCAGGTCCAGGGTGGCCAGCTGGCCGGGGCGCGGCGAGAACCGCACCAGGAAGCCGCCGTACGAGCGGTCGACGAAGTCGATCAGGCCGGTGGAGCCCACCGTCCCGGGCCGGCGCACGTCGCGCCAGGCGCCTTCCAGCCCCTCATAGCCGCCGACCTTGTCGACCAGCTGCAGCCGGTAGACGGTCGCGCCGTCCGGCCCGTCGATCGACCAGCCGCCGTCCAGCGGGCCCTGCAGGCCCTGGGCGGCCAGGATCGAGCCCTTGACCCGCAGGTCGTAGGCCTCGGCCTGGGGCACATAGCCGCCCTGCGGAATGGCGCGGTTGGGATCGATCTCGTCGGGATCGCGCCCGGGGATCGGCAGGATGGTCGGCTTGTGCGGCGGGGCCGGCGCCTGGGGCGCGGCGTCCTCCTCGTCGGTGGTCTGGGGGCCGCTCTGGGCGATCAGGTCGGCCAGGGGATCGACGGCCTGGTCGGCCGAAACCGGCGCATCGGGGGCCGGCGGCGCGGACACGACGGGCGGGGCGTTCGGATCGGCGGGCGCCGCTTGGGTCGGCGCGGCCTGGACCGGCGCGGGCGCCGCGGCGGGCGTGGTCGAGACCGGCGCCTCCTGGGCCAGGGCGGGGGCGGCGGAGAGGGCCAGCAGGGAGATCAGGAGCGCGCGCATCAGGCTTCCGGTCTAGGCGGCCGAGCGTTCGGCGATGGCGGCGGCCACCGCCACCAGCCGCTMGGCCTGGACCAGGTGCAGGCGCTCGGCCATCCGGCCCTCGACCCGCAGGGCGCCCTTGCCGGCGTTCTCCGGGGCGGCGAAGGCGGCGATCACCGCCCGGCTCCAGGCGATCTCGTCGGCGGTGGGCGAGAAGACGCGRTTGCAGATCTCCAGGTGCTTGGGGTGGATCAGCGTCTTGCCGTCGAAGCCGAAGTCGACGGCCTGGCCGCAGACCGCCTCGAGGGCGGGGAGGTCCTCGATGTCGTTGTGCACCCCGTCCAGGACGGTCAGGCCGTGGGCCCGGGCGGCGGCGACCGACAGCGACAGGATCGGCAGGAAGGCCTCGCGCCCCGGCGTCTGGCGGGCCCGCATCTCCTTGGCCAGGTCGTTGACCCCCATCACCCAGCCGCTGAGGCGGGTGGTCTTGGACGCCGCGGCGATCTCCCACAGGTGGAAGGCGGCCTTGCAGGTTTCGATCATGGTCCACAGCCGGGTATGGACCGGGGCGGCGTGCAGGGCCGCCTGGTAGGCGTAGACGTCGGCCGCGTCGTTGACCTTCGGGACCAGCACCGCGTCCGGACCGGCCTCGGCGGCGGCCTTGAGGTCGGCCTCGCCCCAGGGGGTGTCCAGGCCGTTGGTGCGGATGACGATCTCGCGCGGGCCGAAGCCGCCGGCCTTGACCGCCGCGACGGCGGCCTCGCGGGCGGCGTCCTTCATGTCCGGGGCGACGGCGTCCTCGAGGTCCAGGATGATCACGTCGGCGTCCAGCGTGCGCGCCTTCTCCACCGCCTTGGCGTTGGAGGCGGGCATGTAGAGGGCGCTGCGGCGCGGCCGGGCGAGGTCGGACATGAGGCTCCCTGGATCTTGTCCTTCCCTCTTAAGCATCTGAACGCGCGGATCGGAAGCCGTCACACGCGACAACAGCGGAACGCTGTCCAGATTCTCCAGAACGGGGTTAAGCTCGCGCCATGACCACGCGCTACGACGACAACGCCAAGAACGTGCTGGGCCAGGAGCTCCAGCCCTGCTCGCTGAACCCCGTGACGGGCTTCTACCGCAACGGCTGCTGCGAGACCGGGCCGCATGACCTGGGCCTGCACACGGTGTGCGCGGTGATGACCGAGGAATTCCTGGCCTTCTCGGCGGCCACCGGCAACGACCTGTCGACCCCGCGCCCGGAATACGCCTTCCGGGGCCTGATCCCCGGCGATCGCTGGTGCCTGTGCGCCGGCCGCTGGAAGGAGGCGCTGGACGCCGGCGTCGCCCCTCAGGTGGTGCTGGAGGCGACGCACGAGGAGATGCTGGCGGTGGTGCCGCTGGGCGTGCTGAAGGACCACGCTGTGGCCTAGACCAGCGGCTTCAGCTCGCCCAGCATCGTCGGGATCAGCTCCGACACCGTCGGGTGGATGTGCACCGCCCGCTGGATCACCGTGTAGGGCGCCTTGGCGTACATCAGGTCGACCATGCCGTGGATCGCCTCGTCGCCGTTCAGGCCCAGGATCGCCGCGCCGAGAATCTGCTTGGACTCGGCGTCGACCACCACCTTCATGAAGCCCTGGGTCTCGCCCTTCTCGACCGCCCGGCCGACGCGGGTCATCGGGCGTTGGCCCACCAGCAGCGGCCGGCCCGTGGCGCGGGCCTCGGCCTCGGTCATGCCCACCCGGCCCAGGGGCGGGTCGATGAACAGGCCGTAGCAGGTGATGCGGTCGCTGACCTTGCGCGGATCATTATCCAGCAGGTTGGCGGCGATGATCTCGAAGTCGTTGTAGGCGGTGTGGGTGAAGGCGCCCTTGCCGTTGCAGTCGCCCATGGCCCAGACGCCGGGATTGGTCGTCTTCAACTGGTCGTCGACCACCACGTAGCCGCGCTTGTCCAGTTCGACCCCGGCCTTGTCCAGGCCCAGGTTGTCGGTGTTGGGCTTGCGGCCGATGGCCAGCAGCACGTCCGAGCCGATGACCTGGGGCTCGCCATCCTGGCAGGTGACGTGGACGCAGACGCCTTCGTCGCAGGGGGCGAAGCTGATGCACTCGGCGTTGAGGCGGACCTTCACCCCTTCGGCCTCGAGGATCTCGCGCACGGCGTCGGAAATCTCGGGATCCTCGCGGCCGATCAGGCGCGGGCCCATCTCGACGATCGTCACCTCGGCCCCGAAGCGCCGGTACATCTGGGCGAACTCCAGGCCGATATAGCTGCCGCCGACGATCACCAGGTGCTTCGGCAGCGTCTCGACCTCCATCATCCCGACATTGGTCAGGTAGGAGATGTCGTCCAGGCCGGGCATCGGCGGGGCGTTGGCGCGGCCGCCGACATTGAGGAAGATCTTCGGGGCGGTCAGCAGTTCGTCGCCCACTCGCACCGCATTGGCGGACTCGAAGCGGGCGTGGCCCTCAAATACCGTGCAGCCCTTCATGCCCTCCAGCCAGGCCTTCACGCCGACGCGGCTGTCGAGGATCACGGCCTGGGCGCGGTCGTGGACCCGCTTCATGTCGACGCCGACCGGGCCGGGCAAGGCGACGCCGAAGTCCGCGCCACGCCGCGCCAGGTGGGCGGCGTAGGCGCTGGCCACCAAGGTCTTGGTGGGCCGGCAGCCGGTGTTGACGCAGGTGCCGCCGAAATGCTTGCGCTCGATGAGGGCGACGGTCTGGCCGGCCTCGGTCAGGCGGCCGGCCAGCGGGGGCCCGGCCTGGCCAGCCCCGATGATGATGGCGTCGAAAGCGCGGGCCATCATTTGGTGGCCAGGACGATCAGGGCGGCGCCGCCGATGGCGACCACGTCCTCGATCAGGGCGGCCGGCAGGTCCTTGCCGAAGGCCTTGGCCAGGCGGGCGCGGACGTCGGCCCCGCCCAGGGTGCCGATCACCGCCCCGATGGCCCCCGCGATCGCGCCGCCGATCCAGGCTCCGCCCAGCATGCCGACGGCGGCGCCGCAGAAGGCCCCGCTGGCGATGCGCGTGCCGAACTGCACCGGGACCTTGCGGCTGGGGGTCTGGGGCAGCTGGTCGCCGACCAACTCCAGCACGGCCAGGGCGGTGAACACCCAGGTGGCGATATTGCCGCCCAGCCAGGCCAGCGGTGTGCCCTGCAAGGGAATGAGGCCCAGATGCGCGCCCCAGGCGACGGCGGCGGGGGCGGTCAGGGCCCGCAGGCCGGCCACCACCCCGATCAGCAGGGCGAACAGGTAGAGCGACATACGGGTCTCCGGTTGCAGCGAGCGCCACCGTGATCTGGCGCGTCGTCGGATCAAACCGCAAGGTCGAACGCCGTTCTTGGACGTTTAAGCTCCGCCTGGCCCAGGCTTCAGCTCAGCGGGAATTCGGCCTCCAGCCGGTAGACCGAGCCGTGCTTGGTCCGCCAGCTGGAATAGAGGCCGAAGCGGTCCACCCGGAACGGCGGCGAGCGCAGCAGGTTGTGGCCCTGGATCCAGGCGGCGACCTCGGGAACCGGCGGGCGCTTCAGATAGGCCAGGGTGACGTGCGGACGATAGGCGCGGGTCTCGGCATTGAGGCCCACGCGGCGGGCGGCGGCCTCGTTGGCGTGCTGCAGGCGGGCCAGTTCCGGACTGTCCTCGACCCCGGCCCAGACGGCGTGGATGTCGTCGCCCTCGCCGAAATGGCCGGCGCCGGCCATCCGCAGGTCGAAGGCCGGGACCCGGATCTTGGCCAGTTCCTCGGTCAGGTCGGCCGCATCCGGCTCGGGCACGTCGCCGACGAAACGCAGGGTGATGTGGAAGGCCTCGACCGGCCGCCAGTGGGCGCCGTCGATGCCGTACTGGCGCGGGACCAGGTCTTCGGCGAGGTCACGCGGGATGGCGATGGCGGTGAACAGGCGGATCATGGGGGGAACTTAGCGGACGGCCCTCGGTGGACAAGGGCGGGCGGAGACCGCGTCCGACGGTTGCGGGACCGCCCCCGCGCTGGTAGCTCCGATCCCAGGGGTTTGGGGGCATGAACATGAAACGACTGTCGTGGAGCGCGCTGCTTTTCGCGTCGGCGTTGAGTCTCGGCGCGGCCGCGGCCCATGCGGCGCCGGCCAAGATCATCACGCGTCCCGATTGGGCGGTGAAGCCGACCGGCGACGACATGGAGCGGTTCTATCCCGCCAAGGCCAAGGCCGAGAACGTTTCGGGCCGGGCGACGATCGCCTGCGAGGTCGCCGTCGACGGCGCCTTGGTGGGCTGCAGGGCCAAGAGCGAGAGCCCCGACGGCTACGGCTTCGGCGACGCGGCGGTGTCGCTGGGCGGGATCTTCCGGATGAAGCCCAAGATGGTCAACGGCGAGCCGGGGGGCGGCGGGACGATCACCATCCCGATCGTCTTCCAGGCCCCGCCGGAGCAGGCGGAAATCGGCGACATGGCCCTGGTCCTCACGCGCATCGGGACCCAGCCGGCGGTCGTGGCGCCGTCCRTCGAGGCGGCCGACACGCCCAAGGCGCCGATCATTCCCTGTCCCGATGGGACGGGCATGTGCCAGGGCCACTTCTTCATGTGGCTTCAGAAACCGACGGCGAAGCAGAACAAGCGTCTGGTGGCGGCCGCCCAGCGATCCGAGGGCACGACCTTCGCCGAATGCACCATCACCACCGAAGGCCTGCTGGACGGCTGCCAGTTCGGCGGAGACGACCACACGCCGGCCACCGAGAAGGCGATGCGCGAGGCCGTGGGCCTGCTCAAGGCGCCCTTCAAGACCGCTGACGGCCTGGCGACGGCCTCCACGACGGTCGTCATCATGTTCCCGTGGGACTGGCTGACCGGCAAGAAGCCGGATGGAGCGCCCTAGGCCGCCTTACGGACAGGGGTTCGGCTGCAGCGCGTGCAACGCGTTGACCGCCTTTTCCATCTCCTCGGTCCAGGTCAGGTCGAAGGCGGCGATGTCGRTCTTCAGCTGGTCCATCGAGGTGGCGCCGATGATGGTGGCGGTCACGAACTGGCGGGTGTCGCAGAACTTCAGGGCCAGCTGGGACGGGTCGAGGCCGAAATGGGCGGCCAGGTCGACATAGCCGCGGATCGCCGGCTCGGCGCCGGGGCCCTCGTAACGCTGCATGCGATTGTAGAGCGCCTTGCGCGAACCCTCGGGCAGCTTGCCGTCCAGGTACTTGCCGGTCAGCTGGCCCTGGGCCAGCGGCGAATAGGCCAGCAGGCCCACCTGCTCGCGCATGGCGATCTCGGCCAGGCCGTATTCGAACGTGCGGTTGGCCAGGTGGTAGGCGTTCTGGATCGAGGCGATGCGCGGCAGGCCCTTGGCTTCGGCCTCGGCCAGGAAGCGCATCACGCCCCAGGGGAACTCGTTGGAGACGCCGATCGACCGGATCGTGCCCTTCTTCACGTGGGCGTCGAGGGCTTCGAGGATGTCGCCGAAGGCTTCGAAGTCCTGCTCGTAGTCCTTGAAGGTCTGGCCGCCGAACACCCGCACCGGCCGGTCGGGCCAGTGCAGCTGGTAGAGGTCCAGATAGTCGGTCTGCAGGCGCTTGAGCGACTGTTCGACGGCGTAGTCGATCTGGGCCCTGGTCTGGCGCGTGGGGCCGCCGTCGGGGCGCATCCACGACAGGCCGCCGAACGCCGCGCCCCGGCCGGCCACCTTGGAGGCGAGAACGATCTCCTGGCGCTTGCCCGTCTTCTTCAGCCACGAGCCGATGTAGCGCTCGGTGTTGCCCTGGGTCTCGGGATTGGGCGGGCTGGAATACATCTCGGCGGTGTCCCAGAAGGTCACGCCCTGGGCCAGGGCGTAGTCCATCTGTTCGTGGGCTTCCGCTTCGCTGTTCTGCGAACCCCAGGTCATGGTGCCCAGGCAGCAGCGCGAGACCTGGATGCCGGTCCGGCCGAGTTCCACGTAATCCATGAGATCCCCGTCGATGTTGCTCGAAACCTGAATAGAGGCTGTCGCCCGCCGCAGAAAGCGCAACATCTTGCATGATCCTGGCGCGGCCCCGATATTCGGGGAGCGTCCAAGCACGGGCGCGATGCTTTTTGCGAAGGGCTTTACCCCGATGAGCGACTTCAACCGCGGCTACGCGCGCTCGATCCCCGCGGATCGCGCCGACATGTCGGTTGACGCCGGCCTGCGTAGTTTCATGCTCGGCGTCTACAACAAGGTGGCGTTGGGTCTTCTGCTGTCCGCCGCCCTGGCCTACGTCACCAGCTATTACGAGCCGGTCCGCAGCCTGCTGTATGTCATCCAGGACGGCCGCATCGGCTTCACCGGCCTGGGCATGGCGCTGCGCTTCGCGCCGCTGGTGATGATGCTGGTGGCGATGTTCACCATGCGCAACCCGACGGCCCGCTCGGCGGGCATCCTGTACTGGGCGATCGTCGCCTCGATCGGCGCGGGCCTGGGCCTGTGGCTGCTGATCTATCAGGTCCAGTCGGTGTTCTCGACGTTCCTGATCACCGCCATCGCCTTCGGCGGCCTTAGCCTGTTCGGCTACACCACCAAGCGCGACCTGACGGGCTTCGGCAGCTTCCTGCTCATCGGCCTGATCGGCCTGGTGGTGGCGTCGCTGGCGCAGATGTTCCTGCACCTGCCGGGCTTGAGCTTCATCATCAGCATCGTCGGCGTGCTCATCTTCGCGGGCCTGATCGCCTACGACACCCAGAACCTGAAGATGAGCTACTACCAGATGGGCGGCGACCAGCAGTCGATGGCGGTGGCCACCAACTTCGGCGCGCTGAACCTCTATCTGAACTTCATCAACCTGTTCCAATTCCTGCTCAGCATCTTCGGCAGCCGCCGATAAGCGTTCAGGTCCCGGACGAACGACCGAGCCCCGGCGGGAAACCGCCGGGGCTTTTTTGTCAGCGCAGACGGCCTCGAAGCCGGCGCAGCCGCAGGGCCAGCACCACGATCAGCACGCCCAGGGCGATGGCCCACAGGCCGATCAGCCAGGCCAGGGCCACGGCGCCGGCCCGCGGGGCCAGGATCACCCCGATCCCGAACAGCACCGAGATCGCCCCCGATCCGATCAGCGACCACTCGTTGTCGATCACCTTGCGCAGGTGGATCGCGCCGATGATCTCCAGCAGGCCGCGCGTCACGGCCGAGGCGCCGATCAGGAGGATCAGCAGGATCGCCGTCAGGTGCGGCCAGGCCAGGGCCGCCGCCCCCGCCGCGACGTGGGTGACCCCGATCACCACCAGCCACCAGCGCGGGATCAGGCCGCCGCCGCGCATCGCCTCCGCCAGGGCGAACACCCCGTCGCTGACGGCGTAGACCGCGTAGAGGACAACCAGGATCATCAGGGTCAGGTGCGGCCACAGCAGGGCCAGGGCGCCGAACAGGATCGCCGCCAGACCTCTCGCCAGCACCAACCACCAGGTGCGCGCCAGCAGATGGGCCACGGAAAGGGGTTCGGCGATCATGCGGCGCTCCAGGGCGGGCCCGGCTCGGGCTCGGTCCCATGGAAACGCCGGATCGGTGGTGATCCGCTCAAGGGCGGCGGATCAGTCGACGACCTTGAACCGGCCCTTGTCGAACATCCGCAGCACCTGGGCCAGGTCGTGGCCGCGCTTGAGGGTCAGGCCGCCTTGGCCGATCACCGCCCATTCGCCCTGCTTGCGGGCCAAGGCCGGGCGCTTCTCGATGCGGTAGAGCGGCGCCTCGGCCGCGTGGCGGAACACCGAGAACACCGCGTGGTCGCTTTGGCCGGCCATGCCGTAGTCGCGCCATTCGCCCGCCGCGACCATCCGGCCATACAGCCGCAGGAGCTGGTCGATCTCGCGACGCTCGAAGAAAACGACACCAGCGACAGGTCGGGAATCCAGGGCCATCGGACGAAGCCTAAACCCAAATCGGGCTGCTAGGCGAGCGCCGCCATACGGGGCGTGCGGAGCGTTGCCGGCGCGCTACAGTGGCGCTTGATAATTTCCGGCCCGTCGCGAGCGGACACGAAATGACCTTAATTTCGACCCGTCCGCGCCCGCTTGCCCCGTGATCTTGAGGGTGTCGGCTGATCGGACATCCTGCGGTTCAGGATCCTGAACAGCCCCCCCAGCCCCCTCGATCGTGGGCCGGTCGGCCGACAGACTATCCCAAATATCGCTCGAGACCCCGCGTGGCGCCCCTCTCCACGCGGGGTCTTCGCGTTTGTGTCGTGCCGAGGCTTCGACACACGTCGGACACGAACCGCCGCGAAACGACCTTGATCGCGCCCTTCCAGCGCCGACTTGCCGGGCGAAAAGGTCAGGGTCGGTCGATCGGACGCCTCGGGTCCGGACCCTGATTGCCCCCCAGCCCCCTGATCCGGGCGCCGGTCGGCCGACGGACTAGACATTCCCCTCCCCTAAGAGGCCGCGCGGTGTCCCCTCCCCGCGCGGCTTTCTTTTTGGGCTACTTCTCGGCCGCTTCCTGCAGCACGCCGATCACCCGGCCGCCCTTGGCGCCCTGGACGATGATCACGGTCTTCAGCGCGTCGTCGCCGGCCGTCGGCAGGCGGTAAAGCTTGGGCCGGCCCGACCACGTCCCCAGCCGGACCAGTTCGCGCACGACGTTGCGGTGGACCAGGGTCTGGCCCCGGTTGTCGCCGCGCTTGACGGCGATGTCCTGTTCGCGCGGATCGTAGCGCACCAGCCAGACCTCGCCGCCGCCGCGCGGGGCGGGGCCCGAGCCGACCGCGACGCGGCCGCCGTCGCCCAGGAATTCCATGTCCGGCGGGTTGGACGCGGCCTTGGCGGCGTCCTTGACCAGGGTCTCGACCGCTTCGGCCTTGGCGCCCGAGGCCTGCTGGCGGCCGGCCACCACCACCTGCGGGGTCGGCACGTCGCGCAGCGAGAACCGGGTGGCGTAGGCGCGCTGGCGGGCCGCGAAGGCCGGCTTGGCGAAGGTGTCGGTCCAGCCCAGGTAGTCCCAGTAGTCGACCGAATAGGTCAGGGCCAGGACGCCCTTGTCGTCGGCCATGTCGGCGACGACTTGGTTGGCCTTGCCGCACGACGAGCAACCTTGAGCGGTGAACAGCTCGACCACCACCGGCGGTTTCGCGGCGAGCGCGGGCGCGGCGGAAAACCCCGAAAGGGCGGTGAGGGCGAGGAAGAGCAGGGCCTGACGCATGTGCGGGGCATTTAGGCCAAGATCGCGCCGGATGGCCGTTCACGAGGCCGTGAAGGCGGCCATCTCCGCGCGAAAGACGGCGATCTTCGCCTTTCGGCAAAGAAAAAGCCGGGCCCTTCCGGACCCGGCTTCGTCTTTTCGATGCTCCGGGGAGCGATCCGTCCGGCGCTTAGTCGGCCTTGGCCAGGTTGCGCAGCACGTAGTTCAGCACGCCGCCGTTCTTGAAGTATTCAAGCTCGGTCGGGGTGTCGATGCGGCAGCGGACCGGGAAGCGGGCGATGCGGCCGTCGGTCGGGCGGTAGAGCTCGACGATCAGCTGCTTGCGCGGGGCCAGGTCCTGCAGGCCGCGGATCGAGACGATCTCCTCGCCCGTCAGTTCCAGCTTCTGCCAGCCTTCCTGGATGAACTGCAGGGGCAGCACGCCCATGCCGACCAGGTTCGAGCGGTGGATGCGCTCGAAGCTTTCGCAGATCACCGCGCGGACGCCCAGCAGCTTGGTGCCCTTGGCGGCCCAGTCGCGCGACGAGCCGGTGCCGTATTCCTTGCCGCCAAAGACCACGGCCGGACGGCCTTCTTCCTGGTACTTCATGGCCGCGTCGTAGATCGACATCACTTCGCCCGAGGGGAAGTGCTTGGTCACGCCGCCTTCGATGTCCGGGGTGATCTTGTTGCGGATGCGGATGTTGGCGAACGTGCCGCGCATCATCACCTGGTGGTTGCCGCGACGGGCGCCGTAGCCGTTGAAGTCCAGCGGGTCGACGCCGTGGTCGATCAGATACTGACCGGCCGGGCTGGTCTTCTTGATCGAACCGGCCGGGCTGATGTGGTCGGTGGTGATCGAGTCGCCGAACACGGCCAGGACGCGGGCTTCCACGATGTCGGTGACCGGAGCGGGGGTCATCGACATGTTCGGGAAGTAGGGCGGGTTCTGGACGTAGGTCGAGTCGGCTTCCCAGGCGTAGGTCTGGCCGCCGGTGATCTTGATCCCCTGCCAGTTCTTGTCGCCCTTGAAGACGTCGCCGTAGCGGCTGGCGAACATCTTTTCCGTCACCGACTTGCGCTGCAGGGCGGCGATGTCCTCGTTCGAGGGCCAGATGTCCTTCAGGTAGACGGGCTTGCCGCCCTTGCCTTCACCCAGCGGCTCGTTGGCCAGGTCGATCTTCATCGAGCCGGCCAGGGCGTAGGCCACCACCAGCGGCGGCGAGGCCAGGTAGTTGGCGCGGACGTCCGGGTTCACGCGGCCTTCGAAGTTGCGGTTGCCCGACAGCACCGAGCAGGCGACCAGGTCGGCCTCGTTGACGGCCTTGCTGATGTTCTCGGGCAGCGGGCCCGAGTTGCCGATGCAGGTGGTGCAGCCATAACCCACGAGGTTGAAGCCGAGAGCATCGAGGTGCTTGGTCAGGCCGGCCTTGGCCAGGTAGTCGGTGACCACCTGCGAGCCGGGGGCCAGCGAGGTCTTCACCCACGGCTTGACCTTCAGGCCCTTGGCGACCGCGTTCTTGGCCAGCAGGCCGGCGGCGATCAGCACCGAGGGGTTGGAGGTGTTGGTGCACGAGGTGATGGCCGCGATGACCACGTCGCCGTGGCCGACGTCGAAGTTCTCGCCTTCCACCGGCACGCGGGCGTTGGGGTTCTCGGCCTTGCCGAACTCACCGACCAGCGACTCGCCGAACTTGGCGGCGGCTTCGGTCAGCAGCACGCGGTCCTGCGGACGCTTGGGGCCGGCCAGCGACGGCAGCACCGACGACAGGTCCAGCTCCAGGGTGTCGGTGAAGGTCGGCTCGGCCACGCCGGGCTCCCACCACAGGCCCTGCTCCTTGGCGTAGGCTTCCACCAGGGCGACGCGGGCGGCGTCGCGGCCGGTGCCCTTCAGATAGGCGATGGTCGCGGCCGAGATCGGGAAGAAGCCGCAGGTGGCGCCGTATTCCGGAGCCATGTTGGCGATGGTCGCCTGGTCTTCCAGGGTCAGGTTGGCCAGGGCGTCGCCGTAGAATTCGACGAACTTGCCGACCACGCCCTTCTTGCGCAGCATCTGGGTGACGGTCAGCACCAGGTCGGTGGCGGTCGCGCCTTCCGGCAGGGCGCCGTTCAGCTTGAAGCCAATGACTTCCGGGATCAGCATCGGGATCGGCTGGCCCAGCATGGCCGCTTCAGCCTCGATGCCGCCCACGCCCCAGCCCAGSACSSMCAGGCCGTTGACCATGGTGGTGTGSSWGTCGGTGCCGACGACGGTGTCGGGATAGGCGACTTCGGCGCCGTCGACGGCCGCGGTCCACACGGTCTGGGCCAGGTATTCCAGGTTCACCTGGTGGCAGATCCCGGTGCCCGGGGGCACGACGCGGAAGTTGTTGAAGGCCGACGAACCCCAGCGCAGGAAGCGGTAGCGCTCCAGATTGCGCTCGTATTCGCGGGCGACGTTGTCCTCGAAGGCCTTCGGGTTGCCGAAGTTGTCGACCATCACCGAGTGGTCGATGACCAGGTCGACGGGGTTCAGCGGGTTGATCTTGGCCGGATCGGCGTTCAGGGCGACCATGGCGTCGCGCATGGCGGCCAGGTCGACGACTGCCGGAACGCCGGTGAAGTCCTGCATCAGCACGCGGGCCGGGCGGAAGCTGATCTCGTGCTCGACGCCGCCCTTGTTGTCGAGCCAGGCGGCCACGGCCTTCAGGTCGGCTTCGTTGACGGACACGCCGTCTTCGTAGCGCAGCAGGTTCTCCAGCAGCACCTTCATCGACACCGGCAGCTTGCCGGCGCCGTTCAGACCCGCTTCCTCAGCGGCGCGAAGGCTGTAATAGACGTAGGTCTTACCGCCGACGACGAGTTCGCGGCGGGTTTTGAGGCTGTCGACTGACGCCATTTGGAAGGATCCCTTCTCTGTCCACGGCCGCCGGAAAACCACTCCCGGGAGCGCGCGCTCGAGGCGGACCCACAGCGTCCATCCCCGCGCCGCGTTCATCCCATCCAAATCGGAGGGTGACGGCCGAGGGCTTCTTAGCCTCGGTCAGGGGCAACGTCCATGCACAGGACAGGGTCTTGAGGTCTTCGGGCCCATGTTGAGAGCTATTCGCATCAAGGACTTAAGTCTTGTGCGCGGCGAACGGCGGCTGTTCTCGGGCCTTGATCTGGAGATTTCGGCCGGCGAGGCGGTGGCCCTGACCGGGCGCAACGGGGCGGGCAAGACCAGCCTGCTGCGCGCGGTGGCCGGACTGCTGCGTCCCGCCCAGGGCTCCGTCGGCTTCGAGGGCGAGGCCGGGCCGCTGGAGGCCGAGGTGGCGCGCGCCGACGCCCTGCACCTGGTGGGCCACCACGACGGCCTGAAGTCCACGCGCTCGGCCTGGGAGGAACTGCTGTTCCAGACCCTGTGGACCGGCGGGACCGAGGCCTCGGCCCGCGCGGCGGCCACCAAGCTGGACCTGGACCGCCTGCTGGACCTGGAGATCCGCCGCCTGTCGGCCGGCCAGCGCCGCCGCGTGGCCCTGGCCCGGCTGCTGGCCAGCCCCCGGTCGCTGTGGCTGCTGGACGAGCCGATGGCGCCGCTGGACGCCGGCCACCGCGAGGGCTTCGGCGCCCTGATGGCCGAGCACCTGGCGGGCGGCGGCATGGTGCTGGCCGCCGTGCACGATCCCCTGCCCGTCCCAAGTCTCAGTGTAGAAATTGGCCGCGTGGCGGAGGTCGGGGGATGAAGGCGTTCCTCATCCTCCTGCGCCGCGAACTGGCCCTGGCCTGGGGCAATGGCGGCGGACCGCTGCTGGCCCTGGCCTTCTACGCCTGCGTCGTGACCCTGCTGCCCCTGGCGGCCGGCCGCGCGCCCGAGCGGCTGGCGAGCCTGGCCCCCGGGATCGCCTGGCTGGCCCTGGCCCTGGCGGCGCTGCTGTCGCTGGAGCGCCTGTTCGAGCGCGATTTCGAGGACGGGGCTCTGGACCTGCTGGCCCTGGGACCCGCCCCGCTCGAGGCGGTGGCCGTCGCKAAATGCCTGGCCCACTGGCTGGCGGCGGGCGCGCCCCTGGCCCTGGCCGCGCCGGTCGCCGCCCTGGCGCTCGGAGCGCCGTCGTCGATCATCCCGCTGCTGATCCCCTGCGCCCTGGCCGGGGGCCTGGCCTTCTCGTTCCTGGGCGGACTGGGCGCCAGCCTGGCCCTGGGCAGCAAGCGCGGCGGTCTGCTGGTGGCGGTGATCGTCCTGCCGCTCTACGTGCCGCCGGTGATCTTCGGGGCCGGCGCCCTGGACGCCCTGGCCGGCGGCCTGCCGTGGACGGGCGGCCTGTTCCTGTTGCTGGCCTACAGCGCGGCGGCCGTGGCCCTGGGCCCGATCGCCATGGCGGCGGCCTGCCGCAACGCGCTGGACTAGCCTCGTCGGCGGCGGGTCGCGGAACCTCGTCGAGAACCGCCGGCGGACCTTCGCGTTCAGGTCTGCATGCCCAGGTTCATCACGATCGGCTATGGCGACAGGGCCGGCTACGACCGGACGGCGAAGGCGGTGCGGGACGCGGCGCACGCGGCCGACGCTGAACGGGTGCGAGCGGGCGACATCATGGGCGTCGCCGGCAAGCCCGTGCAAGTGCGCAACCCCGACGCCGCCAAGGTGGAGGTGACGCAGGGGCCGTTCCTGTCCGCCGACCTGCCCATCGCCGGCTTCGCCTTGGTCGAGGCGGCGGACCTGGCCGCCGCGATCGAAATCGCGGCCCGCAGCCCCTGCGCGGTGGCGCAGGACGTCGTCGAGGTCTGGCCTCTCGATCCGGCGCCGGACGCCGAGGGCTAGATCGGCCCCGCGCTGGCCGTCACCGGCGGCGCGTGGCGCTCGCCCAGCACCACCGCGAAGCTCCCCGCGATGATCATCAGTCCGCCGGCGCCCAGGGCCCAGGTCAGGTGGTCGCCGAACAGCAGCACGCCGACGCAGGCCCCCATCAGCGGCTCGATATTGATGAACACCCCGGCGCTGGCGCTGCCCACCCGGGCCGAGCCGAACTGCCAGGCGGCGGTGGCCAGCAGGGTGCCCAGCACGCCCAGGCCCAGGATGCCGATCCAGGCCGTCGCGCTGAGGTCCAGCTTGGGCGGGCCGTGCATGGCCCACGAAATCGGCAAGACCGCGAAGGCCGCCACGATCACCGTCACCGCCGGGATCGCCATGGCGTTCGACGTCTTGGGCGCGCGGCGCAGCACGATCAGCCAGGCCAGGAAGATGAAGAGCGACCCCAGCGACAGGGCCACGCCCAGGGGCGAGCCGGCGCCGTCGGGCTTGCCGGCGATCAGGGCCGCCCCCAGGGTCGCGGCGGCCACCCCGCCCCACGAGGCGCGGCTGACCTTCTCGCCCAGCAGCTTGGCCGAGATGGCGATCAGGGCCGGCATGGCGCCGACCAGCAGGGCCGCCAGGGTGACGCTGACATGGGCCAGGCCCTCGAACTGCACCATGAAGGCCACGCCGTACAGCGCCCCGGCCGCCAGGATCACCGGCGACTTGAACAGCGCTCGAGCCTCGGCCGTGCGCAGGGCGAACGGCCCGGCGACCACCGCCGCCACCACGAACCGCAGCAGCACCATGTGGGCCGCGTCGGTCTCGCGCAGCACCAGCTTGCCCAGGGGGAAGCCCAGCCCCCAGCAGACCCCGGCGAGGATCAGGGCGACGAAGGCGATCTTTTTGGACTGGCTTTGCATGGACCGGGCTTCTAGGGGCGTTCGCGGCGGGGGCGGTAGCGCGGTCTAGCAGGACCCGCTGTCAGGATGTGGCGGCAGTCACAGCTTCAGGCCCAGGCGCGGACCGATCGCCGTCATGCCCAGATAGAGGCCGATCGTCACCGCGCAACCCGTCCCCAGCGCCGCCCAGAAGTTGACGCCCCGCCGCAGCAGGGCCGGAACGATCAGGAACATCGGCAGGGAGGGCAGCACGTACCAGAACGTCGCCTCGACATGGGTCGCCATCCGCGCGACGTCGCGGGTGTCGCGCCACAGCCACAGCATGCCCAGGATCGAGATCAGCGGCAGCGAGGCGACCAGGGCGGCGAAGCCGGGCTGGCGCTTGGCGATCTCGGACGCCAGGGCGATGATCACGCCGGAAATCGCCGCCTTGGCCAGCAGGTACAGCATCTCGAAATCTCCCGGACGCGCGTCGCCGCGAAAATCCGGCGCGCTGTCAAAGCCTTATGCGAAGCCTCTCCGTCAGTCCTGCAACATTCGCCCGGGATTCTGACATTCCAGCGTTACACGGGGAATCGAGGTTCGGCTCCAAGGGACTTTCCACGGAGCCAACCCATGCGCTTGCCAACGAGCCGCCTCGCCCTGATGGCCGCGGCCGCGATCACCCTTTCCACCACCGCGGCGGTCGCCGTCGCCCAGGACGGCCCGCCCCCCGGCCCGCCGCCGATGGCCGACGACGGTCCCAATGGGGGGCCGGGCGGCCCAGGCGGTCCGCCGATGATGATGCGCCATCATCGTCATCTCGATCCCGAGGCCCGCGCCCAGCACCTGCGCGACGTGCTGCAACTGCGCGCCGACCAGGACGGCGCCCTGAAGGCCTATCTGGCGGCGACCGAGCCCAAGGCCTGGGACAAGGACGGTCCGAAGCGCGACGTCGCCGACGCCCCGCCCAAGCCCCTGACCACGCCCGAGCGCCTGGACCGCGAGACCGAGCACCTGAACCGCGCCAAGGCCCGCATCGACGCCACCCGCGCCTTCTACGCGGCTCTCTCGCCCAGCCAGAAGAAGGCCTTCGACGCCCTGGGCCCGATGGTCGGCGGCCACGGCCCGATGATCCGTCACGCGGAGTTCCGGCGCTTCAAGGGCGGTCCGGACCGCATGCCGGCCCCGCCCAAGGCCGACTGAGCGGCGCCGACTAGGTAACCTCCACGATTGCGGGCGCCCTCCAGGTCTTCTAAGGCGTTGGGAATGGGCGCCCGTGATCCACACCACCACCCGCTGGACTTCCTGACGAACCCCGAGCGGTTCATGGCCTTCTCGCGCTGGGCCGCGCCGATGTTCGGCGCGATCGCCGCGGTGCTGGCGGTTGTCGGCCTGGTGCTGACCTTCGCCGCCCCCGAGGACTACCAGCAGGGCGACACAGTGCGGATGATGTTCATCCACGTGCCGGCCGCCGTGATCAGCATGTTCGTCTATCTGTGCCTGGGCATAGCCAGCTTCCTGGCCCTGGTCTTCCGTCACGCCCTGGCCGACGCCGCCGCCGTGGCCTGCGCCCCGCTGGGCGCGGCCTTCACCGTCCTGGCCCTGGCCACCGGCTCGCTGTGGGGCAAGCCGATGTGGGGGACCTGGTGGGTGTGGGACGCCCGCCTGACCTCGGTGCTGGTGCTGCTGCTGTTCTATCTGGGCTATCTGGCCCTGCGCTCGGCCCTCGAGGACGAGCAGAAGGCGGCCCGCGCCGCCGCCATCCTGGCCCTTGTGGGCCTGATCAACCTGCCGATCATCAAGTTCTCGGTCGAGTGGTGGAACAGCCTGCACCAGGGCAGCTCCACCCTGTTCGCCAAGCCGGGCGACGCCCTGCCGGCGGTCTATGCCTGGCCGATGCTGATCATGACCCTGGCCTATCTGTCGGCGTTCGGGTCGCTGTGGCTGGTGCGGATCCGCGCCCTGGTCTGGCGGCGCAGGGCCCGGGCCCTGGCCCTGCAAGCGGCTGAAAACTAGTGATTGGGGGCTGACGCCGTGCACTTCGATTTCGACGCCGGCAAGTACGCCGTCTATGTCTGGCCGGCCTTCGCCCTGACGGCGGCCGCCTTTATCTGGATGATCGCCGACAGCCTGGCCTCGGCCCGCCGCTGGCGGCGCGAGGCCGAGCGGCTGCAGGCCCAGAAGGAGGCCCGCAAGCCGTGATGCGCCGCTGGATCGGCTTCGCGCCGCTGATCGTCCTGGTCGGCCTGGGCGTGCTGTTCGCGGGCTATGCGCTGAAGCACGACCCGCACGTCCAGCCGCACGCCCTGGTCGGCAAGCCCGTTCCGGCCGTCAGCCTGCCCGACCTCGACAGCGGGACGATGGTCGCCGTGCGCGATGCGCCTTCGGGCCCCCGCCTGATCAACTTCTTCGCCTCGTGGTGCGCGCCCTGCCGGGTCGAGGCCCCGCAGCTGATGGCCCTGAAGGCCAAGGGCGTCACCCTGGTCGGCGTCGCCTACAAGGACGATCCGGTCCGCACCCAGGCCTTCCTGGCCGAGCTGGGCGACCCGTTCGCCGTCAAGCTGATGGACCGCAGCGGCCGGGCCGGAATCGAGTTCGGCGTCACCGGGGTGCCCGAGACCTTCCTGGTCGGGGCCGACGGCGTGATCCTGGCCAAGCACAGCGGCCCGCTGACCGACGCCGACGTCGAGGACCTGCTCAAGAAGCTGAAATGACGCGAAAAAAGGCCCGGATCGCTTCCGACGATCCGGGCCTTCGTTCAGGTCTAAAGGCTCAGGCCGTTAGCAGCGGTGGCCCTTGCCGATCTGGCTGCCGGCATAGGCGCCGACGCCCGCGCCCAGCAGGGTGCCGGGGGTGCGGTTGCCGTTCGAGACCGAGTTGCCCAGCAGGCCGCCGGCCACGGCGCCGATGATCGCGCCGGTCGCCTTACCGCGCTTGCGGTCGTGGCGGCAGGCGTCATAGCGGTTGTAGCGGCTGTCGTAGCGCGACTCGTAGCGGTGGTGGTCGCGGTAGTAGCGGCTGTCGTGGGCCGAGGCGAAGCTCGGGGCCGAAGCCAGGCTGATCGCGGCGGTCGCGGCGGCCAGCAGCGAAAAGGTGGTCTTGGTGGCGGTACGCATCGGGTGTCCCTTTCAATCTGTTCCGACCGATCGCCCGGCCCCGATCCGGTCGATCTTGAGGACACCCTAACCCCCGCTCCCTGAACGGCGTCGACAACCCGACTTTCATCTGCCGTTCATTTTTCTCCGGGTTTTCCCTGAGTTTTCCGCCCCGATTTCTGGGCGCCGAACCGCGACCATTAACCGCGCGTTGACCATGCTCGCCGACCTTGCGTTAACCATGATAGAGTCGCGTCCATGAGCACGATCCGCCCCACCGGCCTGCCCGCCGTCCCGCAACGACCCGCTTCGACGCAGGGTTCGGCGGGCGCCGGCGGCTCGCGCGCGGCGGCGTTCTTCCAGGCGGCCGTTAGCGACGCCGCCGCGACCCGGCCCACCGCTCCGCCGATCGCCGTCCAGCTGCAGACCCAGGCCCAGCCRCAGCGCCAGCCGCCGGCCCGCCCCTTCGTCCAGCCGACCGAACAGCCGCAGAAGATCCTGCGCCCGGGCTCGCTGCTGAACATCCTGGTCTAGACCAGCCCTAGGCGGGCCACGTCTCCGGACTCATCGCCAGCACCTCGCCGGCCAGGTAGAGCGAGCCGCAGATCAGCACGTGCGGCGTCGGTTCGATCGCCAGCGCCAGCGCCAGGGCCGCCCCGACGCTGTCGCAGGCATGGGCCCGCAGGCCCGCCAGTTCGGCGGCCGCCGCCGTCTGGGCGGCGCTGGCGGCGGCGTGGCCCTCGAACGTCACCGTGAAGACCTTGGCCCCCAACGGCGCGAACGGCGCGAAGAAGCCCGTGGCGTCCTTGTTGGCCAGCAGGCCCGAGATCAGGGCCACCGGCCGCCCGTCGCGGGCCGCCAGCTCGCCCAGGGCCCGGGCCACGGCCGCCCCGGCATGGGGATTGTGGCCGCCGTCCAGCCACAGGTCGGCGCCCGCCGCCTTGGCGGTGTCGGCCAGGGGGCCGGCGGTCAGGCGCTGGAACCGGGCGGGCCAGGCGGCCGACGCGATCCCCCGGGGCATGGCCGCCTCGTCGATGCGCGGATCGCCCAGGGCCAGCAGGGCCGCCACGGCCAGGCCGGCGTTGGCGAACTGGTGCTCGCCAGGCAGGGAGGGCGCGGGCAGGTCCAGCAGGCGGTCCTGCATCTGCACCAGCAGCCGGCCGCGCTCGTTCCAGGCGTCGAAGTCGCGGCCCATCAGGGTCAGGGGCGCCTCGAACAGGTCGGCCTCGCGCTCAACGACGCGTTCGGCCTCCTCCTGCTGGCGGGCGCTGACCACCGGGACGTTCGGCTTGATGATCCCGGCCTTCTCCTGGGCGATCTTGCCCAGGGTGTCGCCCAGGAACTCGCGGTGGTCGATGTCGATCGGGGCGATGACGCTGACGGCCGGCATGACCACGTTGGTGGCGTCCAGCAGCCCGCCCAGCCCCACCTCGACCAGGCACAGGTCGGCCTGGACCTCGGAAAAGGCCTGGAACGCCGCGGCGGTGGTGATTTCGAAGAAGGTGATCGGCTGGCCGGCGTTGGCGGCCTCGACCCGTTCCAGGACTTCGCCCAGGTGCTCGTCGGTGATCAGGGTCCCGGCCAGGCGGATGCGCTCGGCGAACCGCACCAGATGCGGCGAGGTGAAGACGTGGACGCGCAGGCCCGCCGCTTCGGCCATGGCCCGCAGATAGGCCACGGTCGAGCCCTTGCCGTTGGTGCCGGCCACATGGATCACCGGCGGCAGCTTGCCTTGCGGATCGTCCAGGGCCGCGCACAGCCGCAGCATCCGGTCCAGCGACAGGTCGATCAGCTTGGGATGTAGGGCCTGCAGCCGCGCCAGGGCGGCGTCATGGGCGCGGAGGTGGTCGGTCATCTGATGAACCTTCCCTCCCCCTTGTGGGGAGGGTGGCCCCGGAGGGGTCGGGTGGGGGTTCGGTGCAGAGAGGTCCGTGCGGCGGCGGGCCCCACCCACCAGCTTCGCTGGTCCACCCTCCCCGCAAGGGGGAGGGAAAAGCGTAGTGTTACGCGGCTTTGAGCGAGCGCCCCATCATCAGCGTGCCCAGGATCGAGCCCAGCACGGCCGGCAGCTCCTTGCGCGGCGTGACGCGGTCGACCATGCCCTTCTCGACCAGGTATTCCGAGCGCTGGAAGCCCGGCGGCAGGGTCTCGCGGATGGTCTGCTCGATGACGCGCGGACCGGCGAAGCCGATCAGGGCGCCCGGCTCGGCCAGGTGGACGTCGCCCAGCATGGCGTAGGAGGCGGTGACGCCGCCGGTGGTCGGGTCGGTCAGGACCACGACATAGGGCAGGCCGGCGTCCTTCATCTCGTTGATGGCCAGGGTCGYGCGGGCCATCTGCATCAGGGACAGGGCCCCTTCCTGCATCCGCGCGCCGCCGGCGGCGGTGAACACCACCAGCGGGACCTGGCGCTTGATCGCGGCCTCGGCGGCGGCGATGAAGCCTTCACCCGCCGCCATGCCCAGCGAACCGCCCATGAAGGCGAAGTCCTGKACCAGAACCACGGTCTCGACGCCGCCGACCTTGCCGAAGGCGATGGCCATGGCGTCCTGCTCGCCGGTGCTCTTGCGGGCGGCGGCCAGGCGGTCCTTGTAGGACTTGCCGTCCGAGAACTTCAGCGGGTCTTCGAACACCGCCGGGGTCGGCAGGACCTCGTGCTCGCCGTCGTCGAAGGTGAACTTGAAGCGCGCCTCGGGACCGATGCGCATGTGGCGCCCGGCCGGGGTGACCCACAGGGCCGCCTCCAGGTMGGAGCGGTAGATCATCTCGCCCGTGTCGGGGCATTTGACCCAGAGGTTCTCGGGCGTCTCGCGCTTGGCGAACGCGCCGCGCACGCCGGGCGCGATCCGCGACAGCCAGCCGCCGCGACGGCCTTCCGCCGGCGCCTTCGTCTTGTCGCCCTTCTTGGGCCCCTGGGGTTCAGCCATCGCCATAGCCTTCAGCCTCACGCCAATTCGAGTCGCGCCGATCGCACAGCCTTAGCCAGCTCCGACGCCTTGAGAAGAACCTTCTCGGTCACGTTTTCGTTCACCTTGGCCGCGGCGGCGATTTCGTCCACCAGGGCCGAACCCACCACCACGCCGTCCGCGACGCGGGCCACCTGGGCGGCGCGTTCGGGCGTCTTGATGCCGAAGCCGACGGCCACCGGCAGGCCCGAGGCGGCCCGCAGGCGCTCCACCGGACGGCGCACGGCCTCGGCGTCGGCCTCCAGCACGCCGGTCACACCGGCCACCGAGACGTAATAGATGAAGCCCGAGGTGCGGGCGACCACGGCCGGCAGGCGCGCGTCGTCGGTCGTCGGCGTGGCCAGGCGGATCAGGTTCATCTGGGCCGCCTCAAGCGCGTCGGTCAGCGGACCGGCTTCCTCGGGCGGGCAGTCGACGATGATCACCCCGTCGGCCCCGGCGTTCGAAGCGTCGTTGGCGAAGGCCTCGTAGCCGTGGAACAGCACCGGGTTCAGATAGCCCATCAGCACGATCGGCGTGACGGTGTTGATCTCGCGGAACCGGCGCACCAGGCCCAGCACGTCGCGCATCTTGGTGCCGGCCGCCAGCGAGCGCTGCGAGGCCAGCTGGATGGTCGGGCCCTCGGCCATCGGGTCCGAGAAGGGCATGCCCAGCTCGATGACGTCGGCGTGGTCGGCCAGGCCCTTGAGGATCTCGAACGAGGTCTCCAGGTCCGGATCGCCGGCCATCACATAGGCGATGAACAGGGCCCGGTGGTCGTTTTCCCGCTGGAAGGCGCGCTCCAGGCGGCCCGCGTCGCGATAGCTCGTCACGCTCATCAGATGGTTCGTCCCATTAAATCGTACGACCCAGGGCGTCGGCCACGGTGAAGATGTCCTTGTCGCCCCGTCCCGACAGGCACAGCACGATCACGCCGCCCTCGCCGATCTCCTTGGCCAGCTGAGGCAGCTTGGCGATGGCGTGGGCGCTTTCCAGGGCCGGGATGATGCCCTCGAGCTCGGCGCACAGCTGGAAGGCCTTCAGGGCCTCGTCGTCGGTGCAGGTCAGGTACTGGGCCCGGCCCACGTCGTGCAGGAAGCTGTGCTCGGGACCGATGCCCGGATAGTCCAGGCCCGCCGAGATCGAGTGGGCGTCCAGGATCTGGCCGTCGTCGTCCTGCAGCAGGTAGGTCTTGTTGCCGTGCAGGACGCCGGGGCGGCCGCCGGTCAGCGAGGCGGCGTGCTTGTCGGTCTCCAGCCCGTGGCCCGAGGCCTCGACGCCGTAGATCTTGACGCTCTCGTCGGCCAGGAACGGGTGGAACATGCCGATGGCGTTCGACCCGCCGCCCACGCAGGCGACGATGGCGTCAGGCAAACGCCCTTCCAGTTCCTGGATCTGCTCGCGGGTCTCGTTGCCGATGACGGCCTGGAAATCGCGGACCATGGCCGGATAGGGGTGCGGACCGGCGGCGGTGCCGATCATGTAATAGGTGTCGGCCACGTTGGTGACCCAGTCGCGCATGGCCTCGTTCATGGCGTCCTTCAGGGTCGCGGCCCCGGAGGTCACCGGGCGCACTTCCGCGCCCAGCAGGTTCATGCGGAAGACGTTGGGCTTCTGACGGGCCACGTCGACGGCACCCATATAGACGACGCAGGGCAGGCCGAAGCGGGCGGTCACCGTCGCCGAAGCCACGCCGTGCTGGCCCGCGCCGGTCTCGGCGATGATCCGGGTCTTGCCCATGCGCTGGGCCAGCAGGATCTGGCCCATGCAGTTGTTGATCTTGTGCGCGCCGGTGTGGTTCAGCTCCTCGCGCTTGAAATAGATCTTCGCGCCACCGAGGTGCTTGGACAGGCGCTCGGCGAAATAGAGCGGCGAGGGCCGGCCCACATAGTGCGTCAGGTAGCCCTTCAGCTCGGCCTGGAACTTCGGATCGTTCTTGGCTTCCGTGTAGGCGCGGTCCAGCTCCAGCACGAGCGGCATCAGGGTCTCGGCCACGTAGAGGCCGCCGTAGTCGCCGAAGCGGCCCTTGGCGTCGGGGTAGGCGGACCAGTCGTTAGGCTTAGTCGGAACGTTCACGAGCACTTCCAAAACAGTCAGGCGCGTTTGACGGCGTCCAGGAACGCCGTGATCAGAGCCGGGTCCTTTAGGCCTGGACCCCGCTCAAGGCCAGAGGAAACGTCCACCAGGGGCGCGCCGGAGGCCTTGATCGCCTCGGCCACGTTCCACGGGTCCAGCCCTCCGGCCAGGAAATGCGGGCGAGAAAATCGCCGGCCTTCCAGCAGGCTCCAGTCGAACCTTGCGCCGGTTCCGCCCGGGAGGGCAGAGCCTTCCACGGGGCGGGCGTCGAACATCAGGTGCTCGACCGCGCCGTCGAAGGCCTGGGCCTGGTCGACGTCGGCGGGCGAGGAGACCGAGAAGGCCTTGACGATCCCGGCGCCGCTGCGCTGGGCGATCTCTCGGACCCGGTTGGGGGTCTCCTTGCCGTGCACCTGGATCAGGTCGGGCTTCAGCGTGGCCATCAGCCGGTCGACCAGGGCGTCGTCGGGATCGACGGTGACGGCCACGGTCTTGACCGGTCCCTGCCGCAGCGGCGCGGCCAGGCGGGCGGCGGCCTCGGGCTCGAGGTTGCGGGGGCTCTTGGCGAAGAACACGAAGCCGACGAAGGCCGCGCCGCCGGTCACGGCGGCGGCGACGGTCTCGGGCGTGGAGAGCCCGCAGATCTTGGCCCCAATGCGTGGCGAGGTGGTCATGAGGGGGGAGTTACGTGCGGGGAAGGGCCAGCGCAAGGGGTCAGCGGCTCACCCTCTTGCCCCCACCTGGCGGCTTCGCCGCCTGTCCGCCCCCATAGGGGGCGGAGGCCGCCGCGCTGAAGCCTCTTCCCCCTGTGGGGGAAGATGACCGCAAAGCGGTCCGTAGGGGGCAAGTGTTCGCCGACTAGCCGCCCAACGGCGAAACCCCCTCCACCGCCTCCGACAGCGTCGCCCGCATCGAACAGACCAGGCCCTCGGGGCGGTAGTCCATGGTCGCCGCGCCCTTCAGCTCGCCGCGCAGGCTGCGTTCGATCAGGCGCGAGCCGAAGCCGCGGCGCGTGGGCGGCGTCACCGGCGGGCCGCCGGTCTCGGTCCAGGTCAGGGCCAGGTCGCGGGTGTCGGCGTCGTAGGTCCAGCTGAGCACCACCTTGCCGTCGTTGTTGGACCCCTCTCCATTCGAAAGGGCGCCGTACTTCAGGGCGTTGGTGGCCAGTTCGTGGAAGATCAGCGCCATGGTCAGGGCCCCGCCCGGCGCCAGCCAGACGGGCGGACCGTCGATGGCCAGGCGCTTGCACCCCGGCCTGCCGTCGGGGGACGGCGGGGTGAACGGGGCCAGGGCCCGCTCGGCCACGTCGCTCAAGGCCGCCCCGTGCCAGCTCTCGCGGGTCAGCACGTCGTGCACCTGGGACAGGCCCATCAGCCGGGACTCGAACTTCTCGAAGGCGACCAGCGGGTGGGGCTCGTTCTTCAGGGTCTGGCTGGCCATCGACTGCACGGTGGCCAGGGTGTTCTTCACCCGGTGGTTCAGCTCGTTGATCAGCAGCCGCAGCTGGCCCTGGTAGTGCTGCTGCTCGGCCTCGACCTGCTTGCGGGCGGTGATGTCGGAGATGATCACCACCAGATAGGGCCGCGCGTCGCCGCCGGGATCCACCCGCGAGGCGGTGACCTGCACCCAGACCACGCCGTCGTCACGGTCTCCGGCCACCCGGCGTTCGACGGTGTAGGTGTCGATCTCGCCGGCGAACAGGGCCTGGCCCTGGGTGACCACGGCGGTGACGGTGTCCTCGCCGCGCACGATGTCCATGAAGGTCGAGGCCAGCAGGGTCTCGCGGTCGTGGCGGGTGATGGCGCAGAACTGGTCGTTGACCTCCAGGAACCGGCCCGAGCCCGAGACCCGGGCCACGCCCATGGCCGCCTGGTCGAACACCGCGCGGTAGCGGGCCTCGGCGGCCTGCAGTCGGTGGCGGGCCTCGACCGCCGCCGTGACCATCTCGGTATAGAGCACCAGCCCGCCGATCCGACCGTCGTCGGTCCGCCAGGGGGCCATCGACCAGCGCACCCAGTGGACGTCGCCGTTGCGGTCGACATAGCGCTCGCCGTCGTCGTCGCGCAGCTCGACCCCCTCGGCCAGCACCTGGGCGTGCTTGTCGCGCCAGAACTGCGGGATCTCGGGGAAGACGTCGTAGTGGCGCCGGCCCAGCAGCGGGGTGTCGGGCGACATGTTCTGGTCGGTCAGATACTGGCGCGAGGCGGCCAGGTAGCGCATCTGGTCGTCGAAGATGGCGATGCCCATCGGCGCGTGCTTGAGCGCGGTGGTCACGCTGGGCGACGCGGCCAAGGTCGCCCCGTGGGGCGCCATCCCAACCCCCGCCGGGCCTTCGGGGGACTCCTGGGTCTCGGTCGGGGATCGCGCGGTCATCGCGCTCCTTTTACTCGGACTCGTTCGCGTTGCGCCCATCATGCCCAGGCGCGACCCGCTGTCGATGGGGCAATGCCGCGCAGCGTCGGATCGAAGCCTTGGCGGACTTCCCTCATCGGTTGCATCACTGCTTGACGCACCTGTAAATAGCAAACATGCTCCACTCAACTCAAGGGTGGAACCATGATCCGCAACGGCAAGGACATCGCCAACGGCCAGACGGTCAGCACGCAGGTCTGCATCATCGGCTCGGGCCCGGCCGGCATCACCGCCGCCTGGTTCCTGCAGAAGGCGGGGCTGAAGGTCACGCTGATCGAGGGCTCGCGCGTCTATCCCAGCTATTACGCCAGCCAGGCCGACAAGGCCCTGCTCTATGACGGCCTGGCCGACGGGCTGTTCGCCACCAACGAGCGGGAGTTCCTGATCCTGCGCTATCCGGGCGTGCGGGGCGGGCCGTCGGAGCGCGAGCGGTTCTTCGGCGGCACCTCCACCCACTGGGGCGGCCAGTCGCGGCCGCTGGACGCGGTCAGCTTCGAGAAGCGCCCCGGCTTCCCCGGCTGGCCGATCACCCGCGCCGACCTCGACCCCTTCTACAGCAAGGCCGCGGCCCTCTGCGGCCTGCACGATGACTTCACGGCCGAGTACTGGGCCAAGCTGCTGAACGCCGACGTGCCCAAGCTGCCGGGCTTCGAGGTGGCGATGTACCAGTTCATGCCCGGCACCAACTTCGCCACCCGCTCGTTCCAGGGGCAGGGCACGATCGGCGACAGCGCCTGCGACGTGATCCTCAACGCCAGCCTGCTGGAGATCGACCACGCCGGCGGCCAGGTGAACGGCCTGCGCGTAGCCAGCATGGACGACAGCAACCCGGTCCCCAAGGCGGCCACCGAGTTCACGGTCAAGGCCGACGTCTACGTCCTGGCCTGCGGGGCGGTGGAGAACGCCCGCCTGCTGCTGCTGTCGGACGCGGGCAACGAGTCCGGCCAGGTGGGCAAGACCTTCATGTGCCACCCGCTGACGGGGCCGGTCATCGGGGTCCAGGGCAGCTACCTGACCTACGCCCAGCAGCGGCTGATGGACGGCGTCGGCATGGCCGGCATACGGCCGCTCGACGTCACCACCGTCGACGGCGTGGGGGTCACCGGCCGCTTCCAGCCCGACGCCGACCAGCAGCGCAAGCTGGGGATCGGCAGCTGCTGGTTCTGGTGGAACGGCGGCAATTACTATTACGAGGCCGCGCCCACCGCGGAGAGCCGGATCGCCCTGGCCACCGACCCCAAGTATCGCGACAAGGTCTTCGGCCAGCCCCAGACCCACATCACCTGGACGCTCGACCCCCGCGACCAGGTCACCTACGAGCAGACCACGGCCCTGTTCCAGACCTCGGTCGCCGGCCTGGGCGCCCGGGTCACCTTCCCCGACTGGGCCACGATCCAGTCGCAGGTGGTGGTCAACGGCCATCACATCGGCACCGCCCGCATGTCGGCCGACCCGGCCGACGGCGTGGTCGACGCCGACCTGAAGGTCCACACCCTCGACAACCTGTACGTCGCTGGCGCCTCGGCCTTCCCCTCGGCGGGGATCTCGAACCCGACCTTCACGATCATCACCCTGTCGATCCGGCTGGCGGAGCATCTGATCGCGAAGCTGAAACCGCATTGAGCGACGGCGCGACGTCCTCCGCCCCCTGCGGGGGCGGACAGGCGGCGAAGCCGCCAGGTGGGGGCAAGTGCTCACCGGCACGATCTCTCGCTCTCACGCGATCTCTCGCTGAGGGTATGGAAAGGGCTGCGGAGCGCCGGACATCGTCCGGAATATTTGAGTTGTAACCGTTTCGACGAAGCCCGTTCGCTCCGCGCGACCATTATCCGCAAGCCCTCGGCGCTAGGCCCTGTTAGGACCGCGCCTCGTCGCCCGCGACGGGCAGGTCAGGCCAACGCGCCTGATCCCGGACCGCGAGCGTCGTCCGCTCGCCTGCTGCTTCATCGACCTTCAGTCACGTCGTATCTGTGGACCACGCCCGACCGGCACCAGAGACTGAAGTTTGGGTCCCGCCTCTACTCAAGCAGAAGGGCCCGCCGATGGAGCTTCCCGCTCGATCGCCCCCCGCCGCCGCATCGGTCGCTGGCCATGCGCCCTTTCCCGCGTCGAGGTGGGATGATTATGCGGGCGGCTGGAAGGGTGAGGATAAGTTCGGTCGAAAAAGTTCAGGGCGTTGAAAACGCTGAGGTTCGTTCGCTATCCGCCGAGCATAAGTCGCCCGGGGACGCGCACTCACGACGAAGCTTTTCCGAACAAGCCCCTGAGCTAGGGTGAGCGCGTGTCCCCTCCTCCGCCCCCCTACCCGCCGGACCGCCCACGGCGGCCAGGCCGCGCCCTGAAATCCATGGTGGCGAGCCTGCTCTGGGGTCTGACCGTGTCAAGGACGGCGCGCCGCGCCGCCGCGACGCGGTCGCCGAAGGCGATCCTTGACACGGTCAGACCCCAGAGCTCCAATTCCACCAAGGGTTTCAGGACGTGGCGTCATCCGCTGAGGGGCGGATGGCCAGAGCTGAGGGGGAAAGTATGCGAGAAACTGCCTATGCCAACGAACTGAAGACGGCGGCGGACATCCACGGGCAGCGTATCGAACGACTATACGTCAAGGAAAAGAAACGAGACGAAATCCGCTTTTCCTGGTGGCCGGAAGGGCGAATGGCCAATCGCCCGCTCGATATTCCCGAAGATGAGCTTCTTGCGCTTATGGCTGATGCCCTTGCGGAGGGCGTCTTCAGCGAGAAGTTCACGACGGAGCTGCTCGTCGTGATCGCCCAACACCTCGATCGACAACAGGCTACGCGGTAGACGAATCTTCGTCCGCTCCTTCGCCACCATCATCGTTGGCTGACCAACTTAGTGGCACGATCCGCATCGGGCCTGCTCACGCCAACGGATCGCCAAAGCGAGCCCGGTTATTTGTCCAGATCGAATTTCCCATCGTCCGAGCGCACGTCCCTGCCCGCCAGAAAGGCCTMGGCGGCGACTTCCTCAGGGGGCTTAGCGCGAAGGGGCTGGATTGGTCCGTAGCGGACGAACGCCGCCACCAAGCCCGAACCAATGGCTTCAAAAGCCGCGAGGGTCGCGCGCGGGCTGGGGCCGTGGCGGAAGGTCAAGGTCCAGGTGACGAACGCCGCGAGGCTGACGATGAGCCAGACCAACAGGACGCCGCCGGCCATTAGAATGTAGCGGATGCGCCTCAAGCCGTACCGGCGCCGCACGTCAGCTCGCCAATCGATGTTGGCCGCGGTGTGGCCTATGGGTTTCTGCATGAGGCGGTCAGGGCCTAGCCCCCCTACTCCCCCGCCTCGAAATCCCCCGCCGGCTCATACGCCGCCATCATCGCCATATTTAGGATCTTCGACACCGACGCGCTCAACGGCGCGATCTGCACCTGATGTGACAAGCCCAGCAGCACCGGCCCGATCACCGTCGCCCCGCCCAGGCTCTGCACCAGCTTGGTCGCGATCGAGGCCGAGTGGATGGCCGGCATGATCAGGATGTTGGCGCTGTCGGTCAGGCGCATGAACGGGTAGTTGGCGCGCTTTTCCGGGTCGAGCGCCAGTTCGGGCGGCATCTCGCCCTCGTATTCGAAGTCGACGCCCATCTCGTCGAGCATGGCCACGGCCTCGCGCACCTTGTCGGAGCGCTCGCCCATCGGGTTGCCGAAGGTGGAGTAGCTCATGAAGGCCACGCGCGGCTTGAAGCCCAGGCGCTTGACGGCGCGGGCGGCTTCCAGGGCGATCTCGACCAGCTCGTCGCTGTCGGGCAGCTCGGTGACGTTGGTGTCGGCCACGAACACGGTGCGGCCCTTCGCGAGGACGACCGACATGCCCATGATCCGGCCGTTGGGGGCCGGGTCGATGACGCGCAGCACCTCCTCCAGCGCCTGGTCGAAGCTGCGGGTGACGCCGGTGACCATGCCGTCGGCCTCGCCGTGGGTGACCATCGAGGCGGCGAAGCTGTTGCGGTCCTGGTTGATCAGGCGCTGGACGTCGCGGCGCAGATAGCCCTGGCGCTGCAGGCGCGTGTAGAGGGCGTCCACATAGTCGGGATTGCGGTCGCTGAGGCGGGCGTTGACGATCTCGAGCCCGGCGGTCTCCGGGTCGAGGCCGACCACCTTCATGTTCTCGTGCACCAGATTCTCGCGGCCGCACAGGATGGCCTTGCCGAAGCCGCCGGTCTGGAAGGCGTAGGCGGCGCGGATCACCGAAGGATCCTCGCCCTCGGCGAAGACGATGCGCTTGGGATTGGCCTGCACGGCGCCGCTGATCTTCTGCAGGAAGCCGGCGGTGGGGTCCAGGCGCTGGGCCAGGCTGGCGCGATAGGCGTCCATGTCGGCGATGGGCTTGCGGGCGACGCCCGTGTCCATGGCCGCCTGGGCCACGAACGGCGGCACGTACCAGATCAGGCGCGGGTCGAAGGCCGAGGGGATGATGTAGTTGGGGCCGAACTTCAGCTGGCGGCCGTGATAGGCGGCGGCCACCTCGTCGGGCACGTCCTCGCGGGCCAGCATGGCCAGGGCGTTGGCGCAGGCGATCTTCATCTCGTGATTGACGCGCCGGGCCCGCACGTCCAAGGCGCCGCGGAAGATGTAGGGGAAGCCCAGGACGTTGTTGACCTGGTTGGGATAGTCGCTGCGGCCGGTGCCCATGATCGCGTCGGGGCGGATCCGGTGGACCTCCTCGGGGGTGATCTCGGGGTCCGGGTTGGCCATGGCGAAGATGACCGGGTTGGGCGCCATGCTGGCGATCATCTCGGGCGTGAAGGCGCCCTTGGCGGACAGGCCCAGCAGGACGTCGGCGCCCTTGACCGCCTCGGCCAGGGTGCGCAGCGGGGTGTCGACCGCGTGGGCGCTCTTCCACTGGTTCATGCCCTCGGTGCGGCCGCGATAGAGCACGCCCTTGCTGTCGGCGGCGATCACGTTCTCGGGCTTGACGCCCATGGCCTTGATCAGCTCCAGCGAGGCGATGCCGGCCGCGCCGGGGCCGTTCAGGACCACCTTCACGTCCTCGATCCGCTTGCCGGTGATGTGGCAGGCGTTGATCAGGCCGGCGGCGCAGATGATCGCCGTGCCGTGCTGGTCGTCGTGGAACACCGGGATGTCGAGCAGCTCCTGCAGCTCGGTCTCGATGCGGAAGCACTCGGGGCTCTTGATGTCCTCCAGATTGATGCCGCCGAAGGTGACGCCGATGTTCTTGACCACCGTGATGATCTCGTCGGCGTCCTTGGTGGTCACCTCGATGTCGATGGAGTCGACGTCGCCGAAGCGCTTGAAGAGGACCGACTTGCCCTCCATCACAGGCTTGGAGGCCAGGGCCCCCAGGTCGCCCAGGCCCAGGATCGCGGTGCCGTTGCTGATCACCGCCACCAGGTTGCCCTTGGAGGTGTAGTCGTAGGCGGCGTCGGGGTCCTTGGCGATGGCGTGGACCGGCACGGCGACGCCGGGGGAGTAGGCCAGGCTGAGGTCGCGCTGGGTGGCCATCGGCTTGGTGGCGACGACGCCGATCTTCCCGGGGGTCGGATAGCGGTGGAAGTTCAGCGCTTCCTCGTCGGTGAAGGTCTTCTTTTCCGCGTCGCTCATGCGGCGTCCCCCTGTCCTACTGTCCTGCTAGTCACACGGTGTGGACGGGTCGAACGATGCGACGCGTCCTTATGATGGGCGCACCGTAGCGACCGGGCGGGGGCGTCACAACCTTACTCGGCGTAAGTTTTCGGCCGCAAACGCTTGTTCTGCTTGGATTTACGCCTGTCCAACGTTGTCATTCTCACCCCGCCCGCCCGCCGTTTGGCTTGACCTGAGGGGGCGTGTCGGGAGACTACCGCCCGCGTCGACCCCGGGAGATCGCCTTGAGCCAGAATGACTTAGCCGCGCCGCAAAGCGTGTCGAAAGGTACCGTTACCATTGCGCTCGCGGGCGCCCGTGGACGGATGGGTCAGGCCCTGGCCAAGACCCTGGCCGGACGCGCCGACGCGACGATTTTTTCGCGCTTCGACCGTCCCGGCGCGTCGAAGGAGCCGGGCGGTGAGGGCCTGCTGGAGCGTGACGAGGCCCTGAAGGGCGCCGACGTCGCCGTCGACTTCACCATCCCGGAGGCCTCGGTCGCCCTGGCCGAGTACGCGGCGGCGAACGGCGGGCCGGCCCTGGTGATTGGCTCGACCGGCTTCACCGACGAGCAGAACGCCCGCATCGCGGCGGCGGCGACCAAGGTCGCCATCGTCAAGTCGGGCAACTATTCGCTGGGCGTGAACATGCTGATGGGCCTGGTGCGCCAGACCGCCGCCGCCCTGCCCGCTTCCGACTGGGACGTCGAGGTCTACGAGGCCCACCACAAGCGCAAGGTCGACGCGCCTTCCGGTACGGCGTTGATGCTGGGCCAGGCGGCGGCCGACGGGCGCGGCGTGGGCCTGGGCCAGGTGGCCGACCGGGGCCGCGACGGCATGACCGGCCCGCGCAAGGAAGGGGCCATCGGCTTCTCCGTGGTGCGCGGCGGCGGGATCATCGGCGAGCACAGCGTGATCTTCGCCGGCGAGGAGGAGGTGCTGACCCTGTCGCACTCGGCCACCGACCGGGGCCTGTTCGCGCGGGGCGCCGTGGCGGCCGCCGTCTGGGTCAAGGGCAAGCCGCCGGGCCTCTACGACATGCAGGATGTGCTGGGCTTTCAAAACTAGAGCGCAAATGCGCTCTAGATCTCTTTGTTTTTTCGCGCCTTCTTCCAGCGGGGCGGCCTTTGCAGCGCTTGAAGGCGCTAAGGGGCCTAACAATCGCCGCAGCTTGCGGCATTGTGCGCCCTGATGGCCGAACCCCCTACGCCAGAGACGAAACCCGACGCCGAGGCGTCCTCCCCCGCCGAGATCGTGGAGGTCGCGGGCGCGACCCTGGTCGACATCGTGCTGGAAACGATGTCGCTGGCCGCCCTCGCCTTCATCGCGCTGGGCTTCGCCACCTATGCCGGCCGCCGCGAGATCAGCCGCGAGCTGGCCCTGGCCTGGCTGAACGACAAGGGCATCGAGGCCACGCTCGACCTGGACGACCTGGACGCCACGGGCTTCGCCGGCGCCATCCGCCTGGGCCCCAAGAACGCGCCGGTGTTCTCGGCCGAGCGGATCGAGGTGGCCTATGATTTCGCTTCGCCCTGGACCGGCGGCAAGTTCGCCCTGAACACCCGCGCCGTGCGGCTGGTGCGGCCGCGGGTCAACGCCCAGCTCGACGCCAACGGCCTCAATTTCGGCACCCTGCAGCCGCTGATCGACGAGGCGCTGAAGTCGCCGGCCCAGCCGCGGACGCCCGGTCCGGCGATCCTGATCGAGGACGCCCGGGTGCTGCTGCGCACCCCCGGCGGCCCGGCCCGCCTGAGCGGCGACGCCAGCCTGGACGACGGCCAGCTGCTGCGGTTCGACGGCCGGCTGGGCCCGATGCACTACGCGACGCCGGCCCTGTCGTTCGACACCGACGGCGCCGTGCTCCGGGCCCGCAAGCGCGGCGACCGGCTGAACCTCGACGTCCAGCTGGGCCTCAAGACCCTCAGCGCCGGCCAGCTGGACCTGACCGAGGCGCAAGGGTCCCTGCAGGCCGACCTGACCTATCCGGACCTCAAGACGCTCTCGATGGTCGGTCCGGCCGAGGCGCGCCTGGCCCTGACGGCCCGGGGCGCCGAGGTCGAGGCCGCCAGCCTGGGCGGGCTGGAAGCCAATCTGAACGTCGCGGGCCTGCTGAGCGGCGACTTCAAGCGCGGCGGTCTGACCGGCAAGACCACCCTGCACGCGCGCGGCGAGCGCCTGACGGCCGGAACGGGGCTGGACAGCCGCGACGTCGGCATGGACCTGGACCTGTCCAACCTGGCCCTGACCTATGACGCGTCCGGCCTGCGCGGCTCGGCCCGCACGCGCCTGGCCGCCAACGCCGACCGGGCGGTGGCCGGGCCCGCGGCCCTGTCGCGCACGGCGCTGGAGGTCCAGTCGTCCAGCCTGACCCTGGTCTCGGACAAGACCCGCACCTCGATCGGCGGTCCGCTGACCGTGGCCCTGGGCGGCGGGCGCGTGGCGGCGGGCGGCGTGGTGCTGTCCAGCCTGGCGGCCGACGGCAAGGGCCGGTTCTCGGCGGGCACCGACGGGATCGCCCTGGCCCTGGACGGCCGGGCCGACGCCGACGGGGCGATGAGCGGTCCCGACGCCCAGCGCATCGCCGCCGCCCTGCCGAACCCGGCCTATGGCCAGGCCGCGTCCCGGGCCCTGTCGCGCTTCGAACTCTCCGCTCCGGCCCTGAAGCTGGGGATCACCGGCGGCCGGACGATCCTGTCCCTGCCCCGCCCCGTGGCCCTGACCGCGCCGGGCGGCGCCAAGGCCGTGCTCAGCGCGCCCGGCGGTCCGCTGGTCGCGGCGCGGGACGGGACGGCCGAAGGTCGTGCGACCCTGGCCCTGGGCGGCGGCGGCTTGCCCGAGCTCACCGTGACGGCGGCCCGCTGGCGTTCGGACGCCTCGGGCCTGACCAGCGACGTCACGGCGGCCGGCAGCCTGGACGTCCCGCCCTTCATGGGCGTGGCCGGGACCCTGTCGGGACGGGCCCAGCTGGGCGGCGGCGGGCTGATCCTCCGGCTGAACGCCTGCACCCCGATGACCGCCCGGGCGATCGCCATGGGCGAGCCGCCGATCAGCGACGTGACGTTCAAGCTCTGCCCCGCCGCCCAGCCGCTGGTGGTCGCCGCCGGCGGGGTCTGGCGGGCCTCGGCCCTGATCAGGGACGGCGCGGCGATGGTCAATGTGGCCCAGGCGCGGCTGGAGGGCGTCGACGCCAGCTTCGTCGGCAGCGGCCGCGGCTTCGACACCGCCCAGGTCAAGGTCACCGGCGGCCGGGTGGTGGAGGCCTCGACCGAGGGCAAGCGCTTCGAGACCATCGCCGCGACGGGCGAGGTCGACCTGGCGCGCGGCCAGTGGACCGGCGGGCTGGACGGCAAGACCCTGGACGGCCGTCCTTTGGGTCGGGTCACCATCCGCCACGACGTGGCCAGCGGCCGGGGCCAGGCCGACATCGACGCCACGAAGCTGGTCTTCGCCAAGGGCGGGCTGCAGCCCCTGGGCCTGACGCCCCTGGCCGCGATCGCCCGCGACGCCGAGGGCCCCGTCGCCTTCACCGGCCGGTTCAACTGGGCGGACGAGGTCCTGACCAGCCAGGGCAAGGTCTCGACCCCGGGCCTGGATTTCCGCAGCCCGCTGGGCCAGGTCCACAGGCTGAAGGGCGAGATCGTCTTCGACAGCCTGGCCCCGCTGACCACCCCGCCCGGCCAGGTGCTGACCGTCGACAGCGTCGACGCCATCGTGCCGATCCAGGCGGTGCGGGCCAGCCTGGCCCTGGGGGCCGAGGCCCTGCACCTGGAGGGCGCGACCTTCGAGGCGTCCAAGGGCAAGATCACCCTGGAGCCGCTGGACCTGGCGCTGGACGGCAAGGGCGCGACCAAGGGCGTGGTCGACATCGCGGGCCTGGATCTGGGCCAGCTGGTCGCCGGCTCGTCCCTGGCCGACAAGGTCCATATGGAGGCGATCATCGACGGCCGTCTGCCGTTCGAGATGGACGCGGCCGGCTTCCGCTTCATCGACGGCAAGATCTATGCGACCGGTCCCGGCCGCTTGTCGATCGCCCGTACGGCCCTGACCGGCGTGCAGGCGGGTCAAGGCGGCGTCGATCCCAACGATCCCTTGACCGTCAAGAAGGACGCCCCGGTCAACGCCATCCAGGACTTCGCCTACCAGGCCATGGAGAACCTGCGCTTCGACACCCTGGAGGCCGGTGTCAGCAGCACCGACAAAGGGCGCCTGGGCGTGCTGTTCCACGTCAAGGGCGAGCACGATCCGAAGGTTCCTGAAAAGGCCAAGGTCGGGTTGATCGAGTTCCTGACCGGCAAGGCGTTCCAGCGCCGCATCCCCCTGCCCGCCAAGACGCCGGTCGACCTGACCCTGGACACCTCGCTGAACTTCGACGAGCTTCTGGCGGCCTGGAAGCGCGGCTGGCAGGAAAGCGCGCCCGAGGCCCCCGCCCCCGTTCCGGCGCCCGTTCCGGAGCCGGAGACGACGACCCCCGCCCCGGAGCCCGCGCCACGTTCAGCAACGGTTCAGCGTTGAATCGTCAGATTTCCCCCGAACTGGAGACACCCGCCATGAAGCGCGCCCTGATCCTTCCCCTCCTCGCGGTGGGCGCCCTCGCGGCGTGCACCCCGACGGTGCGGGTCAAGGTCGACCCGATCAACATCTACGCCAAGCTGGACGCCGACGTGCGCGTGCGACTGGACAAGGAAGTCCAGACGCTGATCCAGCAGAACCCCAACCTGTTCTAAGAGAGGAACCGACATGATCCGCAAGACCATGACGATCCTGGCCGTCGCCGCCTCGATGGGCGCCGTGGCCCTGGCCGTTCCCGCCTTCGCCCAGTCCGCCGCCGCCAAGGCCGCCGTCGACGCCGGCAAGGGCGCCGGCACGGTGGGCGAGCAGGCCGACGGCTTCCTGGGCATCGTCTCGGGCGGCGACGCCGCCACCCGCGCCGCCGTGGCCGAGATCAACGCCGGCCGCGCTGCTGTCTACAAGGACACCGCCGCCAAGACCGGCGTCACCGCCGAAGCCGCCGGCCAGGCCACCGCCAAGCAGCTCTACGCCCGCCTGGCCCCCGGCCAGTACTGGAAGCCGCTGGATGGCGGCTGGACGAAGAAGTAGGGGACGCGCCCGGGATAAAGGAGGGACACACACTCACGCGAAGGCTTCGGCCGATCCCGCACGGCGGCGCCGTGAGTGTGTGTCCCCATCTCCGCCCGCGGGAGGACCTAACGGTCGCACGGTCTTGAACCCGCCCCCGTGCATCGCCACGTAACTGTCACGTCGTTGGACGCGACGCCGCTGTTGGGTCGTGTCCGGCGAACGAAGTCGCTTGAGCGAGGACTTCGCGATGACCCGGACGATCCTGTTCGACAGCCCCTTCCTGCTGGGCTTCGAGCACACCAGAGACCTGATCGAGCGCGCGGCCAAGGCCGCCGCCGAAAGCTATCCGCCCTACAATGTCGAGCAATCGGACGACGGCGGGGTGCGTATCACCCTGGCGGTGGCCGGCTTCTCGCCCGACCAGCTGCAGGTGACCGTCGAAGGCGGCCAGCTGGTGGTGGCCGGACGGCGCGACAGCGAGGGCAAGCCCGAGGCCGACAAGGCCTATCTGCACCGCGGCATCGCCGCCCGCGGCTTCCTGCGCACCTTCGTGCTGGCCGACGGCATGGAGGTCACGGCCGCCACGCTCGAGCACGGCCTTCTGCACGTGGACCTGGCCCGTCCGGAGCCTGAACGGCTGGTCCGCCGCATCCCGATCCGCTCGGTCGGCTGAGGTCCCGAGCCGCTCAAGCCAAGCTTTCCCCCGATGTTCCCCACGGTCGCGGTCTGAACCGAGACGCGACACGGGGCGTTCCCTTTCCGAAGGAGGTGGTCTTATGACACCTAACCCCGCTACCCCGTTCTTCTCCGCCGAAGCCTTCGCGGCCCTGGGCGCGCCAGACCTGGTCTATGTCCGGCCGATCAAGGCGGCCGAGATCCTGGCCGACGTCCCCGTCGGCGTGACCGACGAGGTCGACCTGTCGCCCGACCAGACCCTGTACGCGGTGTTCCGCGCCGACGGCGCGCGCCTGGCCGTGCTGACCGACAAGGACGCGGCCGTCGCCGCCGCCCTCGCCCACGAACTGKCGCCGGTCTCGGTGCACTAGACCGCTGTCGCCGTCGGCCCTTCCGGGCCGGCGGCGAACGGCTTTCGTCCTCCGCCATCGCCATGCTGTCGACGCGCCGCCCCTTGGCGCGCTAAGGAGTCGCGACCGTCACGGGAGGACCGCATGAGCCCTTGGATCGCACGCCGCACCCTGCTGGGGGCCATCGGCCTCGTGGCGGCCAGCCCCCTGCCCGTCTTCGCGGCGCCGTCCAAGCCGCGCGTGGCGATCCAGACCGACCACGGGACGATCGTCGTCGAGCTGGAGGACCGGAAGGCCCCGATCACCTCGGCCAACTTCCTGCGCTATGTGGACGCCCACAAGTATGACGGCGGGACCTTCTACCGCGCCTCCAAGACCAAGGGCGTCAAGGGCGCCGGCTCGATCCAGGGCGGGCCGCCCGACCGGGTGCGCCGCTTCGCCCCCATCGCCCACGAAAGCACCCGCCAGACCGGGATCAAGCATCTGGCCGGGACCATCTCGATGGCCCGCAACGCGCCCGGCACGGCCACCTGCGACTTCTTCATCTGCGCCACGCCGCAGCCCTATCTGGACGCTCATCCGGGCGGAAAAGGCGACAACGAGGGCTTCGCGGCCTTCGGCGGCGTGGTCCAGGGGCTGGACATCGTGAAGAAGATCCTGGCGCTGAAAGCCGACGGCCCGGCGCTCTATCCGGCCATGAAGGGCCAGATGCTGAACCCGCCGGTGAAGATCCTGAGCATGAAGCGGGTCTAGGGCGAAAATCCCTCTCTCTTAGAGAGAGGGAGGGGCCCGCCGCCGTCAGGCGGTGGGAGGGTGAGTGGTTTCACCGCTGGCCGGCATGCCCAGAACCATGAAGCCCTCGAATTGACTCAGACCGCCACCGTCGGTGCGGCCGCTACCCCATGCTGTCTCGTTGGAGCTTTATCCTGAGAGATTATAACCGCTCACCCTCCCACCGCTTCGCGGCGGGCCCCTCCCTCTCTCTATGAGAGAGGGTCTCACTCCCTCAAGCCGCCGTGGACTTGCTCTCGTGGGCTTGGGTCAGCATCACRTGGACGGCGTCGGCCGAGCGGGCCTTGCGGAGCTGTTCGCGCAGGTCGGGCTGGCGCATCAGGCGCGAGACGCGAGCCAGGGCGCGCAGGTGGCTGGAATCGGCTTCCTTGGGCGCGAACAGCGCCACCAGCAGGTCGACGGGCTTGTCGTCCACCGCGCCGAACGCCACCGGGGTCTCCAGGCGCACGAACACCGCGCGGACGCGGTCGATGTCGGACAGCCGGGCGTGCGGCAGCGCAACGCCCTGCCCCACGCCGGTCGAACCGGCGGCCTCGCGCTCGATCAGGCCTTCCAGGGCCTCGTGGGCGTTGACGCCGAACGCGCGGGCGGCGACGTCGGCGATCACGCCGAGGACCTGACGCTTGTTGGCGGCGCTGACCCGAAGAGTGACCGCGCCGGGCTCCAGTAGATCGCCGATGGTCATGGTGTGGAACTCGCTCGCAGTCGGTCGTCGCGCATGTCGCCGCCTCAAGCTCTTGAGACGGGGGCCTACCAGAACGCGCCGACCGACCCGAGGTTCGATCAGCTAACGGCCGGTGCGTGCCCGTTCAGCGACTTGGTGCGTTCGGGGTCGATCCAGCCGATATTTCCGTCAGGCCGCCTGTAGACCACCGACAAACCGTCGTGGGCGGCGTTCCTAAACACGATTGCCTGGGACTCGGTCAAGTCCAGTTCCATGACCGCCATGGAAACGGTCATGATCTTCAGCGAGGCCTGGGTCTCGGCGATGATCATGCCGGCCGGCGCGCCGGCGGGATGTTCGTCCTCGACGCTCCAGTCGTCGTCGTCGACATCGTCGCTGTCCGGGGCCCGCAGCACGTACATCGCCGCGTTTTCCGCCTGCTTGGCGGAGGCAGCGATGGAGTGGCTCTTAAGTCGTCGCTTGTAGCGCCGGATGCGCGTCTCGATCTTGGCCAGGGCGGCGTCGAAGGCCGCGTGGGCGTCGCCGCCCGCTCCGTGGCTGATCAGTTGCTGGCCCGAAGCCAGCTTGACCGAACAATCGACCCGGAAGGCGAAGCCCTCCTTGCTGATCACGACATCGGCGTCGCCGCCGCGGTCGAAATACTTGCCGATGCTCAGGGCGATTTCGTCGGAGACTCGCGCTCGCAGAGCCTCACCAACGTCGACATGCTTGCCGGAGATTTGGACTTGCATGGCCTATCAACGCGCCTGTCCCGGCCCGGTGTCAAGCGTCGCAAAAGCGACTTAAAACAGCCCCGGAATCATGTGCAGGAGACGCTGGACCGCCGCCGCCACGACGCCGGCGCTGAGCACCAGCAGGCCCACGCTGACGGCCGCCATCAGGTATCCCAGCAGGACCAGCAGCCCATCGCGCTGCAGCAGGGCCAGGGCCAGGACGGCCACCGTGGCCCCCGGCGCCAGGTTGCCCAGCGGGATCGGCAGCACCAGCACCAGGGCCAGCAGGGTGCAGACCACGCCGATCAGCCGCTCGCCGACCGGGCCGAACAGGAAGCCCAGCCGAGGGCGGGTGACCAGCTCCATCCGGCGGACGATCGGTGTCAGCCTACGGAACAATCCGCGCAGGTCGTCGCGTTTCAGGGGGTGATGGATCAACTTGCGCGGCAGCCACGGGATGTCGGAACCCCAGGCGATCTGCGGGGCCAGCAACAAGATCGGCAGGCTGAGGATCGTCGACGAACCCGGGGGCAGGGGCAGGCAGTTGAGCAGGCCGAACACCAGCAGCATGGCCCCGAAGGCGCGGCTGTCGAACTGCTCGAGCATCTGGCCGACGGTCAGCACCGGACGCGTGTCCTCGCCGAACCCCTCGATGACGTCGGACAAACTCTCGGTGGTCATGCTCTGCCTTCAGCCACGTCTTCACAGAACGCGGAGCGCGGCCGTTCGCAGCATGCGGCAAGCGCGTGACGGACGAAAGGGCGCCGTCGTTCGACCTAGGCGGTTTCCTTGATCAGGCGGCGACGCTCGACCGAGGAGGGGATGCGCAGGGCCTCGCGGTACTTGGCCACCGTCCGGCGGGCGATGTCGACGCCCGCTTCCTTGAGGATTTCGACGATCCGGTCGTCGGAATGGACGTCGGCCTCGGTCTTCTCGGCCTCGACCAGGCCCTTGATCTTGTGGCGCACGCTGGCGGCCGAGTGGGCCTCGCCGCCTTCCGACGACTGGATGGCCGAGGTGAAGAAGTACTTCAGCTCGAACACGCCGCGCGGGGTGGCGATGTACTTGTTGGAGGTCACCCGGCTGACGGTGGACTCGTGCATGCCGATGGCGTCGGCGACGGTCTTCAGGTTCAGCGGCCGCAGGTGCTCGACGCCGTAGGCCAGGAAGCCGTCCTGCTGGCGGACGATCTCGCTGGAGACCTTCAGGATGGTCTTGGCCCGCTGGTCGAGGCTTTTGACCAGCCAGTTGGCGGTGGCGAAGCTGTCGGAGACGAAGGTCTTCTCCTGGTCGGTCCGCGCGCCCTTGGCGATGCGGGCGTGGTAGCGCTGGTCGACCAGCACCTTGGGCAGGGTGTCGGTGTTCAGCTCCACGTGCCACAGGCCGCCGGGCGTCTCGCGCACGTGGACGTCGGGCACCAGGGTCTGGGGCGGGTCGGAGTGGAAGGCCGCGCCGGGGCGAGGGGTCAGGGCGCGGATCTCGGCGACCATCTCGCGCAGGTCCTCGTCGTCGACCCCGCAGGCCTTGCGCAGGGCCGGCATGTCGCGCCGGGCCAAGAGGTCCAGGTTGTCCAGCAGGGCGGCCATGCAGGGGTCGTAGCGGTTGACGTCCTTCAGCTGCAGGGCCAGGCACTCGCGCACGTCGCGGGCCATGACGCCGGCGGGCTCGAAGCCCTGCAGGACGGCCAGGACCTCCTCGACCAGGTCCAGGCCGCAGCCCAGGCGCTCGGCCACCTCCGGCAGGTCGGCGCGCAGGTAGCCGCCCTCGTCGACCGCGTCGATCAGCACCGCGGCCACGGCGTTGCGGGCGGCCGACAGGCCGGCCACGGCCAGCTGCTCGGTCAGGTGCTCGACCAGGGTGGGGGTGCGGGAGAGGGCGCCTTCGTAATTGTCGTCGCCTTCGAAACTGCCGCCGCCGCCGGCGCGCGACCAGTCGATCTGGCCGCCGGCCTGCTCGGCCCCCTGATCGGCCCCATCAAGACCTGGCCCGTCGCCGGTGGCGCGCTCGCCGGGCGAGACGTCGTCGGGGGTGGCGTCCATCTGGCTGCTGGCGGCGCTGTCGGAAACGGCGTCCAGGCCCAGGTTCTCGGTGGCGCGTTCGGCGGGCTCTTCCGCGGCGCGGTCAGCCTCGGCCGGACCGTCGTCGCGCGCCAGCAGGGGATTGCGCTCCAACTCGGCCTCGACGAAGGCGTCGAGCTCGAGGTTGGACAGTTGCAGGAGCTTGATCGCCTGCTGAAGCTGCGGCGTGATGACAAGGCCCTGGCCTTGCCGAAGCTCCAATCTGTGGCCGAGAGCCAATGCGCCCTCCTGGGCAAATCAACGAACCTGTTGATCGCCATTGAACGGCCGGTTTGGTTAACGGGGCGCCAACGCCAGCAAAAAGCGGGCCACTGCGACCTTCCGTCCGCGAAGACCGCTGTTTTTCTCGCCGTCGGGTATCAAGTCGTTGATCCGGCGAGGTTTTCCGAACGCCGAAACCGCAACGAAAAGGCCGCGCGCCCCGGATGACGGAACGCGCGGCCTGTTAAATCTTGCCCAGAGGGCAGGCGAGGGGGCCTAGACCCGCTCGTCGAAGCTGTCGCCCAGATAGACGCGGCGGACCTCGGGATTGTCGACGATCTCCTGCGGGGCGCCTTCGAACAGCACCTCGCCGGCGTGGATGATCGAGGCCCGGTCCACCATCTGCAGCGTCTCGCGGACGTTGTGGTCGGTGATCAGGATGCCGATGCCGCGGTTCTTCAGGTAGCTGACCACCTCGCGGATGTCGGAGATCGCCAGCGGGTCGATGCCGGCGAAGGGTTCGTCCAGCAACATGAACGACGGCTCGCTGGCCAGGGCGCGGGCGATTTCCACGCGACGGCGCTCGCCGCCCGACAGGGCCACGGCCGGCGACTTGCGGATGTGGGTGATCCGCAACTCTTCCAGGATCTCGGTGACGTGGTCGCGGGCCTTGCGCTGGTCCTTCTGGCGCATCTCGACCACGGCCATGACGTTCTGCTCGACCGTCATGCCCCGGAAGATCGAGGCTTCCTGCGGCAGATAGCCCACGCCCATGCGGGCGCGCTGGAACATCGGCTGGGACGTGATGTCCTCGCCGTCCAGGTAGATCGAGCCGTAGTCGGCGGCGACCAGGCCGGTGATCATGTAGAAGCAGGTGGTCTTGCCGGCCCCGTTGGGGCCCAGCAGGCCGGCGACCTCGCCGCGCTTGAGGCGCAGGGAGACGCTCTTGACGACCGGACGGTCGCCGAACGACTTGCCGATGGCGTCGACGAACAGGCCTTCGCTGGCCGTGGCGTCGACGTTCAGGGATTGCATCGAAAACGCCATGAGGTCCTACGGCTTGCCGGCGGCGGGCTTCTTGTCTTTGTTCTGGTCGGGATAGAGCACCGCCCGCACACGCGTCTTGCCGCGACCCGTGGCGTTGGATTCCATCTTCACGTCGTTGGTCTTGGTCTTGATCGTCATGCGGTCGCCGCGGGCCACGTCCTGGCCCTGGACGGCCACGACGTCGCCGGTCACCACGATGGTGTCGGTGGCGTAGTCGTAGACGGCGTGGTCGCCGCGCACGGTCTGCTCGGGCGTCACGTAGAAGACATTGCCGTCGGCCTCGACGCGGTCGACGTCGCCGCAGTCGTTGTTGCCGGTGGGCGAGGAGGTCTTACCTGGCGTCTTGCGGCGGTTGTAGACGGTCATGGTCGCGGCCCGCATGCGGGCCTTGTCCTGCAGGACCTCGACCGCGCCGCGGAAGATGGTCTTGCACTGGCTGTTGATGACCTCCTGCTCGTCGGCGGAGATGTCCACCGGCGCGCTGGAGTTGTTGCCGCTGGCGGCGGGCGTCTGGGCCATGGCGGAGCCGCCCAGAAGAGCCGTACCGCTCAACAGGCTGAAGGCGATCGCCGTCGGCGCCATCCATCGATTCATCAACCACGTCCTCATGTTCTATTCCGGACCTGTTCCCGGGTTTGGGCCCTGCACGGGAACGGCCTCACCCGTCTTCCGGTCGATGCGCGTCTTGACGCCGCCCCGGAAGATGATGCGGTCACCCTTGTMATATACGGAGTAGGCGTTGGATTGCACCTGTCCAGTTGGACCTTCGCCTTGCAGCGTGGTTTCGCCGGTGGTGTTGCCGTTGCGCGTGTCGACCAGGGCTTCGTCCGAAGCGAAGCGATAGCCCGCCCCGTCGTCCATGCGCACGTTGCCGTACAGCTGCAGGATCAGGGTGTCTTCGCGATAGACGCCGCGGTCGGCGGTCGAGCGGGTGGGGGCGGGGCTGCCCACGCCCAGGGTCAGGGTCGGGGCGTCTAGGAACACCCGCTTGAGGTCGTTCTCGTCGCGCACCGCCGAGCGGGCGGTGATGATGAAGGGGCGTCCGTCGCTGGACTGGCCGTAGAAACGCGGCGTGACCATCCGGATCTGGGCCTTGCTCTCGGCCGGCCGGCGGTCGCCGGCGGTGAACGAGCGCCAGGCCACCTGGCCGCCCACGGTGGCCAGCAGGGCGACCATGGCGGCCGGCAGCACCACCCGCGCCAGGTGGACGCGGCGCGAACGACGGCGCCAGCGGCGCAAGTCCCGCCTGTATCCCGCCCGGTCGGCCTCGAGGGTGGTCATCCCGCCCCGCCTCAGCTGTGCGCGAAGATGTCGACGTCTTCCCAGCCGGCCAGGTCCAGGGCCGCGCGGTGGGGAAGGTAGTCGAAGGCCGCCTGGGCCAGGGCCATGCGGCCTTCGCGGACCAGCATGGCGTTCAGGCGCTCGCGCAGGGCGTGGAGATGCAGCACGTCCGAGGCCGCGTAGGCGACCTGGTCGGCCGACAGCGTGTCGGCGCCCCAGTCCGAGCTCTGCTGGACCTTGGACAGCTCGACCCCGACCAGTTCGCGCGTCACGTCCTTCAGGCCGTGGCGGTCGGTATAGGTGCGGGCCAGCTTGCTGGCGATCTTGGTGCAGTACACGGGGGCCGTCATGACCCCCAAGTGCAACAGGAACATGGCGATATCGAAGCGGCCGAAGTGAAAGAGTTTCACCACGGAAGGATCGGTCAGCAGGCGCTTGAGGTTGGGCGCGTCATAGGTCGAGCGGTCCAGGCGCACCACGTGGGCGTCGCCGTCGCCCGACGACAGCTGGACCACGCACAGCGGGTCGCGGCCCAGGCGCAGGCCCATGGTCTCGGAATCGATGGCGATCGCCGTCGCGCCGTCGAAAACGCCGGCGGGCAGATCGCCTTCATGCAGGAAGTTGGCCAAGTCTCTTCGTCTCCGCGCCCTCGGTCTCGTCGCGCGGACGCTGCGAATTCCGAATGCGCCTGGATAATGGGGCGCCGACCCTGTCGGCCGAATGAACAGGATATCTAACGCCTGGTCACAACCGTCGCTAGGCCCCCGTGGGGGCCAGGATCATTTTGTGAGCATGTCTCGGAGGCTTTTGTGAAGCTTTCAAAGCCCCCGGCGTTCCGGGAGCTTCGGCGCCACCCCGACCTTCTTTCGAAGGTTGGTAGGGGGTGGTGCCCAGGAGAGGACTCGAACCTCCACGACCTTTCAGTCACTGGCACCTGAAGCCAGCGCGTCTACCAATTCCGCCACCTGGGCCTGCGGGGCGATCCGTGGACCGCCGCGAGGCCGGGACGTTTATGCAAAGGTTCTGGCCACGTCAATCGCTAATCGCAGCCTTTTTTCCAGCTTCGATTGCGAAGGCCCTCGCGGTCGTCTATCCCCCGCCTCACGACTTGAAGAGAGGTTTTCGCATGCAAGGTCTGGTCACGGTGTTCGGCGGCTCCGGCTTCGTCGGCGGCCAGGTCGTACGGGCGCTCGCCAAGGCGGGTCATCGCGTGCGGGTGGCGGTGCGCAATCCCAACCTCGCCTATCGCATGCGCATGCTGGGCGATGTCGGCCAGATCGAGGTCGTGCAGGCCAATGTCCGCAACGCCCCGTCGGTGGCCCGCGCGGTCGACGGCGCCGAGGCGGTGGTCAACCTGGTCGGCGTGCTGTGGGAGAACGGCCGCCAGAAGTTCCAGACCCTGCACGTGATGGGCGCCAAGACCGTCGCCGAGCAGGCCAAGGCCGCCGGCGTCAAGCGCCTGGTGCAGGTCTCGGCCATCGGCGCCGACGCCAATTCCTCGTCCAAGTACCAGCGCACCAAGGCCGAGGGCGAAGCGGCCGTCCGCGCCGCCTTCCCGGGCGCGGTGGTGATCCGCCCGTCGATCGTGTTCGGCGCCGAGGACAAGTTCTTCAACAAGTTTGGCCAGATGGCCGCCCTGTTCCCCGCCCTGCCGCTGATCGGCGGCGGCGAGACCAAGTTCCAGCCGGTCTATGTGGGCGACGTGGCCGCCGTGATCGCCAAGGCGGTCTCCAGCCCGGCCGCCGAGGGCCTGACCTACGAACTGGGCGGCCCGGCCGTCTACAGCTTCAAGGAGCTGCTGGAGCTGATCCTGGTCGAGACCGGCCGCAACCGCGTCCTGGCCCCGATCCCGTTCTTCGCCGCCGGCTGGATCGGCAAGGTCGGCGACCTGTCGCCGATCAACCCGCCGCTGACCTCGGACCAGGTCGAGTCGCTGAAGACCGACAACGTCGCGAACAACGGCCTGCCGGGCCTGGCCGAGGCCGGCGTCGTCCCGACCGCCGTCGAGGCGGTGGTCCCGTCCTATCTCTACCGCTACCGCAAGGGCGGCCAGTACGCCGAGGTCCCGGCGGGGGCGTTCTAGCCTTCATGATCAAGGCCGGCGCAGCCGTTCTTCTGGGCCTTGCCGTTCTCGTGGGCGGGCTCGTCGGCTACGCCCTATGGAGCGACGCGGCGAGGGTCGGGGCGCTTCGGGCGGCGGGATACGGGGACATGACGATGCGTCACGCCTCGGCGTCGCCTTGCCGCTTCGGCGAAGACGCCAGTGCTTTCCTGGCGCAAGGGAGCGGCAAGCCCGAAGCGACGGGCTATGTCTGCGTCAGCCCGTTCCGTGCTCCGACGATCCACCTGGTCGAACTGCCGCGAGCCGACCGGCTGGACTGGCATTGAGCGGCCCCGGGGGGACATGCCCTCGCGGCGTGTCCTCAAATCTTGGCTCAGCGCTTGCCGTTGGGGACACGCCCAAGGGCATGTCCCCGGCTAGGGGTGATCACTTCGGGATGTAGATCAGCCCCAGGCCGATCACCCCCACCACGATCCGCCACCAGGCGAACGGGGCGAAGCCGCGCTTGCCGATGAAGCCGATCATCGTCTTGACCACCAGCAGGCCCGACAGGAACGAGACCACGAAGCCGATGGCGATGGTCCCGGCGTGGCTGGTGTCGATGTCCTTGTAGCTCTTGAGCAGGTCCAGGGCGAAGGCGCCGACCATGATCGGGATGGCCATGAAGAAGCTGAATTCGGCGGCGGCCTTGCGGTCCACGCCGATCAGCATCGAGCCGACGATGGTCGAGCCCGAGCGCGACACGCCCGGCAGCAGCGACAGGCACTGGAACAGGCCGATCAGGAGGGCGGTCTTCAGGCTCAGCGCCATGCCGTCCATTTCCTTGGGGGCGGGGGCCTTCTTGTCGACGATCAGCAGGATCACGCCCCCGACGATCAGCGAGGCGCAGATCACTTGCGGCAGGAACGGGTTCTCGAAGAAGTGCTTGATCACCCCGTGCAAGGCCAGGCCCGCGGCGAAGGCGGGGATGCAGCCGATGATCACGCTGAGCGCGAAGCGACGGGCTTCCGGCCGGGTCGGCAGACCKACCACCACGCTCCACAGGCGCTGGAAATAGACCGCGACCACGGCCAGCACCGCGCCCAGCTGGATCAGGACGATGAACGTGTCCCAGGCCGGATCGGTCAGGCCCAGGGCGATCTTGGTCAGCAGCAGATGCCCGGTCGAAGACACGGGAATGAATTCCGTCAGGCCCTCGACCAGGCCCAACACGATCGCGATCAGCCAATCCGGCATCGTCATTACCTCTAGGCGCACGGCCTCTGAAACCCCGCCCCGGGCGTGCGCCCGACACGGTAAACAAGTCGTTTATCCACTAAGTGGACCATATGGGGCTATAGCTGCGAGTCGCTCGCAATAACCCCACGGTCATCACGGATAAATTTGTCCACGAATTTGACAAACGCATTCTTCTTGCCGCGAAGAGTCCGTATGAGGCCCGCGCACGCAAATTTTTCCCCGGCAGCGGGGACGAGGGAAGTCGCATGGCCGAGCGCATGCTGAAATTCACGACCGTGGCCCGCAAAACGCCTGAAAAGCGTTCGGCGGCTGAGCGCAACGGCGACTTCCACGAGATCTACGCCGACTTCATCGACGCGAAAGCCACCGAGCAGGCCTCGCGTTGCTCGCAATGCGGCGTGCCGTTCTGCCAAACCCACTGTCCCCTGCACAACAACATCCCCGACTGGCTGCGGATGACCGCCGAAGGCCGCCTGGAAGAGGCCTATCAGCTGTCGCAGGCCACCAACTCCATGCCGGAGGTTTGCGGCAGGATTTGCCCGCAAGATCGTCTCTGTGAAGGCAACTGCGTCATAGAGCAGTCGGGTCACGGCACCGTGACGATCGGTTCGGTCGAACGCTACCTGACCGACAAGGCCTGGGAGATGGGCTGGGTGAAGCCGCTGGTCGCCAAGGCCGACCGCGACCAGTCGGTGGGGATCATCGGCGCCGGCCCGGCGGGCCTGGCCGCCGMCGAGAAGCTGCGCGAGGAAGGCTACGCCGTCACCGTCTATGACCGCCACGACCGGGCCGGCGGCCTGCTGATCTACGGCATCCCCGGCTTCAAGCTGGAAAAGGACGTGGTCGAGCGCCGCACCCAGCGCCTGGCCGACGGCGGCGTCGAATTCAAGCTGGGCTTCGAGGTCGGCAAGGACGCCATCCTGGAAGACCTGCGCGAAAAGCACGACGCCGTGCTGATCGCCGTGGGCGTCTACGCCGCGCGCGACCTGGTCGCCCCGGGCTCGGGCGCCAAGGGCGTGGTCGCCTCGCTCGACTACCTGATCGCCTCCAAMAAGAAGACCCTGGGCGACGACGTCCCGGCCTATGACAGCGGCGAACTCAACGCCGAAGGCAAGGACGTGGTCGTGGTCGGCGGCGGCGACACCGCCATGGACTGCGTGCGCACCGCGATCCGCCAGGGCGCCACCTCGGTCACCTGCCTCTATCGCCGCGACAAGGCCAACATGCCCGGCTCGCTGCGCGAAGTCGCGAACGCCGAGGAAGAGGGCGTGACCTTCGAATGGCTGGCCGCGCCGCGCGCCCTGGGCGGCGACGCCGAGGCCGTGACCGGCGTGCGCGCCATCCGCATGCGCCTGGGCGCCCCGGACGCCTCGGGCCGCCAGACCCCGGAAGAGATCGAGGGCGGCGACTTCGACCGTCCGGCCCAGCTGGTGGTCAAGGCCCTGGGCTTCGAGCCCGAGAACCTGCCCGAGCTGTGGTCGGCGCCGGACCTGAAGGTCACGCGCTGGGGCACGGTTAAGGCCGACGTCCGCCACCAGATGACCAATCTGGACGGCGTGTTCGCGGCCGGCGACATCGTGCGCGGCGCGTCGCTGGTGGTCTGGGCGATCAAGGACGGCCGCGACGCCGCCGACGCCATGCACCGCTATCTGCAGGCCAAGGTCTCGTCGACCTTGATCGCGGCGGAGTAGGGCGATGACCGCCTCGCCCTCCGGCGTCCTGACGGCGATCCTGCCGTGCAACGACCTCGACGCGTCCGAGGCCTTCTATGCGCGCCTGGKCTTCACGCRGCCCGAGGCCGACAAGGAACCGGGCGACACCTACCGCATGCTGGGCAACGGCCAGGGCGGTTTCCTGCACCTGACCGACGCGGTCGAGGACTGGCTGGTCCCGGGCCGCAACCCGTTCGGCCTGTATCTCTACATCGAGGACGTCGACGGCGCGGCCAAGGCCTTCGCCGGCGAGACCCTCGAGAAGAACGGTCCCGAGGCCAAGCCCTGGGGCATGTACGAATTTTCCCTGTCCGACCCCGACCAGACCCTGGTCCGCGTCGGATGGCCGAGCCGGCTGAGGGCGACAACGTGATCCGATCCGGTCTGATCATCGCCGTCGCTTTCGTCGCGGGTCCTGCCATGGGCGCGGACCTGGCCGTGGGGCAGACGCTCGCCTGCACGCCCAAGGGCGTCGTCGCCGTCGTGGGCCGTCTGGACGGCGGCGGCAAGGATGGGGCTACGATCGCGAGCATCTCGGTGTTCGACCAGCGACCCGGCGCGAAGCTCGGCGTGCTCGGACACGTCCCCGTCGACGCCAAGATCCTGGCCGCCTCGTGTCCCAAGACGCAGGCCGCCCATGCCTTGGACCCCCACTTCGAAGAGGGCTACGCCACCTGGCGACAGGCCTTCGAAGGCGGCCAGGGCGGCTATTTCACCATTTCTGTCAGCGAAATTCTCGACGTCGCCAAGAAGACGATGTCCGAGGCGGGAGCATCCCAATGACCGACACGACCGCTCTCACCCAGACCGAGCTGTATCTGAAGAACCGCCAGGCCCTGATCGACGGCCACGCCTACGACCCCTCGACCGAGCGCGACGCGTGCGGCGTGGGCCTGGTCTGCGCCATCGACGGCCAGCCGCGCCGCGAGGTCGTCGAGCTGGCGATCAAGGCCCTGAAGGCCCTGTGGCACCGCGGCGCGGTCGACGCCGACGGCAAGACCGGCGACGGCGCCGGCGTGCTGGTCAGCGTCCCGCAGGACTTCTTCGTCGACCAGGTGCGCCGCACCGGCCACGCCCTGCGCCAGGGCCCGATCGCCGTCGGCCAGGTCTTCCTGCCGCGCACCGACCTGGGCGCCCAGGAGGCCTGCCGCACGATCGTCGAGGCGGAAGCCCTGCGCTTCGGCTTCTACATCTATGGCTGGCGCCAGGTGCCGGTCGACACCTCGGTGATCGGCGAGAAGGCCAACGCCACGCGTCCGGAAATCGAGCAGATCATGCTGGCCGCCCCGGCCGGCCTGGAGGGCGAGGCTCTGGAGCGCGCCCTGTTCCTGTGCCGCAAGCGCATCGAGAAGCGCGTGCATGCCCAGAACATAAGCGACTTCTACATCTGCTCGTTCTCGGCCAAGTCCTTGATCTACAAGGGTATGTTCCTGGCCGAGCACATCGACGAGTTCTATCCCGACCTGAAGGACGACCGCTTCGCCGCCGCGGTGGCGATCTTCCACCAGCGCTATTCGACCAACACCTTCCCGCAATGGCGCCTGGCCCAGCCGTTCCGGATGCTGGCCCACAATGGTGAGATCAACACCATCAAGGGCAACATCAACTGGATGAAGTCCCACGAGATCAAGATGGCGGCCGACGCCTTCGGCGAGTTCGGGGACGACGTGAAGCCGGTGATCCAGCCGGGCGGTTCGGACTCGGCGAACCTGGACAACACCTTCGAGGTGCTGGTCCGGGCCGGCCGCGACGCGCCCATGGCCAAGACCCTGCTGGTGCCGGAAGCCTCCAACCCGAACATGAAGGCCGAGCACAAGGCGCTCTACAGCTACTGCAACGCGGTGATGGAGCCGTGGGACGGTCCGGCCGCCCTGTGCGCCACCGACGGCCGCTGGGTCGTGGCCGGCAAGGACCGCTCGGGCCTGCGCCCGCTGCGCGTGGCCTATACCGACGACGGCCTGGTGATCATGGGCTCGGAAGCGGGCATGTGCGGCGTCGAGGAAAGCCGCATCACCCGCAAGCTGGCCATCGCCCCGGGCCGGATGATCGCCATCGACCTGGGCGCCGGCAAGCTCTACGGCGAAGACGACATCATCGACGAACTGGCCGGCCGCCACCCCTATACCGACTGGCTGGGCAACATGGTCGATCTCGAGAAGGAGATCGGCCCCGGGCCCGAGCCGCGCAAGTACGGCCGCGAGGAGCTGACCCGCCGTCAGGCCGCCGCCGGCTTCTCGCTGGAGGACCTGGAAATGGTCCTGGCCCCGATGGTCGAGGAGGGCAAGGAAGCCGTCGGCTCGATGGGCGACGACGCGCCCCTGGCCGTGCTGTCGGAAAAGTACCGGCCGCTCAGCCACTTCTTCCGCCAGAACTTCAGCCAGGTGACCAACCCGCCGATCGACCCCCTGCGGGAGACCGGCGTCATGAGCCTGAAGACCCGGTTCAAGAACCTCGGCAACATCCTGGCCCAGGACGCCGCGCAAGCGGATGTGTACGTGCTGGAAAGCCCGGTCCTGACCACCGGCATGTACGAGCGCATCCATGGCCTGCTGGGCCAGAAGAACGTCGCCGTCATCGACTGCACCATGCCGCTGCCGGCCCCGGAAGCGCGCGACGGCGACGCCCTGCGCGCCAACCTGGACCGCATCCGGGCCGAGGCCGAGGACGCGGTGCTGCGCGGCTGCGGCGCCATCGTCCTGACCGACGAGGCCAGCAACGCCGACCGCGTGGCCCTGCCGATGATCCTGGCTACCGGCGGCGTCCACGCCCACCTGGTGGCCAAGGGCCTGCGCTCGTACGTCTCGATCATCGTCCGCTCGGCCGAGTGCCTGGACACGCACTATTTCGCGGTGCTGGTCGGCGTCGGCGCCACGGCGGTCAACGCCTATCTGGCCCAGGAAAGCTTCCAGGACCGCCTGGAGCGCGGCCTGGTCGGCGACAAGTCGCTGCGCGACGTCTGCATCAACTTCAAGACGGCCATCGAGGGTGGCCTGCTGAAGATCATCTCCAAGATGGGCATCAGCGTCATCTCCTCGTACCGCGGCGGCTACAACTTCGAAGCCGTCGGCCTGTCGCGCGCCCTGGCGGCCGAGTTCTTCCCCGGCATGCCCTCGCGCATCTCGGGCATCGGCCTGGCCGGCATCGAGACCAAGTCGGTCGAGCTGCACCGCAAGGCCTGGGGCGAGCCGGCCGTGACCCTGCCGGTCGGCGGTCTCTACAAGCTGCGCCGTTCCGGCGAGGCCCACGCCTTCGAGGCGCGGCTGATCCACACCCTGCAGAGCGCCTGCGACACCGGCGACTTCGAGCTCTATCGCCGCTGGTCCAACGGTCTGCGCACGCAAAAGCCGATTCAGCTGCGTGACCTGCTGGACTGGCGCTCGGACCGCAACCCGATCTCGACCGACGACGTCGAGAGCGTCAACGAGATCCGCAAGCGCTTCGTCACGCCGGGCATGAGCCTGGGCGCCCTGGGCCCCGAGGCGCACGGCGTGCTGAACATCGCCATGAACCGCATCGGCGCCAAGTCGGTGTCGGGCGAGGGCGGCGAGGACTCCGCGCGCTACAAGCCCCTGCCGAACGGCGACAACCCCAACAGCGCCATCAAGCAGGTGGCCTCGGGCCGGTTCGGCGTCACCGCCGAATATCTGAACCAGTGCCGCGAGATCGAGATCAAGGTCGCCCAGGGCGCCAAGCCCGGCGAGGGCGGGCAACTTCCTGGCTTTAAAGTCACGGAGATGATCGCGCGTCTGCGTCACGCCACGCCGGGCGTGATGCTGATCAGCCCGCCGCCGCACCACGACATCTATTCGATCGAGGACCTGGCCCAGCTCATCTATGACCTGAAGCAGATCAACCCGATCGCCCGGGTCACGGTGAAGCTGGTGGCCGCCACCGGCATCGGCGCGATCGCGGCCGGCGTGGCCAAGGCCAAGGCCGACGTCATCCTGGTGGCCGGCAATGTCGGCGGCACCGGCGCCTCGTCCCAGACCTCGGTCAAGTACGCCGGCGGTCCGTGGGAGATGGGCCTGTCGGAAGCTAACCAGGTGCTGACCCTGAACAACCTGCGCCACTCGGTGGTGCTGCGCACGGACGGCGGCATCCGCACAGGCCGCGACGTGGTCATCGCCGCCATGCTGGGCGCCGAGGAGTTCGGCATCGGCACCGCCTCGCTGGTGGCCATGGGCTGCATCATGGTGCGCCAGTGTCACTCCAACACCTGTCCCGTGGGCGTCTGCACCCAGGACGAGGCCCTGCGCGCCAAGTTCACCGGCACGCCGGAGAAGGTCATCAACCTGTTCAGCTTCGTGGCCGAAGAGGTCCGCGAGATCCTGGCGGGCTTGGGCTTCAAGAGCCTGCAGGAGATCGTCGGCCGCACCGACCTGCTGGCTCAGGTGTCGCGCGGCGGCGAGCACCTGGACGACCTCGACCTGAACCCGCTGCTGGTCCGGGCCGATCCCGGCCAGAACAAGCCCTACTGCACGGTCGAGGGCCGCAACGCGGTTCCGGACACCCTGGACGCCCAGATCGTCCGCGACGCGGCGCCCCTGCTGGAGCGCGGCGAGAAGATGCAGCTGACCTACACGGTCCGCAGCACCGCCCGGTCGATCGGCTCGCGCACCTCCAGCCACATCGTGCGCAAGTTCGGCATGAAGGGCCTGCCCGCCGGGCATCTGACCGTCCAGCTCAAGGGCTCGGCCGGCCAGAGCCTGGGGGCCTTTGCGGTCCAGGGCCTGCGGATCGAGCTGACCGGCGAGGCCAACGACTATGTCGGCAAGGGCCTGTCGGGCGCGACGATCGTGATCAAGCCGGCGCGCGGCCTGGCGGCGCCCGAGACCAACACCCTGCTGGGCAACACCGTGCTGTTCGGGGCCACCTCGGGACGGCTGTTCGCGGCCGGCCAGGCCGGCGAGCGCTTCGCGGTCCGCAACTCGGGCGCCACCACGGTGGTCGAGGGCTGCGGCGCCAACGGCTGCGAGTACATGACCGGCGGCCAGGTGGTGATCCTGGGCCCGACGGGCGGCAACTTCGGGGCCGGCATGACCGGCGGCATGGCCTTCGTCCTGGACCAGCACGGCCGGTTCGAGAGCCAGGTCAATCCGGAGAGCATCCTGGTCCAGCGCCTGGCCTCGCCCTACTGGGAAGGCGTGCTGCGCTCGCTGCTGGCCGAACACGCCCGCGAGACGGACTCGGCCTTCGCCGAGAGCCTGATCCGCGACTGGGACCGTGTGCGCGACCTGTTCTGGCAGGTGTGCCCGAAGGAGATGGTCAGCCGTCTTCCGCAGCCGCTGGCGGCGGAAGAGGCCGTGCACGAACGGGCCTGAGCCCGACGCTCGCGCCGCGTGAAGCGCCCCGCCGCGGATGTCCCGCGGCGGGGCCTAGGCCTATTTCGGAGCGACCGTGCCGGTGGGCGCGCCGTCCGTGGAATTGGCGACGACCACGTTGTTCTGATAGCTCAGGATCGCCCCGCCGCTCAGCGGCTGCAGGCCCACGCCGTTGCCGTAGAAGCTGCTGCGGTTGATGATCACCACCGCGCCGGCGCCGATCGAATTGACGCCGCCCGCGTTGTCCGACGAGACCGAGTCGGTGACGTAGAGGTTCGACACCGACCCGTTGCTGGTGATGTGGATGCCGGCCAGCGCGTTGTTCGTGACGTTGCTGTTGGACAGGACGCCGCGCACCGACCCCGTGGTGTTCGACGCGTCCAGCCGCACGCCGCGCGCGTTGTCGATGGCGGTGACGTGGTCGAGGGTGACCTGGGCGCTGCCGGTGCCGGTGGGCATGACCACCACCCCGCCGCCGTCGGTGGCGCTGCCGTTCTCCGAGAACAGCGTGTTGACGATGCTGAGCTTCAGCAGGCCCCCGCTGTTCGCCGCCAGGACGCCGTTGCCGTTGGGGGCCGCGGACTTGTTGCCGTAGATGTAGCAGTTCTCGATATTGACAGCCCCCGCGTTCAGGATGCGGACGCCGTTGAGGCCGGTGTTGGTGTCGATGATCGGCCCCCCGATCACTAGGCCCCGCAGGGTGACGGTGTCGGTCGACAAGGCGTTGATGATGACGCCGTTGGTCACGGCGTTCAGGATGCCGCCTAGGCCCGGATCGGTGCCGATGACGATCGACTTGGTGATCGTGACCGCGCCGAAGCCGCCCGGATCGAGCACGTCGATCTCGCCGCCCGCCGCCGTCTTGGAGATGGCCCMCGCGAAGGTCTTGCACGGCGCCGTGCGGCTGCACGGATTGGCGTCGTCGCCGACGCCGGAAACCCAGGTGCGCGTCGCCTGAGCGTTCGAGATCGACGGCGCGCCCGCGACCGCGATCGCCATGACGGCGGCGGCCAATGCTATGATTTTCTTCATATCACCCTACCCCAGTCGAGTTTTCCCCCGGAGCGTGCATGCCCCCGGTAGCTCAACCATACACATCGTAACGCTTAGCGCCACCGGTAGAGAACGATGTTATGCGAATCGGCGGTCGGGCTCGTGGCCTCAGGGCCGGGCCGCCGCCGTTTCCGGCTTCGGGCCGATGTAGCGGGCCCGGGGACGGATCAGGCGTCCGGTGTGCAGCTGCTCGATCGCATGGGCCAGCCAGCCCGCCGTCCGGCCGACGGCGAACAGGCTGAAGGGCGCGTCGGCCGGCAGGCCCAGGGCGTGGGCCATGGCCACCAGGGCGTAGTCGATATTGGGCGCCAGGCCCGTGACGGCTTCGGTCTGGGCGCGCAGCTCGGCCAGGACGTCCGGGACCTTGAACGCCTCCAGCAGGGCCGCGGCGCGCGGGTCGCCGTCGGGATAGAGCGGGTGGCCGAAGCCCGGCATGGCCGCCCCCTGGGCCAGGCGCTCGGCCACGGCCCGGGTCGGCCCGCGCCGCTGGGCCTCGTCGACGAACATCTCGACCCGCGCCGCCATGCCGCCGTGCAGCGGTCCCGACAGCGCCGCCAGCCCGGCCAGGGACGCGGCCGCCAGCGAGGCTCCGGTCGAGGCCGCCACCCGCACCGCGAAGGTCGAGGCGTTCAGCTCATGGTCGGCCAGCAGCACCAGGGCCCGGCGGACCAGGTCGGCGCCGTGGGCGTCCAGGGCCCAGGCGTCGGCCAGGCGCTGATGGATCGGGCCGTCGCCGATCGATCCGGCCACGGCGTCGGCGGCGGCTTTAAGGAGGMCAGCGGCCTCCATCGCCAAGGCAAGCGGCGCGCGGCCCCGGGCCGGCGGGTCGATCCCGGCCCGGGCGGCCAGGGTCGAGAACAGCCGGGCGCGCGGGGTCTCGCCCTTCTTGGGCTTCTTCGGCTCGGGTCCGGTCAGCGGCGCGCCGTGGCCGCCGCGCAGCAGGCGGGCCACCTGCTCCAGGCTGTGCATGCGGGAGAGGTCCACGGCGTCCTGGCCGCGATAGAACAGGCGACCGCCCTCGACCGTGGTGATCGCCGAGGGCAGCACCGGCTCGCCCCAGGCGATGGCCTCGGCCGCCACGTCGGCGGCGCGCCGGCCCCGGGCCTTCTTGGCCGCCAGGGCCGCGACGTCGGAGGCGCGATAGAGGCTGCGGCGCGGATCGTCGGGATGGGCGACGGCCCCCACCCGGCCCCGGCTGACATAGGCGTACAGGGTCTGGGCCCGCACCCCCAGCGTCGCCATCGCCTGTTCCGCGTCGATCCATTCGGCCATTTATATTGATTACATTGATCAAGATTGACGATCAAGGTCCCGAGGCGTGGATTGCGCGGCGAAAGGAGACCTCATCCATGTCCAAGGGTCTTACCGCCGCCCAGCACGCCGGCTTCGTCGCCGAAGGCCTGGAAGGCGTCGTCGCCGCCCACACCGTGCTGTCCGACGTCGACGGTCAGGCCGGCCGCCTGACGATCCGCGGCTACGCCGTCGAGGACCTGGCCCACCGCGCCGGGTTCGAGGGCGTCGCCCACCTGCTGCTCGACGGCTTCTTCGACGATCTGCCGTCCGACCTGGCCCCGGCGCTGGGGGCGGCCCGGGTCCGCGCCTTCGCCGAGGTGGCCGCCCTGGACGAGGGCCTGGCCAAGCGAGATCCGGTCGAGGCCGTCCGCGCCCTGATCGCCCGCCTGCCCGACGGCGACGGCCTGGACACGGCCCTGCTGCTGCTGGCCGCCCCGGCCGTCTTCACCCCCGCCGTGCTGCGCGTCGCCGGAGGCCAGTCGCCGGTCGCGCCGGACGCCGCCCTGTCGCACGCGGCCGACATGCTGCGCATGACGCGCGGCGTTCCGGCCACGGACGGGGAGGCGAGGGCGCTGGACGCCTATCTGGTCACGGTCTGCGACCACGGCCTGAACGCCTCGACCTTCGCGGCCCGGGTGGTGGCCTCCACCCGCGCCGGCCTGACCTCGGCGGTGCTGGCGGGGATCTCGGCCCTGAAGGGTCCGCTGCACGGCGGCGCGCCCGGCCCGGTGATCGAGATGCTGGACGCCATCGGGACGCCCGACAACGCCGAGGCCTGGCTGCTCGGCGCCCTGGCGCGCGGCGACCGGCTGATGGGCTTCGGCCACCGCATCTATCGGGTCCGCGACCCGCGCGCCGACGCCCTGAAGGCGGCGATCCGCCAGCTGGCCCAGACGTCCAACGCCGTGCCCGGCCGCCTGGCCTTCGCCGAGAGCGTCGAGCAGGCCGCCCTGCGCATCCTGCGCGACCACAAGCCCGACCGGCCGCTGGACACGAACGTCGAGTTCTACACCGCCGTCCTGCTGGAGGCCCTGGGCCTGCCGCCCAGGAGCTTCACCTGCGTCTTCGCCATGGGCCGCATCGCCGGCTGGATCGCCCACGCGCGGGAACAGCTGGCCACCGGCAAGCTGGTGCGGCCGCAGTCGGTCTATGTGGGGCCCAGGACGAAGGCGGCGGCGTAGGGGATGAAACGGGGGACACACACTCACGCCACGGTCCGAGCCGATCTTGCATGGCCTTGCCGTGAGTGTGTGTCCCCTCCTTCGTCCACCGCGAGTCGTTCTCGCTGGGGCGGCGCCGCCACCCTTGCTAAACAGGGCGCATGTCCGCCGCGCCCACGCCCGCCCTGACCGCCGCCGAGTCCGCCAAGCTCACCCGCCGGGTCACCGCCCTGTCGGTGGGCGTGGCGACCGTGCTGATCCTGATCAAGGGCGCGGCCTGGCTGGCCGGCCATTCGGTGGCCATGCTGGCCTCGCTGGCCGACAGCGGCCTGGACCTGATCGCCTCGCTGATCACCTTCTACGCCGTGCGCTACGCCGCCGAGCCGCCGGACGCCGAGCACCGGTTCGGCCACGGCAAGGCCGAGGCCTTCTCCAGCCTGACCCAGGCGGGGCTGGTCTTCGCCTCGGGCGCCCTGATCGGCCAGGAGGCCATCCGGGGCCTGCTGAATCCCAAGCCGATCGCCGCCGAGGAGCTGGGGATCGGCGTCATGGTCGTGTCGATCCTCCTGACCCTGGGCCTGATCCGCGCCCAGGCCGAGGTGATGAAGCGCACCCGCTCGGTGGCCGTGTCGGGCGACAAGGCCCACTACGCCGCCGACCTGGCGTCGAACGCCGTCAGCCTGGTCGGCATCGCCGCCGCCGGCTTCCTGGGCCTGACGTGGGTGGACGCCGCCGCCGGCCTGGTCGTCGCCGCCTGGCTGGTCTGGGGGGCGATCGGGGTGTTCCGCGAGGCCAGCCACCAGCTGATGGACCGCGAACTGGCCGATGACGACCGCGCCCGGATCGTGGCCCTGCTGACCGCCGACCCCCGGGTGATGGGCGTGCACCAGCTGCGCACCCGGGCCTCGGGGCCGTTCGTCCACGTCCAGGCCCACATGGACTTCGACGCCGACACGCCCCTGGCCCTGGCCCACACCCTGATGGTCGAGGCCGAGGCGCGGGTGCTGGAGGCCTTCCCGACCGCCGACATCCTGCTGCACCCCGACCCGCGCGGCGTCGCCGAGCCGCACGCCGGCGCGTTCAGCGAGCCCCCTCGAGAACTTGGGCCGTTCTGAAAGGCTTGCGGCGCACGCCTCGCGGGGCCAAATGGCGCTTCTTGTCTGAGAAGCGAGCGACCGACCTGATGGACGACACCCTGGCCAAGCTGCCGCCGGCCTTTTCGGGCGCCACCGTGCTGGTGCTGGGCGACGTGATGCTGGACCGCTTCGTCTACGGGGCGGTGGACCGCATCTCGCCCGAGGCCCCGGTGCCGGTGATCGCCATCGAGCGCGAGACGGCGATGCTGGGCGGGGCCGGCAACGTGGCCCGCAACGTCGCGGCCCTAGGCGGCCGGGCGGTGCTGGTGGGCGTGGTCGGCGACGACGACGCCGGCCGGACCCTGCTGGGCCTGATCGACCGCGAGCCCAGCCTGGACGCGGCCCTGATCGTCGACGCCAAGCGCCGCACCACCGAGAAGACCCGCTACATCTCCGGCTCGCACCAGATGCTGCGCGCCGACCGCGAGGACCGGGGCGAGGCCGACGGCCAGGCCCTGCTGAAGGCGTTCGAGGCCCACCTGCGCGAGGTCGACGTGGTGGTGCTGTCCGACTACGCCAAGGGCGTGCTGACGCCGGTCGTGCTGAAGGCCGCCATCGCCGCCGCCAACGCCGCCGGCAAGCCGGTGATCGTCGATCCCAAGAGCCGCGACTTCAGCCGCTATGACGGCGCCACCCTGATCAAGCCCAACCGTCGCGAGGCCGCCGAGGCCACGGGCGTGACCGGGGCCGGGGACGAGGCCGCCGCCGAGGCCGCCGACGCCATCCTGTCCACGGCCCCCAACCTGTCGGCCGCCCTGATCACCCGGGGCGGGGCGGGCATGACCCTGGCCGTGCGCGGCGAGGCGCCCGTCCACCTGCCGGCCACGGCCCTGGAGGTGTTCGACGTCTCCGGCGCCGGCGACACCGTGGCCGCGACCCTGGCCTTGTCGCTGGCCAAGGGCGCGCGTCCGCTGGACGCGGCCCGCCTGGCCAACCTGGCCGCCGGGCTGGTGGTGGCCAAGCTGGGCACCGACGTGGTCACCGCCGACGAGCTGGTCGAGGTGGCGCGTGGCGAGCACGCCGATCCCATCGCCGACAAGATCGCCGACCTGGACGGCGCCCTGGCCATCGTCGCCGGCTGGCGGGCGCGGGGGCTGAAGGTGGGCTTCACCAACGGCTGCTTCGACCTGCTGCACCCCGGCCACGTCTCGCTTCTGGCCCAGGCCAAGGCGGCCTGCGACCGGCTGATCGTCGGCCTGAACACCGACGCCTCGGTCCAGCGCCTGAAGGGCCCGACCCGGCCGGTGCAGAAGGAGGGCGGCCGCGCCACCGTCCTGGCCTCGCTGTCGGCCGTGGACCTGGTGGTGCTGTTCGACGAGCAGACGCCGCTGAACCTGATCAAGGCCTTCCGCCCCGACGTGCTGGTCAAGGGCGCCGACTACACGGTGGAGACCGTGGTCGGCTCCGACGTGGTGCTGGGCTACGGCGGCAAGGTGGTGCTGGCCGAGCTGAAGGCCGGCCAGAGCACGACCAACCTGATCGGCCGGATGAACGCCAAGGCTTGACCGCCAAAGCTTGACCGTAAGAGTTAACGCTCGACCTTCAGGTCAAGAGTCAGGTCCAACGACCTGATTTTGGCCGTTAAGTCGGCCGATGACCGGTGTTCAGCAAGTTCTTGTTAAACAAAACGGCGCATCGATCGAACGATGCAGCCTGAATGCGCGTGGGCATGAGCGTCGAACGAACCCTTCACCACTTCCCCCTGGACCCGGCCTCGCGCCAGGTGCGCCTCGCCCTGGGCGAGAAGCGCCTGCCGTTCGTCGAGGTGCAGGTCCGCTATTGGGAAGGGCCCGAGGAGTTCCTCAAGCTGAACCCGTCGGGCGTGCCGCCGGTGCTGGTCGAGACCAAGCACCAGCGCACCACGGTGGTGGCCGAGAGCCGCGCCATCCTCGAGCACATCGAGGAGCAGGACCCCGAACCCGCCCTGCTGGGCCGCGAACCGGGCGAGCGGGCCGAGGCGCGCCGCCTGCTGCAGTGGTTCGACCGCAAGTTCKACAACGAGGTCAACGGCTTCCTGCTGCACGAGAAGATGGAGAAGCGACTCCTGAGACTGGGCGCGCCGGACCTGTCGTCTCTGCGCCGGGGCCGCGACGCCCTGCGCGCGCACATGGATTATATCGAGGGCCTGCTGAACACCCGCGACTGGCTGGCCGGCCGGCGCATGAGCCTGGCCGACTTCGCCGCCGCCGCCCACCTGTCGGTGATCGACTATTTCGGCGACGTGCCGTGGAAGGACTTCCCGATCACCAAGACCTGGTACATGAAGCTGAAGTCCAGGCCCGCCTTCCGACCCATCCTGGCCGATCGCTGGCCGGGCCTGGCGCCGGTCGCGCACTATGACGATCTCGACTTCTAGCCACCCGAACGAGACCTTGCGGGACGAGATCCGAGCCGAAGCCCTTCGGCTGGGCTTCGACACGTGCGGCTTCGCCAGCGCCAGCGACGCCTGGCCCAACGGCGGCTGGTTGCGCGAGTTCGTGGCCGAGGGGTTCCACGGGGCCATGGGCTGGATGGAGGAGACGCTGGACCGGCGCTCCCACCCCACCGCCATGTGGCAGGACGCGACGACCGCGGTGGTGCTGGGCGTCAACTACGGCCCCGAGCACGATCCGCTGCTGGCGCTGGAGGACCCATCCCGCGCCGCGATCAGCGTCTACGCCCAGGGCGACGACTATCACGAGGTGATCAAGAAGCGGTTGAAGGCCCTGGCCCGCTGGATGCACGGCCGGTTCGGCGGCGAGGTGAAGGTGTTCGTCGACACCGCGCCCCTGATGGAGAAACCCCTGGCCCAGCGCGCGGGCCTGGGCTGGCAGGGCAAGCACACGAACCTGGTCTCGCGCCAGTTCGGCTCGTGGCTGTTCCTGGGCAGCGTGCTGACCACCTTGGACCTGCCGGCCGACCCGCCCGAGCGCGACCACTGCGGCTCGTGCAGCGCGTGTCTCGACATCTGCCCGACCAACGCCTTCCCCGGCCCCTACCAGCTGGATGCCCGGCGCTGCATCTCGTACCTGACGATCGAGCTGTCGGGACCGATCCCGATGGAGTTCCGGGAAGCGTTGGGCAACCGCATCTACGGCTGCGACGACTGCCTGGCCGCCTGTCCGTGGAACAAGTTCGCCAGCCTCTCCAGCGAGATGGCCTTCCACGCCCGCGAGACCCTGAAGGGCCCGTCCCTGGTCGAGCTGGCGGGGCTGGACGACCCGTCGTTCCGCGCCCTGTTCAGCAAGAGCCCGGTCAAGCGCATCGGCCGCGACCGCTTCGTGCGCAACGTGCTCTACGCCCTCGGCAACAGCGGCGATCCAGGGATGATGGCGGCGGTCGAGCCCCTGCTGGCCGACCCGTCGCCGGTGGTGCGCGGGGCGGCGGTGTGGGCGGCGGGGCGGCTCGCGCCAGAACGGCTGKGGACATTGCGCGGACCGGAAGACGATCCGGCCGTGCTGGCCGAATGGACGGCTTTCGCCCCCTAGATCACCGTCATCCCGGGCCTTGTGTCCGGGACCCCTGGTTCAGCTTCCATGTGAGATGCAAGCGGTTCGCTGGCGAACCGCCCCCCTTCACCTGCGGCGGAGAGAGGGATTCCGGGCACAAGGCCCGGAATGACGGCTGAAAATAGGGGCAAGGTGGAGAAGGGCCTCAGCCCCGCGCTAGCCGCGTCAGGTACTGGCCGTACTCGGTCTTGCCCATGGCCGCGCCGAGGGCGGCGACCTGGTCGGCCGAGATCCAGCCCTTGGTGAACGCCACCTCCTCGGGGCAACCCACCTTCTGGCCCTGGCGCTTCTCGATGGCGCGGATGAACTCGGTGGCCTCGACCAGGCTGTCGTGGGTGCCGGTGTCCAGCCAGGCGTAGCCGCGTCCCAGCTTCGACACCGACAGCTGGCCCTGCTCCATGTAGAGCCGGTTGATGTCGGTGATCTCCAGCTCGCCCCGGGCCGACGGCTGCAGGTCGCGCGCCATCCCCACCACTTGGCGGTCGTAGAAATAGAGCCCGGTCACCGCCCAGTTCGAGCGCGGCGCGGCGGGCTTCTCCTCCAGGGAGACCGCGCGGCCCTCGGTGTCGAAATCGACCACGCCGTACCGTTCCGGATCGGTGACGTGATAGGCGAAGACGGTCGCGCCGGTCTTCGAGGCGGCCGCCTCGGCCAGGGTCTCGCTGAGGCCGTGGCCGAAATAGAGGTTGTCGCCCAGCACCAGGGCGCAGTCGTCGTCGCCGATGAAGTCGCGGCCGACGATGAAGGCGTCGGCCAGGCCGCGCGGGGTCTCCTGGACCGCGTACTCGAACCGCACGCCCCAGGCCGAGCCGTCGCCCAGCAGGTCCTTGAACAGCGGCACGTCCTTGGGCGTGGAGATGATCAGGATGTCGCGGATCCCGGCCAGCATCAGGGTGCTGATCGGGTAGTAGACCATCGGCTTGTCGTAGATCGGCAGCAGCTGCTTGCAGACGGCCAGGGTCAGGGGATGCAGGCGCGTGCCGGACCCGCCGGCGAGGACGATGCCTTTCATGGGACCGGGAGCTCCATCTCGTTCATGCAGGCCGCCAGGCTCTCGCGCCACGGGCGGCAGCGCCAGGGCAGGGCGGCTTCGATCTTGCCGCAGTCCAGGCGCGAATTGGCCGGACGCTTGGCGGGGGTGGGATAGTCGGCGGTGACGATCGGGGCGATCGCGGCGGTCGGGCCGCCGCGCCGGGCCGAGGCCTCGAAGGCGGCCGCGGCCAGGTCGGCCCAGCTGGCGTCGCCGGCCCCGCTGAGGTGGTAGACGCCCACCAGGTTGGGGCTGCCGCCCAGGGCGTCGGCCGCCAGCAGGGCCACCTGCGCGCAGTCGCGCGACCAGGTGGGGCGGCCGACCTGGTCGACGACGACACTGATCTCGTCGCGATCGCGGGCCAGGCGCAGCATGGTCTTGACGAAATTGACCCCGTGCACGCCGTACACCCACGAGGTGCGCAGGACGATCGCCCGCCCGCCGGCGGCCGCCACGGCCCGTTCGCCGGCCAGCTTGCTGGCGCCGTAGACGCTGGTCGGGCCGGTCGGGTCGGTCTCGACATAGGGCCGGTCCAGGGTCCCGTCGAACACGTAGTCGGTCGAGAAGTGGATGAAGGCCAGGTCGCGCGCGGCGCAGGCGGCGGCCATGGCGGCCGGGGCGTCGCGGTTGAGGGCGAAGGCGGCGTCGGGCTCGCGCTCGGCCCGATCGACGGCGGTGTAGGCGGCGGCGTTGATCACCGCACCCGGGGCGATGCTGGCGATCAGGCCCTCGACCCCGGCGGGATCGGCCAGGTCCAGGGTCTCGCGGCCGGCGAAGACCATGGCGCGGCCGCTCGCCTGGGCCAGGTCGGCCAGTTCGCGCGCCACCTGGCCGTTGCGGCCGAAGACGAGGATGGGTGCGGCCATGGACCTCAGCCGGCCTTGGCGGCCAGCAGGCCCAGCCGCCGGCCGTCATAGGCCTGGCGCAGCGGCTCCCACCAGTCACGCCGGGCCAGGTACCATTCGACCGTCTTGCGGATGCCGGTCTCGAAGGTCTCGCGCGCCCGCCAACCCAGCTCGGTCTCGACCTTGGTGGCGTCGATGGCGTAGCGGCGGTCGTGGCCGGGACGGTCGGCGACGAAGGTGATCAGGTCGCGGTGCGAGCCCTGGGCGCTGGGGGCCAGCTCGTCCAGCAGGTCGCAGATCGTCTGGACCACGGCCAGGTTGCTCCGCTCGTTGCGGCCGCCGACATTGTACTTTTCGCCCGGACGGCCGGTTTCCAGGATCGTGCGCAGGGCGCGGGCGTGGTCTTCCACGAACAGCCAGTCGCGGATGTTGGCGCCGTCGCCGTAGACGGGCAGGGGCCGACGCTCCAGCCCGTTCAGGATCATCAGCGGGATCAGCTTCTCAGGGAAGTGATAGGGCCCGTAGTTGTTGGAGCAGTTGGAGACCAGCACCGGCAGGCCGTAGGTGTGGAACCAGGCCAGGGCCAGGTGGTCGGCCGCGGCCTTGGAGGCCGAATAGGGCGAGGTGGGCGCGTAGGCGGTGGTCTCCTCGAACAGGCCGTCGGCCCCGAGGCTGCCATAGACCTCGTCGGTGGAGACGTGGACGAAGCGGAAGGCGTCCTTGGCCGCGCCGGTCAGGCCGCGCCAGTACTCCAGGGCGCAGTCCAGCATCACGTACGTGCCGACGATGTTGGTCTCGACGAACGGGCCGGCGCCGGAGATCGAGCGGTCGACGTGCGATTCGGCCGCCAGGTGCAGGACGGCGTCGGGCCGGTGGGTGTCGAAGATCGCCTGGACCGCGGCGCGGTCGGCGATGTCGGCCTGGACGAACGCGTAGTCGGGCGAGTCCGAGACCTCGGCCACCGAAGTCAGGGTGCCGGCGTAGGTGAGCTTGTCGACATTGACGACCTGATCGCCCGTCTCGCCCAGCAGCAGGCGGCAGACCGCCGAACCGATGAAACCCGCGCCGCCGGTGACCAAGATCTTCACGCTTCAACGTCTCCCGCGGGCCGGCGTGTCGCCGCCGGGCCGGAATACCACTTGCCGCGACGCTTCGACAGTCGCCGCTGGAACGGTCATGCTCCGTATTCGAAGGGCGTGTCCAGGTCGGCCAGCAGCGGGGCCGCGGCGTCGCGGGCGTTGGTGGTGACCTCGCCGGCCGGCACGCCCCAGTCGATGGCCAGGGCTGGGTCGTTCCAGCGCAACTGACCCTCGGCCTCCGGCGCGTAGTAGCCGGTGACCTTGTAGAGCACCTCGCAATCGTCGGTGAGAGTGCAGTAGGCGTGGGCGAAGCCCTTGGGCGTCAGCAGCTGGGCCCCGTTGTCGGCCGAGAGCTCGGCCCCGACCCAGCGCCCGAAGGTCGGCGACCCCCGGCGGATGTCGACGGCCACGTCGAACACCGCGCCGCGCACGCAGCGCACCAGCTTGTCCTGGGCGTGGGGCGGCCGCTGGAAGTGCAGGCCGCGCAGGATGCCGCGCCCGGTCGAGCGGACGTGGTTGTCCTGCACGAAGGCGCCGCCCGCGAAGCCGGCCTCGTCCAGGGCCGACTGGCGGAAGGTCTCGGAAAACCAGCCGCGCTGGTCGCCGTGACGCACGGGCGTGATCAGCAGGACCTCGGGGATGGCGAGCGGTTCGATCTTCAAGAGCGGGGTTCCTTCGGGTCGGCGGCGGGGCCCAGGGCGTCGCGCATCGTGGCGGCGACGACCGACGGGGCCAGGCGGTCCTGGATCATGGCGCGGGCGGCGGCGCCCAGGCGGGCGCGGTGTTCGGGGTCGTCGATCAGCCGGGCCAGGGCCTGGCCGGCGGCCTCGGTGTCGGCCTGCGCCCACTGCCCGCCGCTGTAGATGCCCTGGGGGTCCTCGACCGCGCGCAGAGCGTAGGGGACGAGGACGGCGGAGGCGTCGTCCATGAAGTCCAGATTGCCCGACCAGGCGGTGGCGACCACGGGCTTGCCCGCGGCCATGGCCTCGGCCGGGAACAGGCCGAAGCCCTCCGAGCGATGCAGCGACAGCAGGATGTCGCAGCTGGCCAGCAGCTGGTCGCGTTCGGCCGCGTCCAGCGACTGGGTCATCAGCCGGACGTCGGCGTCGTCGCCGATCGCCGCCTGGAGCCGGGCCAGGGCCTCGGGGGCCTCGTCGCCGCCGACCGTCTTGAAGACCAGGGTCGCGGGCCCCTTGGCCTGGGCCTTGGCGCGGCGGAAGGCGTCCAGGGCCGCCAGCGGGTTCTTGCGGGCGATCGTCGAGCGGAAGTCGAAGGCGCACAGGACGATCGTCTCGTCGCCGAACCCGAAGCGGTCGCGGGCCGGCGACGTGTCGTTCAGCGGCACGGCGATCGGGACCACACGGACCTTCACCCGGCGCGGCGCGGCGCGGCGGACGGCGTCGGCGGTGAACTCGGACAGCGCCCAGACCTCGTCCACATAGCGGAAGGCCGGCTTCCAGAGGGCCGGGATCTCCGACAGCTCCCAGGCCCAGCAGCCGATGACGTACTTCCCCTCGAAAGCCGCCCCGCCGGTCATGCTGACCAGGCGGATCAGCTCGGGCGGGTTCATCTGGGCGATCAGCACGCCGGGACCGGGCGGCGGCGGGTCGGTGTCGCCCACCGGCAGGCGGCGGGCGTGACCCATGGTCTCGGAGATGTCCCAGGCGGTCACGGCCAGGCCGGTCCCGCGCAGGGCCGAGGTCGCCGACCGCGCCGCCTCGCCCAGGCCCAGCACCGCCCCGTGGAATCCCGCCAGGACGACGGGCGCGACGCGCGGCGGCCGCGCGCGGCGCCGCCAGCCGTAGAGACGCCAGGCCCGAAGCGCCGGCAGGCGCGTCGAGAGCGCCTGGCTGAACGCCGGCGCATGGCGCCAGGCCAGGTCGCGGAGAAATTTCATCACGTTCGCTGTACCTGAAAGAGGTTCGGCTGTGTTAGCCAGTTCCCCCGCTTCCCTTCAATAGAGCAGTCGTGTCCATGAGCCTGTCGCCGCTCGTCAGCGTGATCGTCGTCTCCTACCAGAGCGGTCCGACGCTGGCGCGCTGCCTGGCGGCGCTGCGGGCTCAGACCTTCACCGATTTCGAGATCCTGCTGGTCGACAACGCCTCGACCGACGGCGCGCCCCAGGCCGCCGTGGCGGCCGACCCGACGATCCGGTTCCTGGAGCCAGGGGCCAATCTGGGCTTCGCGGCGGGCAACAACCTGGCGGCGCGGCAGGCCGGGGGGCGCTGGCTGGTGCTGTTGAACCCCGACGCCTACGCCCGGCCCGACTGGCTGGAGGCCCTGGTCGCCGGGACCCGTCGCCACCCCGAGGTGCATTGCTTCACCTCGCTGCAGATGGTGGCCGACGAGCCCGGCCTGATGGACGGGGCCGGCGACGTGATGACTTCGGCCGGCATCCCGTTCCGGGGCGGCTATCGCCGGCGGCGTCCGGACGCCCTGCCGGAGGGCGAGGTGTTCTCGGCCTGCGGGGCCGCCACCCTGATCGACCGCGAGCTGTTCCTGGGCCTGGGCGGCTTCGACGAGCGGTTCTTCTGCTATTGCGAGGACGTCGACCTGGGCTACCGCCTGCGGCTGGCGGGCGAGCCGACCCTGCTGCTGCCGGCGGCGGTGGTCGAGCACGTGGGATCGGCCAGCACCGGGGTGCGGTCGGACTTCTCGGTCTTCCACGGCTCGCGCAACCGTCTGTGGACCTTCCTGAAGAACACGCCGGGGCCGCTGCTGTGGCTGACCCTGCCGCTGCACGTGGCGGTGACGGCGGGCCTCTTGCTGCTGCACTGGCGGCGGGGCGACGCCGGTCCGGCCTGGCGGGGCGTCCGCGCGGCCCTGAAGTCCGAGGACCTCGACCCGATCCTGGCCTCGCGCCGCGAGGTCCAGGCCGCCCGCAAGGCCGGGTCGTTCGCCATCCTGCGGGTCATGGCCCTGGACCCGGTGGCCTTCTTCGGCCGGCGGCTGGTGATCCGGCCCTACCGGCCCTCGGCCCGATAAGGCGCCAGGTCAGGCCCGGGACAGGTCCTCGATCAGCCGGCGCATGAAGGCCGCGCCGCGCTCCATCTGGCTGATCTCGACATATTCGTCGGGCTGGTGGGCCTGGTCGATCGAGCCGGGGCCGCAGATCACGGTCGAGAAGCCCGCGCCCTGGAACTGGCCGGCCTCGGCGGCGTAGGGCACCACGCGGGGCGGGCCGTTGTCGCCGGCGATGCGGCGGGCGAAGGTCTCGGCCGCGCCGTCGACCTCGGGCGCGAAGGCGGGGGTCATTGAGCGGGTCTCGACCCGTACGCCGCCCTCGGGGGCCTTGGCCTTGATCTCGCCGTCGAGCTTGTCCGCCAGGGCGAAGAAATCGGCCAGGATCGCCTTGGGCTCCAGGCCCGCCGGGACGCGCAGGTCGAAGATGAACACGCACTCCCGCGCCAGGATGTTGACCGCCGTGCCGCCGTTGACCTGGCCGATGGTCAGGGTCGCGCCCTTGGGGGTGAACGGCGAGGCGGGGTCGGCCTCGCGCTCCAGCCGCTCGGACAGCTCGACCAGGTGGTTCATCAGCTTGATGGCGACCATGTTGGCCGAGACGCCCAGGTGGGTCAGGCTGGAATGGGCCTCGCGGCCGGTGACCGTGACGCGGAAGCTGGCGATGCCCTTGTGACCGCGCACGGCGACCATGTCGGTGGGCTCGCCCACCACCACCAGGGCCGGGCGCGGCAGTTCGTCGGCGATCACCGCGATCATGTCCGGCGCGCCCAGGCAGCCGACCTCCTCGTCATAGGAGAAGGCCAGGTGGACGGKGCGGTCCAGCTCGGCCCGGGCCAGGTCCGGCGCGGCGGCCAGGGCCAGGGCCAGGAAGCCCTTCATGTCGCAGGTTCCCCGGCCGTACAGCCGGCCGTCGCGTTCGGTCAGCACGAACGGGTCGCTGCTCCAGGGCTGGCCGTCGACCGGCACCACGTCGGTGTGGCCCGACAGCACGACGCCGCCCTCCACCGCCGGGCCGATGCTGGCCAGGAGGTTGCTCTTGGTCCCGTCGGCGTTGGGCACCCGGCGGGAGGCGACGCCCAGGTCCGCCAGATAGGCCTCGACCCACTCGACCAGGGCCAGGTTCGACAGGCGCGAGGTGGTGTCGAAGGCCACCAGGGTGGACAGGATGTCGACAGCGCGGGCGGCCAGGACTTCAGAGGACGCGGCGGGCGGCGCGGTTTGGGAGGACGGGACCATGGCGCGACCCTAGCGCGCCCGCCGGCCCGCGCCTACCGGGGCTGAGCCCCGATCGGCTCCGTTTGCGTTCTATGCTTCGACCCCGGACAGACAAGCCCTCGAAGGCGCCCCCATGATCGACCTCTACACCTGGACCACCCCCAACGGCCGCAAGATCCCCATCGCCCTGGAGGAGATGGGGCTGGACTACACGGTGCACCCGGTCGACATCGGCCAGAACCAGCAGTTCGCGCCCGATTTCCTCAGCATCTCGCCCAACAACAAGATCCCCGCCATCGTCGATCATGACGCGCCAGGCGGGCCGCAATCGGTGTTCGAGAGCGGGGCGATCCTGGTCTATCTGGCCGAGAAGACCGGCAAGCTCTTGGCCCCGTCGGGTCCCGACCGGGTGGCGGCGCTGGAATGGACCTTCTGGCAGGTGGGGGGCCTGGGACCGATGGCCGGCCAGCTGGGCTATTTCGCCCTGCGCGCGCCCGAACACATCGAGCTGGCCATCGACCGCTTCGCCGACGAGGTGCGGCGGCTGCTGGGCGTGATGGAGGGGCGACTGGAGAAGGTCCCCTACCTGGCCGGCTACGACTATTCGATCGCCGACATCGCCGCCTATCCCTGGACCGTGGCGGCCCTGGAGGGGCTGGAGAAGATCCAGCCCGACCGTCCGCCCCTGCCGGCGGTGCGGGCCTGGCTGGAACGGGTTGGCGAGCGGGCCGCCGTGCGGCGGGGCATGGCGGTGCCGAAGGTGTAGGCGCCCTAAACCGGCGCTTTCTGCTTGGGCGCCTGGATCTTCGTGGACAGCACGTCGATCAGCTCGATGCGGAAGATCATCACGCTGTTGCCGGGGATCGGGCCCTTGTCCTGGGCGCCGTAGCCCAGCTCCGGCGGCACGTAGAGCACCCACTCGTCGCCCGGCCGCATCATGATCAGGGCCTCCCGCCAGGCGGGCACCAGGCCCTGCAGCGGGAAGGACTCGGGGTGGCCGCGCTCGTAGGAGCTGTCGAACACCGTGCCGTCGACCAGCTTGCCCTCGTAGTTGACCTTGACCTCGTCGGTCGGGTTCGGCTTGGCGCCTTCGGGCGGGCCCGAGCGGACGATCTTGTACTGCAGGCCGTCGGCCAGGGTGACGACGCCCGGCTGCTTGGCGTTCTGGTTCATGAAGACCTGGGACGCGGCCAGGGTCTCCTGCTGCTTCTTGCTGGGGCCGCAGGCGGACAGGGCCAGGGTCGCGCCGAGGGCGGCGGCGAGGGCGAGTTTGGGGGCCAGCGCTAGGGGACGGACCATGGGACGACGGGCTCCGACGATTTTCCGTCCGTGCTAGACCATTTCGCGGTCTGTCGCGCGCCGATTTTGGGCGGCCCTCGTTTTGACACGGACAGTCAGAGAACAGTGGTGGCGCGAGATCGCGGCGCGCCCTAGAAACCGTCCCCACCCAGTGACCGCTCACGAGGCCCTCATGAAACCCGTCCGTAAAGCCGTCCTTCCCGTCGCGGGCTTCGGCACCCGGGTCCTGCCCGGCACCAAGACCACCCCGAAGGAGCTGCTCAACGTCGTGGACAGGCCGATCCTGTCCTACATCGTCGAGGAGGGACGCGCGGCGGGCATCGAGCACTTCGTCTTCGTGACGGGCCGCAACAAGGGCGCGATCGAGGACTATTTCGACCACCAGGTCGAGCTGGAGGCGGCGCTGGAGGCCAAGGGCAAGACCGCCCTGCTGAAGGAGCTGCGCGACGAGCTGCCCCGTCCGGGCGAGATGAGCTTCGTGCGCCAGATGGCCCCGCTGGGTCTGGGCCACGCCGTCTGGTGCGCCCGCGACATCATCGGCGACGAGCCGTTCGCCGTGATGCTGCCCGACATGGTGATGTCGGCCGGCAAGCCCGCCCTGGCCCAGGCCATCGAGGCCTATGACCAGAAGGGCGGCAACGTCGTCGTGGTCGAGCCGGCCCCCGAGGGCATGGCCCACCAGTACGGCATCGTCGCCCTGGACGGCCAGCAGGGCCGCCTGAACCGCATGACCGGCATGGTCGAGAAGCCGCCGAAGGGGACCGAGCCCTCGAACCTGTTCATCTCGGGCCGCTACATCCTGCAGCCGGAAATCTTCGACCTGCTGGAAAAGCAGGGCAAGGGCGCGGGCGGCGAGATCCAGCTGACCGACTCGATGCTGACCCTGCTGCAGACCCAGGACTTCCACGCCCTGGAATACGAGGGCGAAACCTATGACTGCGGCGACAAGATCGGCCTGCTGCGCGCCAACGTCGCCCTGGCCCTGAAGCGCCCGGACCTGGCCGACGCGGCGCGGGAAATGATCAAGGGGCTGCTGTAAAGCCTGATCCCTCTCCCCTTGCGGGAGAGGGTGGCCGCCGTAGGCGGTCGGGTGAGGGGTTGAAGAACGACAAAGCCRCGACAAGCCGAAAGGCCGGTCGCGGCTTTTGCTTTTGAGAGACCCCTCATCCGGCGCTTCGCGCCACCTTCTCCCGCAAGGGGAGAAGGAGAAACTACACCGCGCGCGGCGGGTAGCCCTTCTCGCGCAGGGCGTCCATGACGTCCTGGGTGTGCTGAGCGTCGCGGGTCTCGATGGTGATGTCGAACTCCGCGCCCTTGGCCGGCACGTCCAGGGCCAGGCGGTTGTGGTTGACCTCGATGATGTTGGCGCCCATGCCGCCGATCACGCTGGCCACCGTCGACAGCAGGCCCGGGCGGTCGTCGCCGACGATGCGCAGGGACACCAGGCGCTGGGCGCGCACCAGTTCACGGGTCAGGACCGAAGCCAGCAGGCGGGTGTCGATGTTGCCGCCGCACAGGATCAGGCCGCACTTCTTGCCGCGGAACCGCTCGGGATAGGCCAGCAGGGCGGCCAGCGAGGCCGCGCCGGCCCCTTCGGCGATGGTCTTCTCGACGTTGCAGTACAGGGCCACGGCCTGCTCGATGTGCGGCTCTTCCAGCAGCAGCACGTCGTCGATCAGCGGCCGGGCGACGCCGTAGGTCAGCTCGCCGACCTGCTTGACCGCCACGCCCTCGGCGATGGTCTGGCCGCCGCAATGGGCCGCCACGCCGCGCATCTTGGCGGTGAAGGACGGATACATGGCCGGCTCGCAGCCGATGATGTGGATGTCGGACTTGAGGGCCTTGGCCGCGGTGGCCACGCCGCTGATCAGGCCGCCGCCGCCGATCGGCACCGGCATGACCTCCAGGTCGGGGGCGTCCTCCAGCATCTCCAGGGCGATCGTGCCCTGGCCGGCCATGATGTCGTAGTCGTCGAACGGGTGGACGAAGGTCAGGCCCTGCTCGTCGCGCAGCTTGCGCGCGTGGGCGTTGGCGTCGTCATAGGTCTCGCCCTCGATGACCACCGTGGCCCCGAAGTCGCGGGTGTGCTGCACCTTGATGAACGGGGTGGTGCGCGGCATGACGATGGTCACCGGCACGCCCAGGCGGGCGCCGTGATAGGCCAGGCCCTGGGCGTGGTTGCCGGCGCTGGCGGCGATGACGCCCTTGGCCTTCTCGGCGTCCGACAGCAGCATCAGCTTGTTCAGCGCGCCGCGCTCCTTGTAGGCGGCGGTGAACTGCAGGTTCTCGAACTTCACCCACACCTCGGCGCCGGTGATCTTCGACAGCGTCTTGGAATAGCGGCAGGGCGTGCGCTCGATCTGACCGGCGAGACGGCCGGCGGCGGCGCGGATGGAGTCGATGTCGAGGGTCATGGGGACGCGTGCAACCTTGAAAAGGGGCGGGCCGGAACCCTGGAGGCTGTTTGCCCGCAACGCCGGGTCATGACAAGGCGCGGGCGTGTCGGGGGACCGTCTAGAACAGCTCGCGCTGGGCCCATCGCCACAGTTGGAGATCGTAGTCGTTGAGGGCTCGAAGACGTTCCACGACCGCGGGGTCCTCGGTTTCGATCGGCGGCCTGTTGGGCGTGACGTTGGCCTGGACGGGCGTCAGGCCTTCCGCGCCGAGCAAGGCGCTCAATCGCGCCAAGTCGGCGTCGATGGTGTTCCGGCGGCCCACCCAGAACGCCTGGCGCAGGGTCTCCTTGGCGTTCTCCAGCAGGGCGGGCAGGTCGTCCGGCGTGTCCAGCGCATGCCCGCCCAGCTGCCGGACCATGGTGTTGTGGAGGTTCCGCTTGGCGTCCTCCGTCTCGATCAGGTCCAGGATCGGCATCGCGCGGGCGTCGCGCGCCACGATCGACGACTCCGGCGGCAGGCTGCGGACGTAGTGGATGAAGGAAAGGCCCCGGTCGATGGGCTCCCGCAGCAAGGTGATCACGTCGCGGTCGGGAAACCAGCGGATCTGATCGGCCCGGCTGATATGGCCGCTGATCACGGGGAAGCCGTCGTAGCGGGCGGCCTCGGCCTCGGTCATGTAGGTCTGGGCGAACGGCTCCGAGCAGCTGCCAGGCCCCAGGGCCTGGTGCATGGTCATGCGAAGACTGGTGCCCGCCGTTTTCCCGATATGGATATGGACGAGCCGGGGTACGCGGAATTCAACCAAAACCATGCTCTTTTCGATCTCGGACGGGGCCAAAGCCGCGTCCGAGAATCGTTGTCGATTAGGCCGTTTGGGCTGAGTGCAGATCCGCTTCGTAGCGGGCGATCGTCTCGTTGACTTCGCCGAAGGCGATCAGCGAGCCCTTGTTGATGTAGGCGGCGTGGGTGCAGAACTCGCGGACGATCGCCAGCGAGTGGCTGGCCAGCACCAGGATGCGGGCCTTTTCCACGAAACGGCTGGTGCGMTCGTGGGCCTTGGCGACGAAGGCGCCGTCGCCGGCCGAGAGCCACTCGTCCATGATCAGCACGTCCGGATCGAAGGCCGTGGCGACCGCGAAGGTCAGGCGTCCGGCCATGCCGGCCGAATAGGTGCTGACCGGCAGGTCGATGAACTGGCCCAGGTCGGCGGTCTCGATGATCTCCGGCAGGCTTTCCTGGATCTCGGCCTTGCTCAGGCCGCGATAGTAGCCCAGCAGGAAGATGTTCTCGCGGCCGGTCACTTCGCTGTCGATGCCCAGGGCGGTGTTCAGCGCCGCGGACACCTTGCCGTTGATTCGCACCGAGCCCTTGGTCGGCGTGTAGACGCCGGCCAGCACCTTCATCAGCGTGGTCTTGCCCGCGCCGTTGGGGCCGATCAGCGCGACGCGCTCGCCGTCCTTGATTTTCAGCGAGATGTTCTGGAGGGCCCGGACCACCACGGTGGCGTCGCCCTTCGAGAACAACGTGCCGCCGACCGTGGACGGCATCAGCTTCTTTCGGAGTGAGCGTGCGTTCGCCGTGTAGATCGGCAGGTCCAGCGTCAGCCCTTGGACTTCAATAGACATCGAGATCTAGATCCAGAAAACGAGGAACCGACGGAAGTACACCATCACCAGGGCCGTGCAGGCGCCGCCGACGGCCAGCAGGCCGAGCGCCCAGCCGTAGCTCTCGATCGGGACGACCCCGTCGAACAGCGGGCTGCGGACCAGGTTGATCAGGTGGTTCAGGGGATTGAGCTTCAGGATGAGGTTGTTGGGGTCGACCTGCTTCGGCATCCAGATGATCGGCGTGATGAACAGCGCCAGCTGGGTGCCGTAGATCACGATCTGGCCCATGTCCCGGAAGCGCAGGCAGATGATGCCGATGCACAGCGAGACCCAGTAGAGGTTCAGGAGCAGCAGCAGCAGGCCCGGAATGGCCAGCAGCGCGACCGGGACGTTCACCGGGTGCCTGTAGTAGATGAAGGCCACGATCACCGGCACCACGCAGTGCGCCGCGACGATCAGGTTCCGCATCAGGCCCCGCAGCACGAAGCTGGTGTAGGGCACGCGGGTCGAGGTCATCAGGCCCGCGCCCACCAGGAAGATCGTCACGGACTCGTTCACGACCGTCGAGATGAAGTTCCAGACCAGCAGGCTGATGGCCAGGTACGGGATGAAGTCACCCGAGGCGACCTTGAGGATCCTCGAATACAGGATGCCGATACCCAGTATCGTCACGCCCAGGCCCAGCATCAGCCAGAGGGGACCGAAAGACGAGCGGCGATAGCGCTGCTTGATGTCTTGAAGACCGAGAAAAGCCCAGAGTCTCCAATTCAAAAAGCCCTGAACGAAATCCCAAGCGGCCATCCGCGGGCCATCGATCGCTGAAAAATTAATCTGCATGCTGAGTGTTCGATCTACCTGGCCGCTTGCAAACTATGTTTGAGTCTCGATCGCCGATGAGGCGAGCAACGCGCCGTAGCTACCACTGTCTAGGCTGTCCGCCTAGGGCTCAACATCGCGATCCGCGATCGTTGTCCTGGTCTCTGCGAGCGCGTTGTTTGTGCCGGACTTTTGGCCCTTTCTAAGGCCTTTAAGACGCATTTCCTTGAACTTTTGATCCATTATTTCGGAGCAGAACGGCGGGCCTAGCCCGCCGCGGCGGCCACCGCTTCGGCGGTGATGCCGAACTCCTTGTAGAGACGTTCGAACGGGGCGCTGGCGCCGAAGCCGGTCATGCCCACGAACTTGCCGTCCACCCCGATGAAGCGGTCCCAGCCCATGCGCACGGCGGCTTCGACGGCGACGCGAGTCGGCGCCTTGCCGATCACCGAGGCCTTGTAGGCGTCGGTCTGCTGCTCGAAGAGCTCCCAGCAGGGGGTCGAGACGACGCGGGTCGGCTTGCCCTGGGCCTGCAGGATGTCGCGCGCCGCCACGGCGACCGAGACCTCGGTGCCAGAGGCGAAGATCGTCACGGCCGCCTCGCCGCCCTCGGCGGCCAGCAGCTCGTAGGCGCCCTTGGCCGAGCGGTTCTCGTCGGCGTCGCCGCGGACGCCGGGGACCTTCTGGCGCGACAGGCACATGACCGACGGGGTGGTCTCGTGCTGCAGGGCGATCTTCCAGCATTCGGCGGTCTCGACCGCGTCGGCCGGACGGAAGACCAGCAGGTTCGGGATGGCGCGCAGGGACGCCACGTGCTCGACCGGCTGGTGGGTGGGGCCGTCCTCGCCCAGGCCGATGGAGTCGTGGGTCATCACGTGGATCACCCGGGCCTGCATCAGGGCGCCCAGGCGGATGGCCGGGCGGCTGTAGTCGGCGAAGGCCAGGAAGGTGCCCGAATAGGGGATGACGCCGCCGTGCAGGGCCATGCCGTTCATGGCCGCGGCCATGCCGAACTCGCGCACGCCGTAGTGGACGTAGCGGCCGGCGTAGTCGGGGGCGTCGAACGGCTTCATGCCCTTGACGAAGGTGTTGTTCGAACCCGTCAGGTCGGCCGAGCCGCCGACCATGTCGATGACGGTCGGGATCAGCTGGTCCAGGGCCGCGCCCGAGTGCACGCGCGTGGCGTTGCCCGGCTTGGTCCTGGCGGCCTCGGCGATGTGGGCGTCCAGGGCCTTGAAGGCGTCGGCGGGCAGCTGGCCCTTCATGGCGCGGGCGAAGTCGTCGGCCAGGGGCGAGGCCTTGACCACGGCTTCCCAGGCCTTGCGGACGCGGGCGCCGCGGCGGCCGATGCTCTTCCAGGCCTTGGCGATGTCGTCCGGCACCGTGAACGGCGCGGCGTCCCAGCCCATGGCCAGGCGCGCGTCGCGGATCTGGTCGTCGAACAGGGTGTAGCCGTGGCTGTGGGGGTCGCCTTCCTTGGGGCCGGCGCCCTTGGAGATCAGGGTCTTGCAGGCGATCAGGGTCGGCTTGTCCTGCTTGGTCGCCCAGCGCAGGGCGGCGGCGATCTTGCCGTGGTCGTGGCCGTCGACGGCCTTGACCGCCCAGCCGGCGGCCTTGAAGCGGGCCAGCTGGTCGCCGGTCTCGGCGATGGTGGCCTCGCCGTCGATGGTGGTGTTGTTGTCGTCGAACAGCACCGTCAGCTTGTTGAGCTTCAGGCGGCCGGCGATAGAGATGGCTTCGTGGCTGACGCCCTCCATCAGGCAGCCGTCGCCGGCGATCACCCAGGTGCGGTGGTCGACGACGTCCTTGCCGAAGCGGGCGGCCAGGTGAGCTTCGGCCATGGCCATGCCGACGGCGGTGGCCAGGCCCTGGCCCAGCGGGCCGGTGGTGGTCTCCACGCCCGGGGTGTGGTGCACCTCGGGGTGACCCGGGGTCAGCGAGCCCCACTGACGGAAGTTCTCGATCTCCTTCATCGTCACGGCCTTGAAGCCGGTCAGATGGAGCAGGGAATAGAGCAGCATCGAGCCGTGGCCGGCCGACAGCACGAAGCGGTCGCGGTCGGCCCAGTCGGGCTTGGACGCGTCGAACTTCAGGAACTTGCCCCACAGCACCGTGGCGACGTCGGCCATGCCCATGGGCATGCCCTGGTGGCCGGACTTGGCCTTGTGGACGGCGTCCATGGAAAGGACGCGGATCGCGTCGGCCATCTTGACGGGCGAAACGGGCATGGGAGTTCCGGGTTGTTCTTGTTTTGCGGGGCTGCGCGAGGCGGCGAGTCGCACGATGACCCCCGTGGGTCAACCCGCCAGCCATCGGCTCGAGACCTACCGGCGTCGTCGCGTGGGCGCTATGCAACAACGTCCGCAGGCGTTATAGCTGGGGACAGACTTATGCTCATTTTTAGCATAACCTCGAAAGGCCGGGTCGCTTGAGTTCTCCCTCGTTCTTCTCGCCCTACCGCCATGGCTTCGTCCGGGTGGCCACCGCGGTTCCCAAGGTTCGGCTGGCCGATCCCGCCGCCAACGCGCAAAGCGCGCTGGCCCTGGCGCRCCAGGSCCACGACGCCGGCGTCGCCGTGCTGGTGCTGCCCGAGCTGGGCCTGACCGGCTACACGATCGACGACCTCTTGCAGCAGGACGCCCTGCTCGACGCCGTCGAGGCGGCGATCGCGACCTTGGCCCAGGAGAGCGCGTCGCTCTCGCCGCTGGTGGTGGTGGGCGCGCCGCTGCGCGACAACGGCCGGCTCTACAACACCGCCGTCGCCATCCAGGGCGGCCGGGTGCGGGCGGTGGTCCCCAAGAGCTTCCTGCCCAACTACCGCGAATTCTACKAACGCCGCTGGTTCACGCCGGGCGCGGGGGTGGTCGGCCGCACCCTGGACCTGGCCGGCCAGGCCGTGCCGTTCGGGACCGACATCCTGCTGCGCAACGCTCCAAGCCCTGCGGGGGACGTCGCCTTCACCGTCGGGATCGAGATCTGCGAGGACGTCTGGACCCCCGCGCCGCCCAGCACCGCCCAGGCCATGGCCGGGGCCGAGATCCTGCTGAACCTGTCGGCCAGCAACATCACCATCGGCAAGTCCGAAACCCGCAGTCTGCTGTGCGCCAGCCAATCGGCGCGGGCCGTGGCGGCCTATGTCTATTCGGCGGCCGGCGCGGGCGAGAGCTCGACGGACCTGGCCTGGGACGGCCATGTCGACATCCATGAGATGGGGACCCTGCTGGCCCAGAGCCCGCGGTTCTCGACCGGACCGGTGATGGCGATCGCGGACGTCGACGTCCAGCGGCTGCGCCAGGAGCGGATGCGGGTGGGCAGCTTCGGCGACGCCATGGCCCTGAACCCGCCCGAAACGCCGTTCCGGATCGTGTCGCTCGACTTCACCCCGCCGGCCGGCGACCTGGCCCTGGCGCGGCCGATCGAGCGCTTCCCGTTCACCCCGTCCGACCCCGCCAAGCTGGCCGAGAACTGCTACGAGGCCTACAACATCCAGGTCCAGGGCCTGGCCCGCCGCGTCGAGGCCACCGGCTCCAAGAGCCTGGTGATCGGGGTCTCGGGCGGGCTGGATTCGACCCACGCCCTGATCGTCGCCGCCAAGGCCATGGACCAGCTGGGCCGGCCGCGTTCGGACATCCGCGCCTACACCCTGCCTGGCTTCGCCACCTCCGAGGGCACCAAGTCGAACGCCTGGAAGCTGATGCGAGCCATGGGCGTCACGGCCGAGGAACTCGACATCCGCCCGGCGGCCCAGCAGATGCTGGCCGACCTGGGCCACCCGTTCGCCAAGGGCGAGCCGGTCTATGACGTGACCTTCGAGAACGTCCAGGCGGGCCTGCGCACCGACTACCTGTTCCGCCTGGCCAACCATCACCGCGGCATGGTGGTGGGCACCGGCGATCTGTCGGAACTGGCCCTGGGCTGGTGCACCTACGGGGTCGGCGACCAGATGAGCCATTACAACCCCAATTCCGGGGTGCCAAAGACCCTGATCCAGCACCTGATCCGCTTCGTGGCGGCCTCGGGCGACGTGGACGCGGCGACCAGCGACCTCCTGGAAGACATCCTGGCCACGGAGATCTCGCCGGAACTGGTGCCGGGCGAGACGGTCCAGGCCACCGAAAGCTTCGTGGGGCCCTACGCTCTGCAGGACTTCAACCTCTACTACCTGACCCGCTACGGCATGGCGCCGTCCAAGATCGCCTTCCTGGCCTGGACCGCCTGGCAGGACGCGGCGGCCGGGGCGTGGCCGGTCGGGACGCCCGATTCCGCCAGACGCGCCTACGACCTGGCCGAGATCAAGCGGTGGCTGGAGCTGTTCCTGAAGCGGTTCTTCGCCAACCAGTTCAAGCGCTCGGCCATGCCCAACGGTCCGAAGATCTCGTCGGGCGGCGCGCTGTCGCCGCGCGGCGACTGGCGCATGCCGTCGGACGCGACGGCGGACGCCTGGCTGGCGGAACTTCACGCCGGAACGCCCGTTCAAGCTTAAGCACGGCCAGGTTCAATAGGCCTCTGGTCCTCGGGGAGCGATGTGCTACCTCACGGCCTATAGAATGACAGCGCCAGGTTTAGGGGGAGTCTTGACCGCCATCTTTCCGGTAATCCTCTGCGGAGGATCGGGGACCCGTCTCTGGCCGGCCTCGCGCGCGGACCGTCCCAAGCAGTTCCTGAAGCTGATCGGCGACCGGTCCAGCTTCCAGGACACCATCCTGCGGGTCATGGACCTGCCGGGCGCGGACGAGATCGTGGTGGTCACCGGCCAGGCCATGGCCGAGCTGGTCGAGCGCCAGGCGCTGGAACTGGGCGTCAGGCTGACCGTGATCATCGAGCCCGAGGCCCGGGATTCCGCGCCGGCCATCGCGGCGGCGGCGGCCTATGTGCAGTCGATCTCGCCCGACGGCGTGATGCTGATGCTGGCGGCCGACCACCACATCGCCGAACCGGAGATGTTCCGCGAGGCGGCCATGGTGGCCGTCGACGCGGCCAGGACCGGCCTGATCGTGACCTTCGGCGTGCAGCCGACCTCGCCCGCGACGGGCTTCGGCTACATCAAGCCGGGCGAGCTGCTGCCGGGCGGGGTCAAGGCCGTGGCGGCGTTCGTCGAGAAGCCCGACCTGGCCAAGGCCAAGGCCTATATCGAGGACGGCTACTACTGGAACAGCGGCAACTTCGCCTTCACGGCCGGGACGCTGCTGCACGAGCTGACCACCTTCGAGCCGGCGATCCGCGACGGCGCGGTCGCGTCGGTGGGCAAGGGCCGGCGCGACGGCGTGCGGCTGTTCCTGGACCGCGAGGCGTTCGCCACCACCACCAAGAAGTCGCTCGACTACGCGGTCATGGAGCGCACGACCCGCGCCGCCGTGGCGCCGGCGGCCTTCACCTGGTCGGACCTCGGCGCCTGGGACGCGATCTGGGAAGCCTCGATCCGCGACGGCGCCGGCAACGCGGCCAGCGGCGACATCCATCTGATCGACGCCAAGAACGTGCTGGCCCGGTCCACGGGCCCGTTCGTGGGCGCGATCGGCGTGCAGGACCTCCTGATCGTCGCCGAGCCCGATGCGGTGCTGATCTGCCGTCGCGACGACGCCCAGGCGGTCAAGACCCTGGTCGACGTGCTCAAGGCCAGCGGTCGCGACATCGCCATGCGCCACGCCATCGCCTTCAGCGGCGGCGTCGAGCGCCAGCCGGTGACCAGCACGTCCGAGGCGACGGTGCAGCTGTGGCGCATGGAGGCCGGGGCCGTGGCCGACCTGCCGGCGTGCTCGATCCAGGTGCTGGACGGCGAACTGGTCGGGGCTTCGGAGACCTACGCCGCCGGGGCCCGCGAGGACCTCCGCTCGCCCCTGCTGGTCAAGGCCGGCGTGGCGACCACGCTCCTGGTCACAGTCTGGCGCTGACCGCCCGGTCCAGTTCCAGGATCGCGCAGACGATGTGGTAGAACGAGCTGGCGGGCGCGGCTTCGTCGACGAAGGTCCCGTCGGCCTGGAGCTTGTCCCGCCACAGGCCCTTCACCGGCACGTCGAAATACTTGATCAGCCCCTCGGCGCCCTCGGCGGCGGTGGTCCACCAGCGGTCGTCGCCGGTCGTCAGGGCGGCCAGCACCCCGGCCTTGATCCGCTCGGTCTGGGCCCACAGCCGCGCGACGTCGTCGTGCACGCTCATGTCGTCCAGCAGCGAGAAGATCGCCACGCCGCGGGCCGGGTCGACGCCGGGGCCGTCGCCGATGGCGATCATCCGCAGGGCGGCGGCGATCGCGTCGTCGCGCCCGGCCAGCTTGCCCCAGCGCAGCAGAAGCCAGGCCCATTCGAACTGGTGGCCGGGCTCGACGATMCGGCCCTGGACGCCGGGGGCGGGGTTCCAGTCGCCGTCATAATATTCGCGCAGGCCGCCGCTCTTCGGGTCGATGAACTTGGCCAGGGCCAGTTCGGCGATCTCGTCGGCCATGGCGCGCCATTGGGCGTCGCCGCCGGCCTCCACCCAGGCCAGGCTGGCCTCGAACAGGTGCATGTGCGGGTTGGACAGCAGCGGCAGGGTGCGCGGGACGCTTTCCTCGAAGCCCGCCACGGGGTGCTTCAGMGTGGCGTAGAGGGCGTCGCGCAGGCTGATCGCCAGGGCCGGCAGGTCGGCGCGGTCGGGCAGCACCGAGCTGGCCATGGCCAGGCCGAACAGGCCGAAGGCCTGGTCGTAGAGGTCGACCTTGTCGTCCAGGGGCGAGCCGTCGCTGGCCACCAGGGTGCGCATGAACCCGTCCGGACGGCGGTACTTGCTCAGATAGAAGTCCAGCCCGTGCTCCAGGGCCTGCTTCCACGGGCCGTTCCAGCCCAGCAGACCGGCCACGGCGTAGGAATAGATCTGGCGCGGCTGGACCCGGGCCCGGCGCGGGGCCTCCACCGGCGTCCCGTCCAGGGCGATCTTCTCGAAGAACCCGCCCTGGACCTTGTCGGCGCCGACCTCCCACCAGACCGGGAAGGCGTGCTCAAGGGCCCAGGCCTTGAGCTCGTCGCGCAGGCGGACGAGGCGGGCGAAGTCGTCGGTCATCGGTGATCCTTGGGCGGGCCGGAAGCTGGGGCCGTTCTAGGCCGTCGAGGCCGGGTTCGCCAACCCCGCGGGTCCCGCGCCTTGTCGTGTCGCCGGCCCTGGCGTAAGGCGGGACCATGTCCGGAAAAGCGCCGCTGAAAGCCGTCTTCTTCGATCGCGACGGGGTGCTGAACCTCGACCACGGCTATGTCTGCGAGCCCGAGCGGCTGGACTGGGTGGAGGGCGCGCGCCAGGCGGTGGCGGCGCTGAACGCGGCGGGCGTCAAGGTGCTGGTCGTCACCAACCAGTCGGGCGTGGCGCGGGGCTATTTCACCGAGGCCCAGGTCGACCTCTTCCACGACGCCCTGCAGGCCGGCCTGGCCGAGGTCGGTGGCCGCATCGACGCCTTCTATGTGGCGCCCCATCACGAGGACGCCGTCGACGAGCGCTATCGCCATCCCGACCATCCCGACCGCAAGCCCAATCCCGGCATGATCCTGCGCGGCCTGGCCGACTGGTCTCTGGCGCCCGAGGAGACCGTGCTGGTCGGCGACAAGGGCTCGGACGTCGAGGCCGCCCGGCGGGCGGGGGTCGAAGGGCTGCGGTTCCGGGGCGGCGACCTGCTGGCCTTCCTGCGCGAAAGCCTGGGCGAGCGGTTTCCGTCCGACGCCTAGGGACTTTCCCCGCTTGGCGCGGACGGCCCGGACGGATAAACGAGCCTGAAACCCCCAAAACAAAGCGCAGACCCATGCAGATCTTCCTCGACAGCACCGACACCAAGGTCATCGCCGACCTGGCCGCCACCGGCCTGGTGGACGGGGTGACCACCAACCCGACCCTGATCGCCAAGGCGGGCCGTCCGATGCTCGAGGTGATCGCCGAGATCTGCGACCTGGTGCCGGGCCCGATCAGCGCCGAGGTCGCCGCCACCACCGCCGACGCCATGATCGCCGAAGGCAAGAAGCTGGCCGGCATCGCCCCGAACGTGGTGGTCAAGATCCCGCTGACCCGCGACGGCCTGATCGCCTGCGCCGCCTTCGCCGGCGAGGGCATCTCGACCAACGTCACCCTGTGCTTCTCGCCGACCCAGGCCCTGCTGGCCGCCAAGGCCGGCGCGACCTTCGTCTCGCCGTTCATCGGCCGCCTGGACGACTACGGCTTCGACGGCATGGACCTGATCCGCGACATCCGCGCCATCTACGACAACTACGGCTACGAGACCGAGATCCTGGCCGCCTCGGTGCGCAACGTCGCCCACGTCAAGGACGCGGCCATCGTCGGCGCCGACGTGGTGACCATCCCGCCGGCGGTGTTCGGCGACCTGTTCAAGCACCCGCTGACCGACAAGGGCCTGGAGCAGTTCCTGAAGGACTGGGCCGGCACCGGCCAATCCATCCTGTAATGGCGATCCTCTAGGTCGACCGGACCCTGTTCGATTCCTGTGCGGCCCCGGAGAAATCCGGGGCCGTTTCATTTTTGCACCTGCGAAGGTTGTTCGCATTTGCGAGTTCGTGCGTTAAGCTCCCAGTAACCGCTTTCGGGAGCGCGCCATGAACGCCGCCGACATCGCCGTCGAGATCTGCATCGCCTCCGCCGAGGAGGCCCTGCGCTTCTCGGGATTCGTCCGGGACTTCCTGGCCCGCAACGGCTTCCCCTTCGTGATGATCCACGACGCCCCGGACCTGTCGGGCGAGCGCCGCAAGGTGGTGTTCGAGGACGCCGTGGTGGGCCGCAAGTTCGCCCGCGAATGGCGGATGGATCGGCTCGGCGCCTGCGGAGCATGAGCCTTTAGCCTCACGACGTGAGGCGTCTAAAAGGCTCAAATCAAACATCTAGAGCGTGGCAGGCGCCGAAACCGCTCACACTTTCGGCTGCCACGCTCTTGGCCCCGTAAGGGGTTGCGGCCAAGCTCGCGTAACGGTGTTTGCGCTTTCACGAAACGGGCCTAGATAGGGAGATCATTTCTCTCTGTCGCCGAGTTGCGCCATGAACGACCCCAAATCCGCCCTTCCCCCGGTCGTCGGTTCCGCGCTCGATCTGATCGGCCGCACGCCGATGATCGAGGTGCGCAACCTCGACACCGGCCCCTGCCGGCTGTTCCTGAAGCTGGAGAACCAGAACCCCGGCGGCTCGATCAAGGACCGGGTGGCCCGCTCGATGATCGAGGCGGCCGAGGCCGACGGCAGCCTCAAGCCGGGCGGCACGATCATCGAGGCCACGGCCGGCAATACGGGTCTGGGCTTGGCCCAGGTAGCGACCCTGAAGGGCTACAAGCTGATTCTGGTGGTGCCCGACAAGATGGCCCGCGAGAAGATCCTGCACCTGCGGGCCATGGGCGTGGACGTGCGCCTGACCCGCAGCGACGTCGGCAAGGGCCATCCGGAATACTACCAGGACATGGCCCAGACCCTGGCCCAGTCGATCCCCGGCGCGATCTACGTCAACCAGTTCGAGAACCCGGCCAACCCGAGGGCCCACGAGACCACGACCGCGCCCGAGATCTTCGAGCAGATGGACGGCGACGTCGACGCGGTGGTGGTTGGCGTCGGCTCGGGCGGCACCCTGACGGGCATCGGCCGGTTCATGGCCGCCCATTCGCCCAAGACGCAGATGGTGCTGGCCGACCCGGTCGGCTCGATCCTCTGCGAATATGTGGCGACCGGCAGCTACGGCGAGGCCGGCTCGTGGATCGTCGAGGGCATCGGCGAGGACTTCATCCCGGCCGTGGCCGAGATGGGCTTCGTCAAGCACGCCTATTCGATCAGCGACCGCGAGAGCGTCGACACCGCCCGCCTGCTGCTGCGCAAGGAGGGCGTGCTGGCCGGCTCGTCCTCGGGCACCTTGCTTGCCGCGGCCCTGCGCTACTGCCAGGCCCAGACCGAGCCCAAGCGCGTGGTCACCCTGGTCTGCGACACGGGCGCCAAGTACCTGACCAAGATGTTCAACGACATGTGGCTGGCCGCCCACGRCTTCGACCAGCGCGAGCTGCACGGCGACCTGCGCGACCTGATCGCCAAGCGCTACGCCGACGGCGGCGTGATCGCCATCGGGCCCGACGACACCCTGCTGACCGCCTACAACCGCATGCGCAGCGGCGACATCAGCCAGCTGCCGGTGGTGGACCATGGCAAGCTGGTCGGCATCCTGGACGAGAGCGACATCCTGGCCGCCGTCGAGGGCGCGGACGACGATCGCGGGCCCAAGTTCAAGACCAAGGTCGGCAAGGCCATGACCAAGGCCGTCAACACGCTGCAGTCCACGCAAGGCGTCGACGCCCTGCCCGAGGTCTTCGACCGCGACGAGGTGGCCCTGGTCTGCGACGGCGACGAGTTCGTCGGGGTGATCACCCGCGTCGACTTGATCAACCACCTGCGCATGGCCAGCTAGGCCGAGCGCCCATCCGTCCGCTTGTCGGACGCGCTCGCCCGCACCACTCTCCACGTCGCGCCCCGCCGCGCGGCGTCCAAGGACTTTCCATGACCGAGATCCCCGGCAAGAACCGCCTGGCCTTCGCCACCCGCACCATCCACGGCGGCCAGTTCCCCGATCCGACGACCGGGGCGGTGATGGTGCCGATCTACGCGACCTCGACCTACGTCCAGTCCAGCCCGGGCGAGCACAAGGGCTTCGAGTACAGCCGCAGCCACAATCCCACCCGCTTCGCCTTCGAGCGCTGCATCGCCGACCTGGAGAGCGGGACCGCCGGCTTCGCCTTCGCCTCGGGCCTGGCGGCGGCCTCGACGATCCTGGAGGTTCTGGACAGCGGCGCGCACGTGATCGCCAGCGACGACCTCTACGGCGGCTCGTTCCGGCTGTTCGACAAGGTGCGCAAGCGCTCGGCCGGCCTGACCTTCAGCTTCGTCGACATGGGCGACCTGGCGGCCATCGAGGCGGCGATCACGCCTGCCACGAAGATGATCTGGGTCGAGACGCCCACCAACCCGATGCTCCGCCTGGCCGACCTGTCCGGCATCGCGGCTCTGGCGAAAAAGCATGGCCTGATCACCGTGGCGGACAACACCTTCGCCAGCCCGTTCGTCCAGCGGCCGCTGGAGCTGGGCTTCGACATCGTCATGCACTCGGCCACCAAGTACCTGAACGGTCACTCCGACGTGGTGGCGGGCGTGGCGGTGGTTGGCGACAACGCCGAGATCGCCGAGAAGCTGAAGTTCCTGCAGAACGCGGTCGGCGCGGTGCTGGGCCCGTTCGACAGCTTCCTGGCCCTGCGCGGCGTCAAGACCCTGGCCCTGCGCATGCAGCGGGCCTGCGACAGCGCCCTGGCCATCGCCAAGTGGCTGTCCACCCGCAAGGACGTCGAGCGGGTGATCTATCCGGGCCTGCCCAGCCACCCGCAGCACGAGCTGGCCAAGCGCCAGATGCTGGGCGGCTTCGGCGGGATCATCTCGGTGGAGCTGAAGGGCGACGTGAACACCGCCAAGCGGATGCTGGAGCGCACGCGGCTGTTCACGCTGGCGGAAAGCCTGGGCGGGGTCGAGAGCCTGATCGAGCATCCGGCCATCATGACCCACGCCTCGATCCCGGCCGATCAGCGCGCCGCGCTCGGCATCTCCGACACCCTGATCAGGCTGTCGGTGGGGATCGAGGACTGCGAGGACCTGATTGCCGACCTCTCCGAGGCTTTGGCAACCTGAACAGGTGATGCCCGGCGTCGCCGGGCATGGCCGGCGACGGGTCCGGCGCCTTGGACTTGCGCGGCGGCGGCAGCTCCCGCGTCGGGTCCTCGGCCCAGAGGTGGGCGGCCAGCATCAGGTCGGTCTTGACCGGGCCGTAGTCCTCCTTGGCGGTCCAGACGCGGATCGCGGCCTGGGCGAAGGCTTCGCTGAGGTCGACGACCTCGATCATCACCGCCGGGTCCTTGCGCACCCGCGGGTCGCCCTCGGCCCGCTCGCGCATCTTCTGCAGCACCGTGACCAGGTCGGTCTTCAGCGGCACCTTGAACACCACGTCCGCGCGCCGATTGCGGTGGGTCGAGTAGTTGAGGATGACGTCGCCGAACACCTTGCTGTTGGGGATCATCACCTTGACGTTGTCGGGGGTGGCGATCTCGGTGAACAGCAGGTCCAGCGACTTGACCGTGCCCTGGCGGGTCGAGGTCTCGATCACGTCGCCCACCTTGTAAGGGCGGAACAGCAGGATCATCACGCCGGCCGCCACGTTGGACAGCGCGCCCTGCAGGGCCAGGCCGATGGCCAGGGAGGCCGCGCCCAGCACGGCGATGATCGAGGTGGCCTGCACGCCCAGCTGCTGCAGCACCGCCACCAGGCCCACGGCCACCACGGCGTAGCGCACCAGGGACGAGACGAAGCTCTCCAGCGTCGGGTCGGGGTTCTTGCGATGCACCCGGCCCAGGGCGCGCCGGGCCACGCCCGCCAGCCACCCGGCGATCCAGAAGGTCAGGACCAGGATCAGGGTGGCGACCACCAGGTTCACCGCCAGCTTGCCCAGCCAGTCGAGGAAATGCCCGAACATCGTCTCGTCGGCTTTCACATTGGCAAGGGAGGGGAGCGTGGCGTCGGCGGGGATCAGGGTCGGCTTGGTCTGCATGAATCTCTCGATGGCGCCCCCGCGCCGACCCGTCAACGAACCAGGACATCGACGCGTTCCGCCACGGCCGCGCTTCGTTCCCTGGAAACACTCGGTTACATCAATTGGCTCGAAACCGTCGCAAACCGCCTCTAAGAGCGCCGCCCATGAGCATGTCCTTCATCGACCTCGCCGCGCAGCAGCGCCGGATCCGCGCCAAGATCGACACGGCGATCGCCGCCGTGCTCGACAGCGGCGCCTATGTGATGGGCCCGCAGGTGCGCGAGTTCGAGGCCAAGCTGGCGGCGTTCGGCCAGGCCAAGCTGGCCCTGTCCTGCGCCAACGGCACCGACGCCATCGMCCTGCCGCTGATGGCCTGGGGGATCGGTCCCGGCGACGCGGTGTTCTGCCCGTCCTTCACCTTCGCCGCCACGCCGGAAGTCGTGCCGTGGGTGGGGGCGACGCCGGTGTTCGTCGACGTCCTGCCCGACACGTTCAACCTCGACCCCGCCAGGCTGGAAGCCGCGATCGCCGGCGTGAAGGCCGAAGGCAAGCTGACCCCCAAGGTGGTGATCGCCGTCGACCTGTTCGGCCAGCCCGCCGACTATCCGGCGATCAAGGCCATCTGCGACCGCGAAGGCCTGAAGCTGATCTCCGACAGCGCCCAGGGCTTCGGCTGCACCCTGGACGGCAAGCATCCGCTGCACTGGGCCGACGTCGCCACCACCAGCTTCTTCCCGGCCAAGCCCCTGGGCTGCTACGGCGACGGCGGCGCGGTGCTGACCAACGACCAGGACCTGTGGGACCTGATGGACAGCTTCCGGGTGCACGGCAAGGCCGTGGCCCCCGACCTGGTGGGCCGCACCTTCGACCACGACACCAAGTACCTGAACACCCGCATCGGCATGAACTCGCGTCTGGACACCATCCAGGCGGCGATCCTGATCGAGAAGCTGGCCATCTTCCAGGAAGAGATCGACCTGCGGCAGGGGGTGGCGAACCGCTACGCCGAGGGCCTGAAGGGCGCGGTCATCGCCACGCCCAAGGTCATCGACGGCGGCGTCTCGGTCTGGGCCCAGTACGTGATCGAGCACGACGACCGCGACGGCCTGGCCGCCCACCTGAAGACGCAGGGGATCCCGACGGCGGTCTATTATCCGGTGCCCATGCACGTGCAGGCGCCCTATGCCGACTTCCCGCGCGGGGCCGGCGGCCTGCCGGTGACCGAGGCCAAGGCCGAGACCGTGCTGGCCCTGCCGATGCACCCGTATCTGGCGGAAAGCGACCAGCAACGCATCATCGACGCGATCCGGGCGTTCAACGGCTAAGCCGCGCCCCATTCCGGCCGCACCCGGCGGTATTGTGGCCGGAGGTTGATTCGAAGGTTCAGATGCACGATCCGGTGACGTCGTTCGTAGTCGCGGTGTTCAGCATGCCTGGCGCCGCCCTGTTGATGGCGGCGGCCATCCTGGTCTTCGCCGTCGGGATCATCATCCAGTCCGGTCACTTCGAATACGCGCCGCTGCGGGACGACCTGCGTCGGCGGACCGGGCTGCTCGACGAGCTGCGCGGGGATCGCCAGAAGGCCTTCGCCGAAGCGTTCGAGGCGATCGACAAGCGCCTGGGCGGCGAGGCCCACCCCGCGCTCGAACTGGGCTGGGCCCACTATCGCAGCCAGCTGACCCCGACCGACGACGGGCGGCTGGCGGCCTCGATCCACGCCGCCGACGCCTTCGACCATGCCGACACCCCGGCCCGCACCCTGGAATGGTGGGCCAACATCATGGTGGCCATCGGCCTGGTGATCACCTTCATGGGCATCGTCGCGGCCCTGACCGAGGCGACCTCGGCGATGAGCGGCGGCTCGGCGGCCATGCAGGGCGCGCTGATCAATCTGCTGACCATCGCCGCCACCAAGTTCTGGACTTCGATCGCCGGGGTGCTGGCCTCGATCGTCCTGCGGCTGGCCGCGCGCCGGCGTCGCCAGGCCATCGAGGCGCTGGAGGCCCACTTCTTCGCCCTGCTGGACGCCTGCGTGCGCTTCGCCCCGCCCGAGAAGGTGATGCTGGAGCAGCTGGCGATCCTGGGCCGCATCGAGGCGGCCCTGGCCGCCAGGCCCGCCCGCGTGGGCGCGGTTTGATGCGGCGCAAGCGCGGCCGGACCGTCGATGTCGAGGAAGGCGAAAGCTACTACGTCTCGATGACCGACATGATGGTGGGGGTGATCTTCATCTTCATCATCATGCTCAGCTACTTCGCCTTCGAGTTCCGCTCGACGACCGCCAAGCTGACCACGGCCAAGCACCCGGAGACCGCCGCCCTGCTGCAGACGGCGGCCAACCTCACGCCCAAGACCGCCGACATCGAGATCGACTACAAGGCCCAGGTGCTGTGCGTGCCGGAGGCGACCCTGTCGGAAACCGGCAAGGGCGCGGCCGGCCAGCGCCGCTGCTTCGCCTTCGCGCCGCCGACGAAGGCCACGGCCGAGACGGCCTCGGTGATGGACGCCCGGAAACTGCTGATGCAGGCGCTGGACGCCGACCTGCGCGACGCCAAGGCGCCGGTCGCCGGCGATCCTTCAAGCGGCTCGCTCAGCTTCCGGGCGGATCAGCTGTTCGTGGCGGGGACGGCGACGCTCTCGCCCGACGGCCAGCGGATCGCCGGGGACGTCGCCCGCAGCCTGATCCACCGGTTGCCCTGCCTGGGCTACGGCGTGGCGGCCGGGGGCGACTGCACGGGCGGCGACGCCAAGCTGTCGGTCGTCAACGTGACCAGCCAGACCAATCTCGACGCCTTCAGCGCCGAGGGGCAGCGGGCCGCGGCCCTGGCCCTGCAGCGCGCCGCCGTCTTCCATCAGGCGCTCACGGCCGCCCAGCCGGACCTGGCCCGCCTGCGCAACGCCCCGCCCGGACAACCGGGATCCCAACCCCTGCTGCGGGTGGCCAGCGTCGGGCAGTCGCAGGAGGGCGCCTCCAAGGTCGGGGACGACCAAGCGGTGAGCATCCAGTTCCTGATGGCCGACTAGACGCGAGTCCGTTTGGCGTAACGCCGTGCTGGCCCTATATCGCGACCAAACGCGTCTCGCGCCCGCCGGCGCTTCGGCGTCCGGCCCGTGAAGAAGAGCGTCATGTCGTCCAGTTCCGCCGCAGTCCGMCCCGGCCCGCACCCCGGCCCACACCCMGGCATGGGTTTCGGCCAGTTCGTCGCCCTGATCGCGGCGATGATGGCCACCAACGCCCTGGCCATCGACTCGATGCTGCCGGCCATGCCGCAGATCGGCCACGCCCTGGGCGTGGCGACCGACAACGAGCGCCAGTGGATCCTGACCGCCTACCTGCTGGGCTTCGGCGCGGCCCAGATCGTCTACGGCCCGCTGGCCGACCGCTACGGCCGCAAGCCGGTGCTGCTGGTCGGCCTGTCGCTGTATGTCGTCTTCGCCGCCCTGTGCGCCTTCGCTACCTCGTTTCCGATGCTGCTGATCGCCCGCGCCCTGTGCGGCGTCGGGGCGGCCGCCACGCGCGTGCTGTCGGTGTCGATCGTCCGCGACTGCTATAGCGGCCGGCAGATGGCGCGGGTGATGTCGTTGTCGTTCATCGTCTTCCTGGGCGTGCCGATCATCGCCCCCTCGGTGGGCCAGGCCATCCTGCTGGTCGCGCCGTGGCCTTGGGTGTTCGGCGTGCTGGCCATCTTCGGCCTGGCCGTGATCGCCTGGTCGTGGGTCAAGCTGCCCGAGACCCTGCATCCGGAGGACCGCACGCCCCTGGAGGTCGGTCCCGTGCTGGCGGCCTTCAAGGTGTGCCTGACCAACCGGATCGCGGTCGGCTACACCCTGGCCGCCACCCTGGTGCTGGGCGGGCTGTTCGGCTTCCTCAACTCGGCCCAGCAGGTGTTCGTCGACGTGTTGGGGGCGGGCAAGCTGTTCACCCTGATCTTCGCGGCCATCGCCGGCGGCATCGCGGTCTCGTCCCTGCTCAACTCGCACATCGTCGAGCGCCTGGGCATGCGCCTGGTCTCGCACGTCTCGCTGATGGGCTATCTCGGCTTCGCGGTGGTCCACGCCCTGGTCGCCGTGAGCGGCCACGAGACCCTCTGGACCTTCTCCCTGCTGCAGGCGGGCATGATGTTCTGCTTCGGCATGGTGATGTCGAACTTCGGCGCGATCGCCATGGAGCCGCTGGGCCACCTGGCCGGCACGGCGGCCTCGGTGCAGGGCTTCATCACCACCATCGGCGGGGCGCTGTTCGGCTTCTGGATCGGCCAGCTGTTCGACGGCACCACCGTGCCCCTGACCCTGGGTTTCGCCGGTTTCGGTCTCGCCGGCCTGGTCGCCGTGCTGATCACCGAGAAGGGCCGGATGTTCCACGCGGGCTCCGGCGCGCCGGCCCTGGAAGGCATCGGGGGCGGCCACTAGGGCCTATTGTCAAGTTTGGCTCAAGCTTGACCGTTTCGAGTTGAGCCAAATTTGAAGATCAGTCCAGCATCCGCTCCAGGGTCGTCAGTTCGTCGGCCTCGCGCGACGGCTTGTCCCAGCGGATGCGGTTGATGCGGGGGAAGCGCATGGCCACGCCGGACTTGTGGCGGGTCGAGCGCTGCAGGCCCTCGAAGGCCACCTCGAACACCAGGCCGAACTCCAGGTCGGCCCGCACCGAACGCACGGGACCGAAGCGCTCGATCGTGTGGTCGCGCACGAACTTGTCGATCTGCTTCAGCTCCTCGTCGGTGAAGCCGAAATAGGCCTTGCCCACCGGGGTCAGGTGACGCGTCCCTGTCTCGTCCTCGCGCCAGACCCCGAAGGTGTAGTCGGAATAGAAGCTGGATCGCTTGCCGTGGCCGCGCTGGGCGTACATCAGCACCGCGTCGATCAGGCGGGGGTCGCGCTTCCACTTGAACCACGGCCCCTTGGGGCGGCCCGGTTCGTAGACGCTGTCCCAGCGCTTGAGCATCAGGCCCTCGGCGATGGCGGGATCGCCAGCCGGCGGATCGGCGCGCAGGGCGGCCAGTTCGTCCCAGGTGTCGAACGGCTGGATCGGCGACAGGTCGATGCGCGGACTGGCGGCTTTCGCCACGAAGGCCTCCAGCCGCTTGCGCCGCTCGCCGAACGGCAGGCCGCGCAGGTCGGTCTCGCCGTCCAGCAGCAGGTCGTAGGCGCGGATGCCGGCCGGGAAGGTCTGCAGTTGCTTGGCGTCGACCGCCTTGCGGTTCAGCCGCTGCTGCAGATCGCCGAAGCTGGCCACGACGCCGTCGCGCATCACCAAAAGCTCGCCGTCGATCGCCCCCTCGAAGGTCAGGGCCTCCAGCACGTCGGGGAAGGTGGCCGAGATGTCGTCGCCGGTGCGGGTGTATAGCCGCCGCTCCCCGCGCTCGCTGACCGCCTGGACGCGGATGCCGTCCCACTTCCATTCGGCGGCGTAGTCGGCGGGGTCCAGCTTGGCGAAGTCGACGGCCTCGTCGATCGCCTGGGCCAGCATCACCGGCCGGAAGCGCCCGGGCGCGTCGGGCGAGGGCTGCTCGGACCGCCCCTCCAGCCAGGCGAACAGGTCGCCATAGGGCGGGGTCATGGCGTGCCAGACCTCCTCGACCTGGCCGATCTCCACCTGGCCGAAGTCGGCGCAGGCCTGCTTGGCCAGCCGCGCCGAAACCCCCACACGCAGGCCGCCCGTCATCAGCTTCAGCAGGGCCCAGCGCCCGTCGGCGTCCAGGGCGTCCAGCCAGCCCTCGATCAGCCGCTGGACCTCGGTGCGCGAGGCGGTGCGCAGGCTCTCGACCACCTCGGACAGGTCGGGCTCGCGGTTGGCGCCGGGCTTTTCCGGCCAGACCAGGGCGACGGTCTCGGCCAGGTCGCCGACATAGTCGTAGGACCAGGCGAACAGCTGGGCGTCCATCCGGCTCTCCACCGCCTTGCGGATGAAGGCCGGCTTGGCGGCGTTGAACGACAGCGCCCCGGTCAGGGCCGCCAGCACCCAGCCGCGCTCGGGATCGGGCGTCTCGCGCAGGAAGTCCTTGATCAGGGTCAGCTTGGCGTTGCGTGAGCTGGTCAGGGACAGCCGGTCCAGAAGATGGGCGAAGGCGCGCATGGTCCCATTCAACGCGCGAAACGGCTTCCGCGCTACGCGCTCGGCGGCGCCTCGTCGGTCGGGGGCTTACGACGCAGGCGGGGCAGGCGGGGCAGGCGCTTGCGCAGCGCCCAGATCGCCAGGCCCAGCACCAGCGCCCAGGGCGCGGCCCAGGCGACGAACACCACCAGCCCCGCCAGGGACCTGGCCAGGATCGTCGCGACATTGGCGAAGGCCTGGGCCAGCGGCGCCCAGGCCCCGGTCGGACGGGTCACCGCGCCGGACTCGTAGCGCAGGGTCAGGGCCGAGGTGGCCACCCGGGCCTTCATCACCGCCAGGGTCGACTGGGCGGCGTCGATCTCGCCCTGCACCCGGGCCAGCTCGCGCTCGACCTCCAGCAGTTCCGAAAGCTTGCCGGGCCGCTCGGCCAGCAGCGTCTGCAGGCGGTCGCGCAGGGTGGTCTGGGCGCGCAGCCAGGCTTCGCCGTCGACGATGGAGCGGGTCAGGTCCTCGCTGGTGACCTGGGAGTCGGTGACCCGGCCGCCCGCCGCCTTGGCGTCGGCGTCCAGGCCGCCGCGTAGCTTGGCGATCCAGGCGGGCGAGGCGCGTAGTTCCAGCACCCCCTTGGTCACGCCGCCTTCCGCGCCGCTGCGGCTGGAGCTGACCACCTGGCAGGCGGTGGTCCCGGCCGCGACGCAGGCCTTTTGGTGCGCGTCCATCAGCGCCCTGATGTGTCCGGCCGGAGCCCAGATCGTATCGAAATAGTCGTAGGCGATCATCGGCGCGGCGACCGTCGGGGTCGTCGTCGGAGCCGCCGGTTCCTCGGCCGCCTCGGCCTTGCGCTGGGCCGGGCCGGCGGAGGCCGACGGGGAGTCGAGCATCACGGCCGAGTCGGAGAATTTGGCGATCGGCGCGTTCGCACGTCCGCAACCGGCCAGCACGACACCCGCGATCACCAGGACGACAGCACGCATGACGATTCCACCCTCAAGGTCGTTGCGGCCACGCTAGCAGGTCGCGCGCCGTGCGCCATCTTAAAAATGACAGACGTAATTTATGAGCCCAACCTCAGCCCGCCCGGCTTTCGTCCAGCTGGCCCAGGATCATGATCTTCTGCCAGATCTTGCGGCCGAGGTCGGAGGTCAGGGTCTCGATGTCGTTGACGGCGGCGACGATCACCGGGTCGTTGGTCTCGCCGGCGTAGAGCGCCGCCAGCTTGGCGGTCAGGGCCAGCATCTCGGCGCAGTAGTCCAGGTAGCGGGCCAGCTGGAAGCGGTTCATCTCTCGGGCGGGCGAGGAGGCCGTGCGCGGGCCCAGCACCAGGGTCGGGTCCTTGGTCAGCTGGTGCATGTCGATGACGTGGGCGAACGACCGCAGTTCATGCAGGGACTTCTGGACCCGCGAGCGCTTCCAGCGCGACTCCAGCGACACCAGGAACCAGATCGCCGCGCCGGACAGCAGCAGGTTGACGGCCGGCTCCAGGCTGGTGGCCAGGCTCAGGGCGCCGGCGTTGCGCAGGCCGGCCAGCCAGTCCAGCCGCACGATCAGCGCCGCCTCGGCCCCGATCGCCAGGACGGCGATGGCGGCCACCAGGGTCCGCAGGCCCAGATAGGGCCGCGACAGCCGCCGGGCCCGCTTGGCGGTGACCCGGGCCACGGCGGTCAGCTGGCCGCACACCTCCGCCAGGCCGGACGCCGGGAACCGCTCGGTCACCCGCGCCCGCAAGTGGTCCAGCGTCCCCACCACCTTGTCGGCGTCGAGCCTCAGCGCGCCGGCGCCGTTTCCATTGGCCATGCGATCCCCCGATCCGTCCCGTTCGGGACAGGCGGACGCTAGCACGGCCGCGAAGCTTGAAGTCAATTCAAACATCTGTTTGAGTGATGGGGTCCGAACGCCGGACAGGAGGCGACCATGACCCCGCCCGAACCCTTCGTCCCCCATCCCCGCAAGAGCCCGCTGACCACGCCGTGGGAGCCGATCTTCGCCGACATCCGCGACGATCGCTGGGTGCTGGCGCTGGAGGTCCGCGAGCCGCACACCAATTCGCGCGGCAATCCGCACGGCGGCCTGCTGGCGGCGCTCGCCGACAACGCCATGGGTCTGTCGTGCGGCGTGGTGCTGACTCGGCTGAAGATCCCCAGCCAGGGCCTGATCACCGTCTCGCTGGGACTGGACTACATCGCCGCCGCCCAGCTGGGCCAGTGGCTGGTCTTCGACACCGACTTCATCAAGCCGGGCAAGAGCCTCTGCTACGCCGAGGCCACGGTGCGGGCCGACGACAAGCCGGTGGCGCGGGCCCGGGCGACCTTCAAGGTGGTCTAGGCAAAGTGGTGTAGGCGCCCCTCTCTGGCCAAGCGATACAACCTCCGCTAGCTTCGCTGTGGGGAATCTTTGGGGGTTTGTTTTGCGTCAGTTTCTCGCGCCCGTCGTGGCGGCCGTCTTCGTGGGCGCCGCCGCGCCGGCCTTTGCTTCCGATCAACCGCCGGCGCCGATCGCGGCGTCCCAGCCGGACCTCTCCTGGCAGGACCGGCTGCAGCATCACACGGGGCAGATCGCCCTGCCGGCCGCCCACGCCAAGCTGAACCTGGGTCCGGACTACTACTTCCTGGACGCCGCCGCGGCCAAACGCGTGCTGACCGAGGGATGGGGCAACCCGCCCGAGACGGGCGAAGGCGTACTGGGCATGATCATCCCGACCCGGTTMAAGCCGCTGGAAGCGGCCTCGTGGGGCGCGGTGGTCACCTACCAGGACGTCGGCTACGTCTCCGACAAGGACGCCCGCAAGATCGACCCGCAGAAGCTGCTGGACCAGCTGCGCGAGTCCGAGGACGACTCCAACGCCCGGCGCAAGGACGCGGGCTATCCGACGATCCACCTGGCCGGCTGGGCCGAACAGCCCTCCTACGACCCGACGCGTCACCTGGCGATCTGGGCCCAGGACCTGGCGATCGGCGGCGGCGAGGCCCATTCGCTCAACTACGACATCCGCCTGCTGAACCGGCAGGGCGTGCTGAGCCTGAACGTCATCTCGTCGATGGGCGACCTGCAGGACGTCCGTGCGGCGGCCGGCAGCATCGCCCAGGCGGCGGTCTTCGACCCCGGCTCGACCTATGCCGACCACGCCAAGGGCGACAAGGCCGCGGAGTTCGGCGTCGCCGGGCTGGTGGCGGCGGGCCTGGGCCTGGCCGTGGCCAAGAAGTTCGGCCTGCTGGCGGTCCTGCTGATCGTGCTGAAGAAGGGCTTCGTGATCATCGCGGCGGCCTTCGCCAGCGCCACGGCGTGGGTGCGCAAGGTGATGGGCGGCAAGAAGAAGACCGTCTCGGCCGGGTCCACGCCGCCGCCCGGCGGTCCCGACCTGATCAGCTGAGCCTACTCGCCMTCTTCCTCGTCATAGCCGACCAGCCTCAGCGCCCGGGCGGGGATGCCCTGGAGTTCGCACCAGCGCTCCAGGGCCTCTTCCCGGCCATGGGTGATCCAGACCTCGCCGGGGCGCAGTTCGTCGAGGGTGGCGGTCAGCTCGTCCCAGTCGGCGTGGTCGGAGATGATCAGCGGCAGTTCGACGCCGCGCTGGCGGGCCCGCGCCCGCACGCGCATCCAGCCGCTGGCGAAGCAATCGACCGGATCGGGGAAGCGCCGGCTCCAGCGGTCGGCCAGGGCCGAGGGCGGGGCGACGATGATCGCGCCTTCGAAGTCCTTCTTGGTTCCGGTCGTGGCCGGGGCCAGAAGGCCCAGGTCCACGCCGTGGCGGCCGTAGAGGCGGTTCAGGCGATCCATGGCGCCGTGGACGTGGATCGTCCGGTCCCAGCCCGCCTCGCGCAGCAGCTTGATCACCCGCTGGGCCTTGCCCAGGGCGTAGGCCCCGACGATGTGGCTGCGCTCGGGGAACTGCTMGACCGACTTCAGCAGGGCGGCGATCTCGCCCTTGTCGTCCGGATGGCGGAACACCGGCAGGCCGAAGGTCGCCTCGGTCACGAACACGTCGCAGGGCACGGGTTCGAAGGCGGGGCACGTGGGGTCGCGGCGGCGCTTGTAGTCGCCGGAGACGACGATGGTCATGCCCTTCCAGCGCACCACGGCCTGGGCCGAGCCCAGCACGTGGCCGGCCGGGACCAGGCCCACCTCGACGCCGTTGTGGGTGAAGGTCTCGCCATAGGCGATCGGGTGACGCTGGCCGGCGAAGTCCTCGCCGTAGCGTTCGGCCATGATCGCCAGGGTCTCGGGCGTGGCCGCCACCACGCCGTGCCCGGCCCGGGCGTGGTCGGCGTGGCCATGGGTGATCACCGCCCGGTCCACGGGGCGGACGGGGTCGATGTAGAAGTCCCCGGGCGGGCAATAGAGCCCGTCGGGCTTCGGACAGATCAGGTCCTGGGGTTTCATCGGCTGGATATGGGAACGCGCCTGGCTATAAACCTATCCTCATGAGCAGTGACGAACAGCATCGGTTCATCGCCAACGCGATGAACGAAGGCAGTCCCCAGGCGCGCGCCCTGGGCCTGGTGACCCTGGAGATCGGCGACGCGGTCGCCATCCTCAAGGCGCCCTACAAGCCGGAGATCGTCGGCGATCCCGAGACCGGGGTGATCGCCGGCGGGGTGGTCACCACCCTGCTCGACCACGCCAGCGGCCAGGCGGTGCACGCCGCCCTCGCCGAATGGACCTCGATCGCCACCCTGGATCTGCGCATCGACTACATGCGGCCGGCCCAGCCGGGGCGCGATGTGCTGGCCCGGGCCCACTGCTACAAGGTCACCCGCTCGGTCGCCTTCGTGCGCGCCGTGGCCTACGAGGACGACCCCGACGACCCGATCGCCGCCGCCCAGGCCGCCTTCATGCTGGACTCCAGCGCCGGCAAGAAGCCGGGCGCCAACCTCAAGCCGCCCCGCGCCAAGTCGTCGAGCAGCGAAGGAAACGCCGCATGACCGACGCCGCCACCCGCCTCAGCGCCGTGCTCGGCTCGATCCCCTACGCCCGGTTCATCGGCATGCACGCCGAGCTGGCCGGGGACGAGATGACCGCCATCCTGCCGTTCTCGGACCACATCGTCGGCAATCCGCTGCTGCCCGCCATCCACGGCGGGGTGCTGGGGGCCTTCATGGAGATGACCGCCCTGGCCCAACTGTCGGTGGCCGAGCCGCTCAAGCGCCAGCCGCGGACCATCGACGTCTCGATCGAGTACCTGCGATCCGGCCGTCCGCTGACCACCTTCGCCCGCGCCCAGATCAAGAAGGTCGGCCGGCGGATCGCCAATGTCCACGTCGAGGCCTGGCAGGAGCAGCGCGCCGCGCCGATCGCCGCCCTGCGCGGTCATTTCCTGTTGACCTCGGCGGACGAGTGATCGGACCGCCGAACAATGGTATCAACGGCAAAAGTTTCCACTGCAACGATCGAAAACAATCACATTACACCTCTGTAATGCAGGTTTCTCGCATCAACGTTTCTTAAAAACGCTTCATGAAGCAAAGGTAACGGGTATTCACCATCCCGCGGGCCTATACCCCTGATCACCGGACGCGGTCGTCGCGCCGGACTTTCAGGGAAACAAGACAATGACCTTCTCGAACAACGCCTTCTCGGGTTTCGCCAGCATCGTTCTGGCCATGCTGCCCCTCGTCGTGATCGCCGGTTCGCTCGTCTCGAGCTTCTAAGTGATCGCCGCGTAGCCTCCACCGGAGCGCGACCCTTCAGGCTTCGAGAGCCTTTCGGGCCGCCCGGTGGAGAAGGGCGTGACGATGCGCCAATCGATCGATGTCGGCGTCGTATCCGCCGCCGATCACCCCCGCCACGGGGACTCCCCTTTCCAGACATGAGCCCAGGACGAACGCCTCGCGCCGCGCCAGGCCCTCGTCGCTCAGGCTGAGACGCCCCAGCTTGTCGTCCGCGTGCGGATCGACCCCGGCGTTGAAGAACACCAGGTCCGGCGCCGTCCGGGCCAGCAGGCCCGGCAGGATGCCGGACAGCGTTTCCAAATAAGCTTCGTCGCCCGTGCCGTCGGGCAGGTCGACGTCCAGGTCGCTGACCGCCTTGCGGGCCGGGAAGTTCTTCTCGGCGTGCATCGAGAAGGTGAAGACGCTGGGATCGCCCTCGAAGATCCGCGCCGTGCCGTCGCCCTGGTGGACGTCGAGGTCGACGACCAGCACCCGATCGACCGCGCCCTCGACCAGCAGCCGCCGCGCCGCCACCGCCACGTCGTTGAACACGCAGAAGCCCGCCCCCGTGTCGGCCTGGGCGTGATGGCTGCCGCCGGCGGTGTTGCAGGCGATCCCGTGCTCCAGGGCCAGGCGCGCCGCGGCCAGGGTGCCGCCGACGGCCGCCTGGGCGCGCTTGGCCACCGACTCGGTGTTGGGCAGGCCCACCCGCCGCGCCACCTCGGCCGGCAGGGTCAGGTCGATCACCCCGCGCACATAGGCCTCGTCATGGACCAGCAGCAGGCTCTCCAGGTCGATCGGCTCGGGGCGCACGAAGCCGGCGGGACCCGCCACACCCTCGGCCTCCAGCACCGCCGCCAGCCGCGAGAACTTGTCCATGGGGAAGCGATGGCCGGCCGGCATCTCGGCGCGGAAGGCGGGGTGGTGGACGATGGGCGGAAAAGGCGTGGCCATCCCGCAACGATGGTGAGCGCATCGCCCTAGCGCAAGCTCACGACTTGCCCTGTCCCGCCGGCGCGCCTAACCAACCCCCATGCGCACGCCCGAGAACCTCGCCGAAATCCTGACCCTCGAACCGATCGAGGTGAACCTGTTCCGGGGCGTCAGCCCCAATGACGGCTTTCCCCGCATCTTCGGCGGGCTGGTGATCGCCCAGGCCCTGATGGCGGCCTATCGCACGGTGCCCGACCGCATCTGCCATTCGCTGCACGCCTATTTCATCCGCCCCGGCGACGTGAACGCCCCGGTCCTCTACGAGGTCGAGCGGGCCCGCGACGGCGGCACCTTCACCACCCGCCGGGTGGCGGCGATCCAGCATGGCGAGCAGATCTTCAACCTGGCCGCCTCGTTCCAGACCCCCGAGGAGGGGCTGGAGCACCAGGCCGACATGCCCGACGCGCCCGATCCCGAGAGCCTGCCGACCGAGGCGGAATATCTGCGCTCGCTGGGCGACGAACTGCACCCGCGCTTCGTCAAGCTGGCCGAGTTCCCCCGGCCGGTGGACCTGCGCTGGGTCGATCCCCAGCACCCGACCAAGCCCGTGCCCAAGCCGTCGACCAAGCAGGTCTGGATGCGGGCCAAGGCGCCGATCGGCGACGACGTCCGGGCCCAGCAGTGCGCCCTGGCCTACGCCTCGGACATGGCCTTCATGGAAAGCGCCCTGCGCCCGCACGGCCTGATCTGGACCACGCCCGGCCTGCAGGCCGCCAGCCTGGACCACGCCATGTGGTTCCACCACCCGTTCGACTTCAACGACTGGACCCTGTTCTCGCAGGACAGCCCCTCGGCCTCGCAGGGCCGGGGCCTGGTGCGCGGCCAGATGTTCACCCGCGACGGCAAGCTGGTGGCCTCGGTGGCCCAGGAATGCCTGATGCGGGTGCGCAAGTAGCCGCCTAGAGCGCCTGGTCGGCGACCAGGGCCTTGGCCGGGTCGGTGATAGCGTCGGCGCGTTCCTTTTCGGACTTCGGGGTCGAGACCAGTGGCTTGGCCGCCGCCAGGGCGCGGCGGTAGGCCTCGGTCAGGGCGCCGTCCAGCGGCGTCTCGACGTCCGGCTTGACGCCCACGCCCTCCCAGCCGCCGCCGGTCAGGGGATGGATCACCTGGCCGTTGGGGATGAAGGCGACCAGGCCGAAGCCCAGGCTGGGCTTGGGGCGGTTGGCCGGGTTGCCGCCGCCGCGCGTGCGGGTCCCGACCAGCACGGCCCGCTTGTTGGCCTGCATCGTGTAGGCGAAGGCCTCGGCCGCCGAGAAGGTCTGGCCGCCCACCAGCAGATAGACCGGCTTGTCGGCGTAGAGCGGGTCGCCGGGGCCCTGGCGGACGTGGCGGGACATGGTCGTGGTCTTGCCGTCGGGATCGCGCCAGCGAATCTCCTCCATGACCAGCGGCGCGCGCGACAGCTGGCCCAGCAGCCGCTCGTCCGTCGCCCCGCCGCCGCCGGTGTTCTCGCGCAGGTCGATGATCAGGGCGTCGGTATCCTTCAGCAGGCCCAGGGCCGCGTCGATCATCGCCGCGCCCTCCTCGCCCTGCTCGAAATAGCGCAGCTTCAGATAGCCGATATTGGCTGGCAGCCGGCGCGCGGCCATCAGACCGTAGGCTAGGCGCTTGTCGACCAAAGCCTCGTCGGCGTCGCTGAGCCGGACGGCCTGGGCGTTGGCGGTGGTCACCGTCACCTTCATGTGCTGGTCGCCCGAGACCGTCAGGGTCACCGCGCTCAGCGCTTCGGCCAGGGCGGCGCGGTCGTGGATGCGGACGAACCGGCCGCGCTGGGCCTTCAGGGCCGCCTGGACGTCGTGGGCCTTGGCGGGATCGAAATAGCCGTTCAGCTCGGCCACCAGGGTGTCGACCACCTGGCCGGCCTGTTTCGAGGTCAGCTCCTCGGCGGCCAGGGCCGGCCCGGCGGCGATCAGGAGCGAGGCGGCCAGGGCGGCCGCGATGTGACGGTGCATGGGGTCCCCCCGGGGATATCGAGGAGACCCAGGTGGCCCACGGCCCGGCGCGAAGCCAGTTAAGCCTTCGTCATGACCTATTTTTCACGAACCTCGATCGTCGCCACCCCGGCCTGGGCCAGGGCGGTCAGCAAGGACGCCACCTGGATCGACGCCACCATCTGGCCGGACAGCGCCAGGCGCAGGGCTTCGGCCGCGGGGGTCCAGAGCGGCTCGATCCGTTCGGTGGGATCGTTGGACGGCGCCGCCACCTGGACGACATCGCGGGCCAGGACGGTATGGATGCGGTTGGTGTGGGTCGCGGGGTTGGGCGTGGTCACGCCGACCAGGCTGAGGGTTCCGGCGCACCCCGTTTCTTCCAGCAGTTCGCGGGCGGCGGCCGCCAGCGGATCGGTCTCACGAGGGTTCACCCCGCCCGCCGGGATCTCCAGCGACAGGTCGCCCAGGCCGTGCCGGTACTGGCGCACCAGCAGCACGTTGTCGTCCGGATCGAGCGCCACGATGTGCACCCAGTCGGGATATTCCAGGACGTAGAACGGCGCGATCTCGACGCCGTCCTCGGTGACGCAATCGTCCGCGCGCAGGCTGATCCAGCGATCCTTGTGGACATGGCGCGAGGCGGTGACACGCCACTTTCCATCGAGCGCCATGCCGGCTCCTAGGCTTGGTCGTCGCCCTCGGCGGGACCTTCGGGTTCGCCCACCATGGCGGGAGGATCGGCCAGGACCAAGCCTTCGGCGATCTTCACCTCGGGCACGGCCGCGCGGGTGAAGGGCAGGTACCAGGTCTGGCCGCCCAGGGCGGGGGTGATTTCCAGCAAGTCGTMGGCGCCGAAGTTCTGGACGCTCTTGATCTTGCCCAGCAGGTCGTTGGTGGCCGCGTGGCGCACGGTCAGACCGATCAGGTCGGCCAGGTAGAATTCGTCTTCCTCGGGCTCCGGCAGGGCGGAGCGGGGAACGTAGAGGCGCAGGCCGCGCAGGGCGTCGGCGGCCTCCTTGGTGTCGATCCCGACGCAGCGGGCGACGACGCCGTCCTTGGCCACGCGGGCGGTGGTCAGGGTCAGGGCGGGCGAGCCGTCCTGGCGCGACAGCACCTTGAACCGGGTCAGGGTCAGCGGGTCTTCGGTATAGGTCGTGATCCGCACCTCGCCGCGCACGCCGAAGCCGCCGGCGACGCGGCCGACCAGGATCAGGGTCTGCGGGGACGATGCGGTCATGGTGCGGAAGCGCGCAAAAGAAAACGCCGCCGCCAGGGAGTCCCGGCGGCGGCGTTTCCGAAGGCCTTAGCCTTCGGTGGTTTCTTCCGAAGCCGGGGCTTCTTCAGCGGCGGCTTCAGCGGCCGGAGCCTCTTCGGCGGCCGGGGCCTCCTCGGCGACGACTTCCGGCTCGGGAGCCGGAGCAGCGGCGGCTTCGGCGGCGGCAGCAGCAGCGGCTTCAGCGGCGGCCTTGGCGTCTTCCTTGGCCTGGGCTTCGGCGGCGGCGCGCTCTTCGTCGCGCTGGGCGCGTTCGGCCAGACGCTCCTGGGCCTTCTTGCCCGGGGCGCCCTTCTGCGGGTTGTTGCCGTGGGTCCAGGTGGTCAGGCCCTGGGCGGCCAGGAAGCGGGCGACGCGGTCGGTCGGCTGGGCGCCCTTCTTGAGCCACTCCTGGATGGACTCGACCTTCAGGGTCACGCGCGCGGCGTCGTCCTTCTTGAGCAGCGGGTTGTAGGTGCCGACCTTCTCGATGAAGCGGCCGTCGCGGGGCGAGTGGCTGTCGGCGACGACGATCGAGTAGTAGGGGCGCTTCTTGGCGCCGCCACGGGCGAGACGGATCTTCAGCATTTCAGTAGTCCTTGGTCTAAAGTTCTATTTCTTGAACGGGTTGAAGCCGGGCAGGCCCAGGCCGGAGAGAGGATTGGGCTTGGCGTCGCCGCCAGTCCCGAGACCCGGCAGACCGGGCAGCCCCGAGAGGCCTTGGCCCCCCGCTGCATTGGGGTCGGGCTGGGCAAGCTTGCCCCCGCCCATGGATTTCAGACGGGCCATGTCGCCGCCGCCCATCATCTGGGCCATGCGGGCCATGCCCTTGCCGCCGTCCTTGGACATGGCCTTGAACATGTCGGCCATCTGGCGGTGCTGCTTGAGCAGGCGGTTGACCTCGGCGACGTCGACGCCGGCGCCGGCCGCGATGCGGCGCTTGCGCGAGGCGGCCAGGATGTCGGGCTTCTTGCGCTCCAGCTTGGTCATCGAGCCGATGATCGCCTGCTGGCGGCGGAAGATGCTGTCGTCGATGCCGCTCTCGGCGATCTGCTTCTTGACCTTCTGGACGCCCGGCAGCAGGCCCATGATGCCCTGCATGCCGCCCATCTTCTGCATCTGGTTCAGCTGGGCCGACAGATCGTTCAGGTCGAACTGGCCCTTGGCCAGCTTCTTGGCCATGCGCTCGGCTTCGGCCACGTCGAGGTCTTGCGCCGCCTTCTCGACCAGCGCGACCACGTCGCCCTGGCCCAGGATCCGACCGGCCACGCGGCGGGCGTCGAACACGTCGAGCGCGTCGATCTTCTCGCCGGCGCCGAGGAACTTGATCGGCAGGCCGGTGACGTGGCGCATCGACAGGGCCGCGCCGCCGCGGCCGTCGCCGTCGGCGCGCGTCAGGATCAGGCCGGTCAGCGGCAGGCGTTCGTGGAAGGCCTTGGCCGTGCGGACGGCGTCCTGGCCGGTCAGGCTGTCGGCGACCAGGATGGTCTCGGACGGCGTGGCGATGCGGGCGATTTCCGCCGCCTCGCTCATCATCGCCTCGTCCAGGGTGGTGCGGCCGGCGGTGTCGAGGATCAGGACGTCGTAGCCGCCCAGCTTGGCGGCGGTCAGGGCGCGCTTGGCGATGTCGGCGGCGCTCTGGCCGGCGACGATCGGCAGGCTCTCGACCTCGACCTGCTTGGCCAGCATGGCCAGCTGTTCCATGGCGGCCGGACGGCGGGTGTCGAGCGAGGCGACCAGCACCTTCTTGCGCTCGATCTTGTTCAGCCGCAGGGCCAGCTTGCCGGTGGTGGTGGTCTTGCCCGAGCCTTGCAGGCCGGCCATCAGGATCACCGACGGCGGGTTCAGGGCCAGGTTCAGGCCGGTGGGGACCTCGCCGCCCAGCATGTCGACCAGGCCGTCATAGACGATCTTGACCACCTGGTCGGCCGGCTTGACCGAGCGGATGACAGCCTCACCCGAGGCGCTTTCCTTGGCCTTGCTGATGAAGTCCTTGACCACCGGCAGGGCGACGTCGGCTTCCAGCAGGGCGACGCGGACTTCGCGCAGCGCCTCGTCGATGTCCTTCTCGGACAGCACGCCGCGACCGCCGAGGCGGTCGAAGACCCCTGAAAGTCGCTCTGTAAGGCCGTCGAACATGCGGAACCCTGGTTAGACTAGTGACCAAACGCGATCAGCCCCCATGGACGATCACGTCGATGGGGGTCCTCGCCGTCCTCGTCCGGATGGATCCTGCGCTAACAGGCCGGGGTCGTGACGGTGGAGGCGCTGCTGATAAAGCGCCGGAAGCGCGCGCTTATGCACGAAAGGGGGCGGGGAGTCAAAAGCGGCGGGTGTTCAGAACGCCGGATAAACTCGCGCAAGACGCCAGGCGAGCTCGGCCGGGAGCCGGCGGCCTCGATACTCGATCGCGGCGGCGACATCGGATCGCGCCAACAGGGCGTCCCAGCGGCGGCGATAGTCATCGTCGGCCTTACCCAACGACGGATGGCGCGGAGGCAGGTTCAGGGCTTGCAGGGCCTCGCTGCGCGAGTTGGGCGAGTCGAGCGCCCTGAGCAGGAGTTGCGCCGTGCGGTCCTGCGGATCGGCACACGCCAGGGAGAGACGCCACTCGCTCGGCCCCAGCCGTGCGGTGTGATCACCCTCCAGGCACGATCCGATGGCCATGATTGGCCAGAGATTGGCGTTCTCGTCTCGCGACATCCCAACATATTCGACCTTGCTGGCGGACTGCACGGCGCTCCACCAGCCAACCAGGCGCTTGGCCTCTTCGGCCTGATCGGCCCGGATCAGACCCTCGAGCACGCCGACGAAGCCGGGAACGAACAGGACGTCGGAGGACCTGTCCGCGGCGCGAACCGCGGGCAGATCCAGAGTCGCGAGCGCCTCATCGACTTGGCCGTCATCCAGCAGGCGCTGGACCAGCCAGGCCCGCTGTGCGTCACCGTTCGAACCGTCCTTCCCGGCGGCCAGGCAGGCGAACGCTCCCGGCTGGCAGGTGTTGGCGATGTCGGCGGCCATGTTGCGTCGGGCGGTAGCCAGGATGCTCGCCTCGCCCTCCCTTTGGCGATCCAAGGCCGCCAGTTCGCTGGTCCAGTTATCGTCAAGCGACGAAGTCGGTTGAATAGAGATGTGGTCGAGCGTGGCGATCAACTGCTCCGTCGGAAGCCAGGCTGGTGCAAAACGGCGGTCAATCTGGATGGAGAGCGCCGCTCGCCGGTCGATCTGTTTCAGGCGGTCTAGGCCCGTGTCGTTCTGGCCTGCCGCGAAATCCGCCATGACGCCCAGTTCGGCGGATTGGATGGATCGATCTGGAAAGTGACCAAGGCCGATCATGGCGTCGGCGGCGCGCTGAGCGGACGCTCCCGCGCCCGGGATGTCAGTCAGTCGCCGGATCAGCCGATGGAACACGAAGCGCATCTGCATTTCAGTCCCGACCTCAGGAGGCAGGGCGGCCCGGGCGATGAGCTGATCGGTTCGATCGAAGCGCCCGTCCTGAGCGGCGCATATCGCCACCTCCGCCGAAAGGCGCGCGCTGAGAAATCTGTCCAGACGGCCGGACAGGGCAAGATCGACCATGGCCGGATAGCCCGTGCAATCCCCGCTCGCCGCAGCCTTGATGAAGGCCTCAAGCCGCCCATCGTCGGTCGCCTGGGCCATTGCCGGCGCGACAAGACAGCCGGCGATCAGGCCGGCGACAAGAGACGGAATGAATGCGCGCATCAGCTCCCCCAAGGACTGGGATATCCTAGCCGGAAGCAACGGCCAAGGTTCAGCCGCGCAGCTCCAGCCCGTTGCCCTCGGGGTCCGACAGATAGAGCGAAGTCGCCTCGCCGGTCGAGCCGTAGCGTTCGCCCACATCGCCGATCGCCACGCCGTGGGCCTCGAGATGGGCGCGGACGGTCTCGACGTCGAAGTCGATCACCCGCAGGCACAGGTGGTCCATGTTGTGGCCGTCGGCGCCCGGTGCGGCGCCGCCCATCTGGCCCAGGCGGCCGGCGACATCGACCAGGTCGATCAGCTGGGCGCCGGCCCGCAGCTGGACCAGGCCGATGGCGTCCTGGCGGCGCTCGACGGCGCAGCCCAGCACCTGGGTGTAGAACCGCTCCATGGCGACGGGATCGCGGGCGCGGATCACCACGTGGTCGATGCCGAGCAGGCGCATGGCGGTCTCCTTACCCGGCCGGGGAGGTGATGGTGGCGCCCGAGGCCTTCAGGCGGTCGAGCACGCCATTGGCCGGCAGCAGGAAGGCCAGGTCGACGACGGCGATGGTCACGCCGGGGCGGTTCAGGGCCTCGGTCAGGGCGTCGGCCGACTGGCCGATCTGCTGGGCCAGCAGGCCGGGGCCGCCGGGCGCGCGCATCACGCAGCGCTGGGCCGCCGAGGTCGAATAACGGGCCCGCACGCTGGCCAGGTCGCCGTTGGCCCAGTCGGTCCCGATCGTGGTGGCGTGCTGGGCGTCGTATTCCAGCTCGGTCAGGGCGTCGTTCAGGCAGGCCAGGTTGGCTTCGTCCGACAGCTTGCCGGCGCTGGCGAGGATGGGACCTAGGCGGTACTGGCTCATCGCCTTGACCTTGACGCCCTTGGCCTTGGCCATGCGCTCGATGGTGCTGACCGGCTTGGCCTCGGACAGGCCGGCCGCCTGGCGGAAGTCCGACAGCAGGATGAAGCCCGCCACCGCCGGCTTCCAGTCCTTGTAGGGCACGGCCGTGCGCTGGGCCTGCTCGCGGGCGTTGACGAACCGGGCCAGCAGGTCGGGCGGCAGGCGGTTCTCCAGCTTCTTGCCGAACGGCTGGCGCACGCCGCCCCCGCCCGTCAGGAAGAACTTGGTCACCTGCAGCGGGCCGACCGAGGCCTCGGGCGGGACGAGCACCAGGCTGGCCTCGCCCAACGCCCGGTCCAGGCGCGGGCTGTCCCATTTCAGCTGGTGCGGCAGCGGGGGGGCCGACCCGACCACATAGAGTTTGGCCCCGCCCTTCTCGACCAGCCACAGGGCCGGCCCAGGCGGCCGGGCCACCACCCACAGCTCCTCGACCACGGCGCTGCCGGGGTCGGGCGGGGGCAGCGCGACGGTCTGGGCGTGGACCGCCGTCGCCGTCAGGGCCAGAGCCAGACCCGCCGCCGACAGCGCCTTCATCGTGACCATGCTCGCCTCTTGAACTGCCTTCGCCCTAGATAGAGGCGAGCGACCTTGGGCGAAAGCAGGGCGGATCCTCAAGCCCCCGGCGGAACCGGGAAGCCCCGGTTGCGCATCAGGGCGCCGATCTTCACGTCGCGGCCGCGGAAGCGACGGAAGGCCTCGCCCGCGTCGATGGTGTTGCCCACGCTCATGATGTCGTCGTGCAGGCGCTTGGCCACGGCCTTGTCGTAGAAGCCGCCGGGCGCCTCCTCGAACGCCTCGGCCGCGTCGGCGGTCAGGGTGTCGGCCCAGATGTAGTCGTAGTAGCCGGCCGAATAGCCGTCGCCCGAGAAGATGTGGCCGAACTGGGTGGGCCGGTGGCGCATGACGATCTCGGACGGCAGGCCGATCTCGGCCATGGCCGACTTTTCGAACGCCGCCGGGTCGATCGCCTGGCCCCCACCTGGACGCCATTGGGCGGCCAGGTGGATCTTCATGTCGTAGATCGCCGAGGCCAGGTACTCGACGGTCGAGAAGCCCTGGTTGAAGGTCTTGGCCTTCTCGATCTTGGCCACCAGTTCGTCGGGGATCGGCTTGCCGGTCTGGTAGTGGACGGCGAACTGGGTCAGCACCGGCTTGGTCGGCAGCCAGTGCTCGTTCAGCTGGCTGGGGAACTCGACGAAGTCACGGGCCACGTTGGTGCCGGCCAGGCCGGGATAGTTCACGTCCGAGTTCAGGCCGTGCAGGGCGTGGCCGAACTCGTGGAACATCGTCGAGGCGTCGTCCCACGAGATCAGCACCGGCTCGCCGGGCTTGCCCTTCACGAAGTTGCAGTTGTTGGAGACGATCGGGGTGACCACGCCGCGGAACTTCTCCTGGGTGCGATACTCGCTCATCCAGGCGCCCGACTGCTTGCCGGCCCGGGCGTAGGGGTCGAAGTACCACAGGCCCACGCGCTGACCGCCCTTGGTCACCTCCCAGACGCGCACGTCGGGATGGCAGACCGGCACGTCCTTGATCTGGGTGAAGGTGAAACCGTAGAGCTGGCCCGCCGCCCAGTGGATGGCCTCGCGCAGCTTCTCCAGCTGCAGGTAGGGCTTCACGACGTTCTGGTCGAGGTCGTAGCGCGCCTTGCGCACCTTCTCGGCGTAGTGGCGGTAGTCCCAGGGGGCGATCTTGAAGGTCGCGCCTTCCGCGTCGGCCACCTTCTGCATGTCGGCCACTTCCTCGTGGACGCGGGCCACGGCCGGCTTCCAGACCTGCATCATCAGGTCCATGGCCGCGTCCGGGGTCTTGGCCATCTGGTCGTCGGTGATCCAGTGGGCGTAGGTCGGGAAGCCCAGCAGCTGGGCCTTCTCGGCGCGCAGCTTGAGGATGTCGGTGATCACCGCCTTGTTGTCATGGGCGTCGTTGTTGTCGCCGCGCGACACCCACATCTTCCAGCCCTTCTCGCGCAGGTCGCGACGGTCGGAATAGACCAGGAAGGGCTCCATGGACGAGCGGGTGTTGGTGATCAGCCACTTGCCCTTCAGGCCCTTCTCCTCGGCCGCCGCCGCCGCCCCGGCCTTCACCGAGTCCGGCAGGCCGGCCAGGTCGCCCTCGGCTAGCTCCAGGGTGTAGCCCTCCTCGTCGGCCAGCTCGTTCTGGCTGAACTTGGTGTAGAGGCTGGCCAGGGCCTGGTTGATCTGGCCCAGGCGCGCCTTCTTGGCGGCGTCCAGCGCCGCGCCCTGGCGGGCGAAGCTGTTGTAGACCACCCAGGTCAGGCGCTTCTGCTCGGGCGTCAGGTTCGCGGTCTCGCGGGCGTCGTAGACGGCCTTGATGCGGGCGAACAGCTGCTCGTTCTGGATGATCTCGTCGCTGAAGGCCGCCAGCTTGGGCGTGCTCTCGGCCTCGACCTTCTGCATGGCCGCGTCGTTCATGGTCGAGGTGAACACCCCGAACAGCGCGCCGACCCGGTTCAGGGTCCGGCCGGAGTCCTGATAGGCCGCCAGGATGGTCTCGAAGGTCGGGGCCGAGCGCTTGGCGGTCAGGGCGAACAGCTCCTGGCGCTGCTCGGCCATGGCCGCCTCGAAGGCCGAGGCGAACAGCTCGGGCTTGACCTTGTCCAGCGGCGGCAGGCCGCCATGCGGACCTGTCCATTGGGCCAGCAGGGGGTTGCCGGAAGCGGCGGCGGGGGTGGCGGCTCTAGCGGACATTGGGGCGATCATGGGCGTCAGGGCGGTCGCGCTGGCGGCGGCGAGGAAGGAACGACGCTTCACGGCGGGTCTCCGGCGAATGGGAAGCGGAACCCTAGAGCGTCGCGTGGTCGCTAGGTAAGCGCTTTCGCGCGGAAATCGTCCCACGGGAGATGAATTCGACGACAGGAACTCGCGCACGCCTGTTCCCTCGGGGCCGGTTCGTGCGCGATCGGGACTGCATGGGATCGGCGCCAGAATCTCAAAGGCGCCGCGTGGACGGCCGGGCGAGGGCGGGGTAAGCCAGGATCATGTCCATCGGCGTCTTCGACTCCGGCGTGGGCGGCCTCACGGTMCACCGCGCCCTCGTGAACCGTCTGCCCCAGGCGGACTTCACCTATCTGGCCGACCAGGCCAACGCCCCCTATGGCGRCAGGCCCGGCGAGGAGGTCGTCGCCCTGACCAAGGCCGGCTGCGAGCGCCTGTTCGACACCGGCGCCAGCCTGGTGGTCCTGGCCTGCAACACCGCCTCGGCCATCGCCCTGCGCCGTCTGCAGCAGACCTGGCTGCCGGGCTATCGCAAGTCGCTGGGACGGCCGATTAACGTGCTGGGCATCATTGTGCCGACCATCGAGGCCGCCACCGGCCTGCCGTGGGAGCACGAGGCCGAGCGGCGCGGCGACAAGGTCGAGCAGCTGGACGTGCTGGGCGTGTTCTCGACGCAGGGCACGACCAATTCGCGCGTCTACGAGATCGAGATCGACAAGCGCAAGCAGGACATCGCGGTGTTCTCCCAGCCCTGCCCGGACCTGGTGCCGATGATCGAGGCCGACGCCGGCGTCGTGGACCTGGCCAAGGCGGTCGACGGCTATGTCCAGGCGCTGAAGACCCGCATCGGCCGCTATCCCGACCGCGCGGTGCTGGGCTGCACCCACTACGAGATCATCGCCGACATCTTCCGCGCCGCCCTGCCGGCCGGGACGCCGGTGATCCACCAGCCGGCCTCGACGGCCGACGCCCTGGAGCTCTACCTGCAGCGCCACCCGGAGTTCGATCCGGGGACCGGCGGCGCCCGCAGGTTCCTGACCACCGGCGCGCCCGGCCCGCAGAACGCCCTGGTGGAAAGCTTCTGGGGCGGACCGCTGCGGTTCGAGGCGGCCTGAAGCTTATTTGAGACGTCCAGGCGGTTAACACTTGCCCCCTACGGACCGCTTCGCGGTCGTCTTCCCCCACAGGGGGAAGAGGGCTCAGCGCGGCGTCCTCCGCCCCCTATGGGGGCGGACAGGCGGCGAAGCCGCCAGGTGGGGGCAAGTGGCGACTTGACGCGATGGTCGCAGGCGGCACCCTTCCTCCAAACGGGAGGGGCCACCCCATGAAACACCTGCTGATCGCCGCCACGCTCGCCCTGACCGCGACCGCCGCCCACGCCGAGGTCGTCGACGCCCAGCCCAACGGCTTCGAGGTCAAGCGCGTCGCCGTGCTGAACGCCCCGGCCGACAAGGTCTATGCGGCCCTGGCCCAGCCGTCGCAGTGGTGGAGCAAGGACCACACCTGGTCGGGCTCGGCGGTCAACCTGTCGCTGGCCCCGATGGCCGGCGGCTGCTTCTGCGAGAAACTGCCGAACGGCGGGTCGGTCATGCACATGACCGTGGTCTACGCCCAGCCCGGCCAGGCCCTGCGTCTGTACGGCGCCCTGGGGCCGCTGCAGATGTCCGGCGCCGCCGGCCACCTGGGTTGGACCCTGGTCGAAAAGGACGGCAAGACCACCCTGACCCAGACCTTCGACGCCGGCGGCTACATGAAGGGCGGGCTCGACAAGATCGCGCCGAGCGTCGACGCGGTGCTGGGCGAGCAGTTCGACCGGTTCAAGGCCTATGTCGAGACGGGCAAGGCGCCGTAGCACCGGTCGTCACCCCGGGCGTGAGGCCCGGGATGACGACGGTTTCGCCTACTTCTGCCAGCTGGCCTTCTGGCTCATCAGCCAGGAGAAGTCGGCGGTCAGCTGGCCCGACTGGTTGCCCTGGCCGGACTTGGGATCGTACGAGGTCCAGACCCCGGCCGACGAGTGGCAGCCCATGCAGCTTTCGGTCTGGTAGATCAGGGTGTTGACCCCGGGGGTGATCGGCTTGCCCTGGTTGTTCAGCACCGAATTCCAGACCGGCGGCTGGGCCGCGCCGGAGGCCGGGCAGGACTGGCCGTTGGGCAGCTCCTCGCCGTGGCAGGCCTGCTCGTTGCCCTTCTGGAAGTAGGTCTCCATCGTGACGTTGGTCAGGAAGACCGGCGTCGGATTGCCGCCCGGCTTGTTGGTCACCGCATTGGGCAGGCCGCCGTTCCACGGCGAGGGCGCCGCCGTCGGGTCGGTGGGCCACTGGGTGTCGATCAGCTGGTAGTACTGCCAGACCGAGCCCTGGGCCTTGAGCGCCGCCTGGGCCTGGCGGTTCAGCGCCACCTTGTCGCCCGGGATCGGGATGCCGCGCCAGGCCTGGGTCGGGATACGCGGATAGACGCCGGACTTGTCGGCCTGCGGCAGCTGGTCGACCGCGCAGATCGGGCAGTTGGGGTCGACGAACGAGGGGTTCAGCTTGGGGTGGGCCACGGTGTCGACGTCCAGGTTGTCGACCTGCTCGAAGGTGGACCAGATCCATTGCGGCGAGGTGGTGGACTTGTGGCCGATGTGCATGCCGACCAGGCCGACCGTCACCTTGCGCTCCAGCTGCTTGCCGTCCGGCCCCTGGTCGATGACCACGGCGGGGCTGGTGTGGAAGCGGCTGAAGTCGTCCTTGCCCGACTTCAGGATCCGCCAGGCGAACTTCAGCTCGAACGAGCCGCTCCAGTCCTGGCCCGGCGTGCCCAGCGGCATGGCCACCTTCTTGCCGGCCTTGGAGAAGGCGACCTGGCCGTTGATGTTGTAGAGGCTGTTGTCGCAGAGATAGCCGACCTCGTTGGGGTCGATCATGATCTCGTAATAAACGAACTCGCCGTTCTGATCGATCATCGGGCCCGAGAAGGCCTGGTTGATGTCGCTGAGGCTGCCCAGGTTGGACGCGTTCAACTCGCCCACCGCCGACAGCACGCCCAGGAACCGCGTCGCCCGCGGATCGGCCTTGGCGGCCTGGACCGAGAACGGGGCCAGGCCCTTGCTGACCGGCTTGGCCAGGTCGCTGCGCACCAGCATCAGGGTCCTGGCCTTGGGCGCCAGGCCGCAGGCGGACGGCCGCGCGCCGTCGGTCTGGAAGATCGAACTGGAATTGTGCCACAGCGTCCAGTGCGGCTGGCCGAACTTGGTGTCGGTCAGCTTCGGCGCCGCCACGCCCTGGTTGTTGGTGGGCCAGTTCAGCGCCAGGAACATCTGCCAGGAATAGAGGTCGAACTCGCGCTGCACCTCGGAGAACTTCTGGACCTTCTCCAGCTGCTTTTTCAGGGCGATATCGACGTCGCCCGGCATCTGCGGCGTCAGTTTCGGCGCGAAATTGGGGAAGGCCGCCAGATAGGCCGGCTTGGCCGGCGGCGCCGCGTCGATCGCCTTGGCGGCGAACAAGGCGCCCCCGCCCGCCAGGCACACCAGGGTCGCGGCCAGCGCCCGCCAGCCGATCTTCCGTTCCGTTCCCGAGATTTTCATCACGCCCTCCGCCCGTTGTCGCTCCGCCCGTTGTCGGCCGGGTCCGCGCAAGGCCGCGCCATGCGTCATGGGCCCGAGCTTCGCCACAGGCTGATCATCCAAACGGAGAGTCGTCAACATATAAACGCTATAGTAGATTCTTCTCACCTTTCACGGACGGTCAAAGTCCGGGGGAAGAACCACCCTCTCCAGGGTTTCGCCCCATGGCGGAGCCAAGCTTCGCGCCGAAAGATCGGCGCGGAATTTCGCTCCACGGAAAGGTCCGGAAGATGGCCAGCGGCCTCCCCGTCCGCCCGATCGGCTGCAAGGCCGCCGCCCGATGACCGGCGCTTTCGCCAACTGGCTGGAAACCACGTCGACCTGGCAGATCGGCCTGGCCCTGCTCGTCGCCATGTTCGTCGCCTCGCTGGTGGGTGAATTCGTGAAGCGGCGCATGGGCAAGGCCAGGGCGGGGAAGGACGACGACGGCAAGGACGAAGACGGCAAGGAGGGCTACATCGTCTCGGCCACCCTGGGCCTGCTGGCCCTGCTGATGGGCTTCACCTTCTCGCTGGCCGTGGACCGCTTCGAGGCCCGGCGCCTGCTGGTGCTCGAGGAGTCCAACGCCATCGGCACCACCTATCTGCGCACCCAGATGCTGGAGCCCGTCGATCGCGTCCGGATCAGCAAGATGCTGGTGGACTACACCGACAACCGGCTCGCCCTGGCCAAGGCCCCGGTCGACCAGGTCCCGACCCTGCTGGCCAAGAACGACCAGATGCTGACCGACCTGTGGACCGCGACCCTGGCCGCCTGGCCGTCGATCAAGGGCCTGGACTTCTCCAGCGCGTATCTCGACAGCATGAACAACATGATCGACCTGGACGCCGCGCGGAAGGCCGCCCGGCTGGCCCGCGTGCCCAGCGCGGTCTTCTTCGTGCTGTTCATCTACGTGATCACCTCGGCCGGCGTGCTGGGCTATGCGGGCGCGAACAAGGAAGGGCGCGGGGCGACCGCCTTCCTGTTCATCCTCCTGACGATCTCGCTGCTGCTGACGCTCGACATCGACCGGCCCCGCAGCGGCCGGATCACCGAAAGCCAGGCGCCGATGGAGCGGCTGAAGGCCACGCTGGCCAGCCAGCCGCCGGAGGTGTTCGATCGGCTGTCGACGGGGAAGACCCCGCCGCCCGCCGCCGTCCCGAAACTGGAAACGGCGACGCCAAGCCGGTAAAACCAAAATGGGCCTKATCGCGATCGGACCAGGCCCATTCCAGATTTCCTTGCCTGGCGCGCATTTGTGACGCGAACCGACTCCGACTTCGCTCGAAAGCGCCTCAGCCGGCGGCCTGGACGTCGTCGCCGGTGGCGCCCAGCAGGGCCATCTGCAGACGCGAGCGGTCGCGGCGGGCCGATTCCAGGGCGCCTTCGGCCAGAGCGGCCTCCGAGCGGATCCGTTCGATCTCGGCCTGCATCTCGGCGATCTTCTCGTCGTGGGCGCGGCGGGTCTCGTCTTCCGAGGCCTGCAGGGCCTCGAAGCGGGTGCGCAGCTGGGCGGCGCGTTCCTCGGCGCGCTTGAGCGCCTTCTCGTGGGCCCCGACGGTCTTGGCCAGCTGGTCGGCGCGCTCGATGGCGGCGGCGCGGGCGGTGTCGACGCCGGCGTGACGGCCGCGCAGGTCCTCGACCTCGTCCTCCAGATTGCGGACCCGCTCCAGGGCGCGCTCCAGGGCGACGTTCAGGWCGCCGGCCCGACGCTCGACGGCCTGCTGCTGGGCGCTGGAGTCGTTGAGGCGGGCCGAGATCTGGCCGTTCATCTCTTCCAGCTTGTCGGCGCGGCCGGTGGCGGTCTCCAGGCGGGTCTGCAGGGCCAGCACCTCGGCGCGGCCGGACTCGACCTGGGCTTCAAGGCCGCGGATCGTGCGGGCGCTGTCGGCCTGGACGGTGGTCAGGGCGTTGTCGGCGGCCAGCACGCGGGCGCGCTCGGCGGCGACCTGGGCTTCCAGCTCGGTCTCGATGCGCGACAGGCGGGCCACGTCGGCGCCGGCCTGTTCCAGGCGCTTCTTCAGGGTGCCCAGCTCTTCGACCTGCAGGGCCATCTGCTGCTTGGCGGCGGCCAGGAAGGCTTCGGATTCGCCGCGACGGGCGTCGATGTCCTGGGTCTGGACGCGCAGGGTCTCGACGTCCTGGGTCAGGTGCTCGGCGCGGGCCGTGGCGTCGCGCAGGGAGGCCTCCAGGCCGCCGACCTTCAGCTCGGACTGCTGCAGGCCGTTGCGCAGGCGGTCGATCTCCAGGGCGCCGTCCTCGAGGGCGACGTCCAGTTGCTGGCGACGCGCGTCGGATTCGGTCAGGGCGGCCTCGGAGGTCGCCAGCTTGGCGGACAGCTCGCGTTCCTCGGCCTGGGCGGCGGCCAGCAGGCGGGCGGCCTGTTCGTGGGCGGCGCGCAGGGCGATCAGTTCGGCGTGCTCGGCGCGGCGGGCCTCGAACTCCTCGGCGACGGGGGTGCGGATCTCGGAGAGCAGCGGCTCGATGGCGCGCAGGTGCTCGACCACGCGGCTGATGCTGTCCAGCCCGCCGTGGATGGTCTCGTAGCGGACGCCGATCGCCTGGGTGGCCTCGATCAGGCCGGCGCCGTCGCCCTCGGGACGATCGTTCTCGGCGGCCAGCATGACCGGCTTGACGCCGCCCTTGGTGTTGCGATCGCCCTTAGACAGCAGCCTCATGTCGTGCCCACCTTCTAACGATCTGCGGAAACAACGCCCGTCGCGTTGATTCGACCCCTGGCCGCGCAGAATCATTTGCCCATTCGTTAACAGGATAGCCCGCGGTCAAGATTGCTGTCGAGGTCAAGATCGCGCGTTCGGCGAGAGGCGCATTGCCGCATCACCGGACGCAAGAAAGCCGCCGCGACGGCCCGGAAAGGGCGATCGCGACGGCTTTTGGCGCTGTTCGAGAGGCTTTCGCCTCGCGGGTCAGGCGGCTTCCTGTTCGGCCGGGACATCCGGGTCCAGGCGGATCATGTAGTCGAAGGCCGACAGGGCCGCCTTCGAGCCCTCGCCCATGGCGATGATGATCTGCTTGTAGGGGGTGGTCGTGGCGTCGCCGGCCGCGAACACGCCGGGCAGCGAGGTCTCGCCGCGATGGTCGACCTCGATCTCGCCGCGCGGGGTCAGGGCCACGCCCGTGTCCTTCAGCCACTCGGTGTTGGGCACCAGGCCGATCTGCACGAACACGCCTTCCAGGTCGACCGTGTGGACCTGGTCGTGGTTGCGGTCCTTGTAGGTCAGGCCGGTGACCTTGTTCCCGTCGCCCAACACCTGGGTGGTCAGGGCCGAGGTGACGATGCGCACGTTGGGCAGGCTGGCCAGCTTGCGCTGCAGGACGGCGTCGGCCCGCAGCTGGCTGTCGAATTCGATCAGGGTCACGTGGGCGACCAGACCGGCCAGGTCGATGGCCGCCTCGACGCCGCTGTTGCCGCCGCCGATCACCGCCACGCGCTTGCCTTTGAACAGCGGGCCGTCGCAGTGCGGGCAGTAGGCCACGCCCTTGTTCTTGTATTCGGCCTCGCCGGGCACGTTGATGTTCCGCCAGCGGGCGCCGGTGGCCAGGATCACGCTGCGCGAGGTCAGGCTGGCTCCGTTCTCGAGCTTGACCTCGATCAGGCCGCCGGAGGTCTTGGCCGGGACCAGGCCCACGGCCTTCTGTAGGTTCATGATGTCGACGTCGTAGTCCTTGACGTGCTGCTCCAGCGCCGAGGCCAGTTTGGGGCCTTCGGTGTGGGACACCGAGATGAAGTTCTCGATGGCCATGGTGTCCAGCACCTGGCCGCCGAAGCGCTCGGCCGCCACGCCGGTGCGGATGCCCTTGCGGGCGGCGTAGATCGCCGCCGCGGCTCCGGCGGGACCGCCGCCGACGACCAGAACGTCGAAGGCATCCTTGGTCTTGATCTTCTCGGCGGCGCGATCGGCGGCGCCGGTGTCCAGCTTGGCMAGGATCTGTTCCAGGCTCATGCGGCCCTGGCCGAACGGCTGGCCGTTCAGCAGGATGGTCGGCACGGCCATGACCTGGCGTTCCTCGACCTCGGCCTGGAACAGCGCGCCGTCGATGGCGACGTGGGTGATGTTGGGGTTCAGGGCGGCTATGGTGTTCAGCGCCTGGACCACGTCCGGGCAGTTCTGGCAGCTCTGCGAGAAATAGGTCTCGAAGCGGAACGCGCCCTCCAGGGCGCGGACCTGGTCCAGCACCTCGGCGTCGAACTTGGGCGGGTGGCCGCCCACGTGCAGCAGGGCCAGCACCAGCGAGGTGAACTCGTGGCCCAGCGGCAGGCCGGCGAAGCGCACCCCAACCTTGTCTTTAGGGGCGCTTCCATCCGCGCGGGCGATGGCGAAGGACGGCTTGCGGGCGTCGTCGCCGGCCAGGTTCAGGCTGACCTTGTCGGAGGTCCCGGCGACGTCCTCGAGCAGCGCCAGCATGTCCTTGGAACCCTGGCCCTCGCCCAGCGAGGCGACCAGTTCGATCGGCTGGCGCAGGTTCTGCAGATAGGCTTTCAGCTGGGTCTTCAGACCATCGTCCAACATGGCGGGGCTCCGACTGCGGGGGCGGCGCGGCCTCAGGGGGGAGGAAGGACGCGACGCGGGAATGTCTGGGAAGTGTGGGCGTCGCCGCCGGTTCCGTGGGCTGACGGAACCGGCGGCGCGCCGTGCCGCGACCCGAGGGCCGCGACAAGCCGTGGAAGGCTTAGATCTTGCCGACCAGGTCGAGCGACGGGGCCAGGGTCTTCTCACCCTCTTCCCACTTGGCCGGGCAGACTTCGCCCGGGTGCGACGCGACGTACTGGGCGGCCTTGATCTTGCGCAGCAGTTCGATGGCGTTGCGGCCGATGCCTTCGGCGGTCGTTTCGGTGAACTGGATCACGCCTTCCGGATCAATCAGGAAGGTGCCGCGGTCGGCCAGGCCGACGCCCGGGCGCATGACTTCGAAGTTGTTGGTGATGACGCCCGAGGGGTCGCCGACCATGACGTACTGGATCTTGCCGATCGCCGGCGAGCTGTCGTGCCAGGCCTTGTGCGAGAAGTGGGTGTCGGTCGACACCGCGTAGATCTCGACGCCCAGACGCTGGAACGTGGCGTAGTTGTCGGCCAGGTCTTCCAGTTCCGTCGGGCAGACGAAGGTGAAGTCGGCCGGGTAGAAGAACACGACGGACCACTTGCCCTTCAGGTCGGCGTCGCTGACCTCGACGAACTTGCCGCCCTTGTAGGCCTGGGCGGTGAAGGGTTTGATCTGGGTGTTGATCAAGGACATGAAGTTCTCCTGCAGGAATTGCGAGGAGCCTTGTACGGAAGGGAAATCGATAGGGCCAATCGATTGTTTCATGTTCGCCGATAGGGTCGCTCTATGTGGCCAGCCGCCAGTCTTCGCGGTCGCAGCAAAGGCATGGTCGATTGTCTTGTGAAATCCGATAGATCGACCCTATCTAAGAACCATGCTCCCGACCCTCCGCCAGCTGCAGTATCTGAAGCTCCTGTCCGAACACGGCTCGTTCAGCCGCGCGGCCGAGGCCTGCCACGTCACCCAGCCGACCCTGTCGGCCGGCATCCAGGAGCTGGAGAAAATCCTGGGCGCCCCGGTGGTCGACCGGGCCCGCTCGGGCGTGATCCTGACCGCCGCCGGCCAGGAAGCCGTGCGCCGGGCCGAGGCGATCCTGGCCCAGGCGGAAGACCTGGTGCAGGCGGCGCGCGGCGCGGGCCAGCCGCTGGCGGGGCGGTTCCGCCTGGGCGTCATCCCGACCGTCGCCCCCTATCTCCTGCCTCGCGCCCTGCCCGCCCTGCGCGACCAGTTCCCCAAGCTGAAGCTCTATCTGCGAGAGGACCTGACCCATCGGCTGATCGCCGCCCTGAAGTCCGGATCGCTGGACGCCGCCCTGATCGCCCTGCCCTATGACATGACAGGCCTGGAATGGGCCCATGTCGAGGACGACGAACTGCTGGCCGCCGCCCCGGCCAATCACCGCATGGCGGCCTTCGACCGCGTCGATCCCGACAGCCTGCGCGGCGACGACATGATCCTGCTGGAGGACGGCCACTGCCTGCGCGACCACGCCTTGGCCGCCTGCGGGCTGGAGCCGCCCAAGGGCGTCGGCGAGGAGGAGAGCTTCGCGGCCACCTCACTGCCCACCCTGGTGCAGATGATCGGCTCGGGGCTGGGCGTGTCGTTCCTGCCGTCGATGGCGGTGGCGGCGGGCCTGGCCCAGAACGCGCCGGTCACCATCCGCCCCCTGAATTCCGACCACTCCAGCCGCGAGATCGTCGTGGCCTGGCGGGCGGGCTCCAGCCGGGGCGCCGAGGGCCGCCTGCTGGCCCAGACCTTGCGCGACCTGCCCGCCTGACGCTTGCGCGGCTGATTTTTCCAGTCTATCCGGTTAGCGAACGCCGTTATGGATATCGGGTGTCATGAGTTCGCCAATAAACAATCCTGAATAGGAAGTCCTGGGGGCTGGGAAACACCGGCCCATGCGACCCTGCTCGTGCGGAGGTTACGGCCTGAAAAAGGTTGCTCCCCGAGGCCGAGTCCAAGGACTTGGCGGATTTGGCGAAGTTGTTCCCGTGTTCGAGTTCGTCGTCGGTGCGGAAACGTGAACTGACGGCCTGACGGCGCGTTTCGTCCGGAGGGGGCGCCCCGGATCGGCGCTTGCGGAACAGCGAGAAGGGACGGGGGTCAAAGTTGAGGGAAATCTCCATCCGCGCCGGCGGCCGAGCGCTGTCCTTCGTCGACTCGATCGACCACCACCTGGCCGGCCGCGACGGCTGGGACGCTGACGCCGGCTCGGTGCACAAGATCGCCCGGCGTCTTCCGCCGGGCTCGACCTGCATCGACGTGGGGGCCTGCATCGGGATCTCGGCCCTGTCCCTGGCCGTGCAGCGGCCCGATTGCCACGTCATCGCGATCGAGCCGGTCCCCGCGAACTTCGAGTCCCTGCAGCGCAACGTCCACGCCAACGGGATCACCAATGTCGAGATCGTCAACGCGGCGCTGGGCGACGCGCACGGCGCGCTGACCCTGACGAACAACGGGCCCTGGTCATCGGTCATCGCCGCCACGGGCGGGGTCCGTGCGCGGGCGATCACGCTGGACGACTTCGCGGACCGGGACATCGCCTTCGTGAAGATCGACGCCGAGGGCTACGAGCCCTACGTGCTGTCCGGCGCGCGCAGGCTGCTTGAGACATCGCGCCCTCTGGTCCAGATGAAGTTCAACACCTGCCAGATGGTGGTGCACCAGGTGGACCCGATGTCGTTCGCGGCGGCGGTGTGGGCCTCCTGCGACGTCCTGGGCGCCTATTTCCAGGAAGAGTTCCACCCGGCGCCCGAAAGCGCCGCCGACATCATCCAGCACAACATCCGCCGATATGGCGGCGTGGCCGACCTCCTGCTCAAGCCGCGGTCGATCCTGCCGGGCCTGGACGAGATGATCTGCTCGCCGCACAGCCGACCGCCGCGTCTGGGCTCGCCGGCCCGGGAGGGCGCGCTCCGGGCTTGATCGCGGACCCGGAAGCCTACAGCAGGGTGAAGGAAAGCTGGGAGATCGAGCCCGCGTAGCCGGCCGGCACCCGCAGCCGCGCCTCCAGGCCCTCGACGCGCTCCGGCAGGTTGAAGTCGAGCGTCAGGGTTCCGGACGCGATTTCCCGATCGTCGCAGACCTTCGAGCCGAGCACGTCGGTTCCGGAGCTGCGGCAGATGTCGAACACCACGCCGCCCTTCTTCGGACGAGACCGGGTGTCGACCGACAGCTGGGCCCTGAACTTGCCCCGGGGCATGTCGATATAGGGGCCGAAGACCGCGAAATAGTCGGCCGAGCCGGCCGGGGCCTCGACGTCCAGGGCCGAGCCGTTCACCGCGCCGATCTGGGAGCGGAGGCGGGGGTCGTCGGCGGGGATCACGATCGGTTCGCTCGCCGAGGCCGCGACCCAGAAGTGCGGATGCATGCAGACGCCCAGCCAGCCCGTGCGGCGCAGCAGTTCGTCGAAGAAATCGTTGTGGAAGCCCAGCTCCATCCAGCCGGCGTTGCGCGCGACCCAGAGCGATTCCCCGTCCAGCCGCACGCCCCACGGCGTCTTGAAGTCGGTGTTGATGGGCTCGGCGGCGAAATAGATCTTGCCGCCCGGCAGCAGCACCCGGTGCAGCGCCTTCAGCAGGCGCTCGAACTCCCAGCAGTGGTGGAAGGATTCGAAGAAGATCACGGCGTCGAACTTCTTTTCGGTCGTCTCGACCCACAGGAAGTCGGAATTGACCAGCTCGATGTTGTCGACGTGCAGCATGTCGGCGCGACGCCGGACCACCTCGCAATAGCGCTCCTCGATGTCGAGGGCGGTGACGTCGTGGCCCAGCATGGCCAGGGCCAGGGTGGTGTTGCCCCAGCCGAAGCCGCATTCGAGGATCTTGGCGCTGGGCTTCACGTCCAGGACCTCGAACAGCTTGCTCATCAGGCCGTAGTGCACCGAAGCCAGTTTCAGGCTCTTGGTGAAGTAGGGGAACGGCCGATAGGTCAGGGAATCGACGTCGAACTGGCTGCGTTCGTTCTGGACGTCATAGTCGTCGCGGCTGGCGATGCGCTTGTAGAGCTGCAGATAGCGTTCGCGGTATTCGGGCGAGAACGGATCGGCGGGCAGGTCGTCCGGCGGCGCCAGCTGCGACTGGGAGAAGCGCTTGTAGGCCTCGTCGTGCGAGACCTTGTAGCCTTCGTCGAACGACTTCAGAAGCTCGTCGAGCTCGGAAAAGGGGACCACGTTCACGCTGCGTCTCCAGTCCTTGTCGAGACAGGTCACGGCGCGCGCCTGCTGATGCCCAACGGGGCAACCTTAAGGATAAGCCCGAGTGCGGCAAGCGGTAATGCGGGGTGGCCTCAGGCCAGGTCGTGCAGGCTTTCGTCGTTCGGATCGAACGCTGGATTGTGCAGGTCGTCCCGCGTGACGACGTCGCCCCAGCGGGCCAGGAAATATTCCAGCTCGCGATGGCGCTGGAGCGACCGACCCTCGGCGGCGACGATCGGCTTGACCGAGACGCTTTCCATGTGGATCAGCACCGCCCGGGGCTCGAAGACGTTGGCGAACCCCGAGTGCTTGGCCCGCAGGCTGAAATCGACGTCCTGCAGATGGGTCGCCAGCAGTTCGTCGAAGCCGTTCAGGGCCTCGAAACAGGCGCGCGACACCAGCATGGCCGCGCCGGTCAGGGCGCTCACCTCGCGCGGGGCGGTGGTGTAGAACAGGTAGTCGTCCCGCGGCGACTGGCCGTGGCGCAGGATGTGGCCGGCGATGCCGCGATAGCCCAGGTACATCCCCGCGTGCTGGATGCTTTCGTCCGGATAGACCAGCAKGGGCCCCGTCACGCCGACGGCGGCATCCTCCTGGAACGGCGTCAGCAGCGCGCCCAGCCAGTCGTCGCTGACGGGCACGATGTCGTCGTTCAAGAACAGCAGGAAGTCGCCGCTGGCCGCCGCCGCGCCCAGGTTCGAGAGCCGCGAGAAGTTGAACGGCGCGTCGTGCGTCAGGACCTTGACCTTGGGGTGGTCCGCCAGGTCGCGCAGGGTCTCGACCGCGTGCGGGCTGACGGTGTTGTTCGAGACGATCACCACCTCGGCGATCCGCGCGTCGTCCGCCAGCAGGGCGCGGGACAGCTGGCGCAGCAGGTGGCCCTTGTCCTTGGTGCAGATGACGATCGAGACGCGCGGCTCAGCGGGCGGGCGGTCCAGGGCGGACGGGACGATCGCTTCGGCGATCGCTTCGCCGCTCAGCCGCGCCTCGACCAGCGGTTCGAACAGGTGGCGCCAACGCGAGCGCGCCTCGGGCGACGGCCGGTCCCGCAGCCAGGCGTCCAACGAAGCGCGGGGCCGCTCGACGTCGCCGCCCTTCGCCAGGGGCGCGCGCAGCATCAGTCGCGAGAAGCCGTAGTCGAGATGGCGGGCCAGGAACGGATTGGCCCCGGGCAGCAGCAGCGGGAAGGCCAGGCCGTCCGCCTCGCGGAAGAGATCGAAGGTGATCACCTGGGGCGCCTTCGCCGTCATGGCGGTCGCCGCGGCGTGAAGGAAATGGGCCGCCACGACATCCCCGATCGCCAGATAGAGGATCCAGGCGTCGGCGGAGCCAGGCAGATGGTCGGCGGACCCGACGATCCGCAGGCCCGGATGGCTCGTCGTGGATTGGCCAGGGTCCGCGACGAAGACGCTGGGCGGGCCTGCCAGGCCGACGGGGTCCAGCGCGGCCAGGGCGTCCAGCGTCCGCGCCAGGTCCGAGGGCCCCGCGTCGGGGTTGGCCAGCAGGACGACGCCCAGGTCCAGCGGTCGCCGGCCGGTCGGGACCGGGTCTGACCCGCGCGCCTCCCGCATCCGCCGCAGGTGTTCGCGCCATTTGGCCGCCGGCAGGGCGTAGCGCGCGTCCAGGTCGCCGCCGAACGGCTGAGGGCCGGGATCGCCCGGCGGCGGCGCGTCGATGAGGGCGCCGCGTCCGGCCGCGACCAGCAGGGCGTACCGCGCCGTGCCCAGGAGGCCGCGTTTGCGTAGCATGCCGCCCGTGAAGACGGCGATGTTGCGCACGCCGTTGCGGCGGATGGCGCCGACCAGGGCGCCGGGCAGCTTGAGGGCTTTGGTCACGGGCGTGCTCAAGAGGATTCCGCTCCGCTCAGGCGACGCCGGAACAGCGGCCAGGCCAGGTCGTCGTCGCCCGGCCGCATCTCGGGCGTGAAGCCGTCGCGACGCGCGATGGCGACGGCGTCTTCGTAGAGGTCGGCTTGCAGGCGGGCCCAGGGCCAGAGGACGTTGGGATCGACCCCGCCATCGCGGGCCAGGGCCAGTGCCTCGGCCATCAGCCGGCCGTGCCAGCGCGGCCGGTGCCGGGTCCAGCTGTTATGGGCGTTGCCGACGATCGCGACGGGCTTGTGCCAATAGCCGGGGGCGGCGGCGAAGCTCTCCAGGATCGTCTCGGTGCAGGGGATGGACTCGACGAGGCTGTCGAAGGGCTTGCCGGAGAAGGTGTGGTCGTAGGCCGCCGCCAGCACGTCGTGGCGCCAGATCACGCCGTAGATGGCGGTGAAGAGGTTGTCGTGTTGCTCGGCCAGGGTCCGCACGGGATAGACGCCGCTGGCTGCGGCGTGCGGCGCCAGCGGCGCGCGGCCGGCGATCAGCGCGCCGCCATGGTCGGCCGGACCCAGGGTCTCGCGGTGGTAGACGGCGAAGTTCACGGCGGCCAGCGGGACGCCCAGGCCGGCCTTCAGCCCCGCCACCACGACCGCGACCTGGTCGGGAACGATGAAGTCATCGTCACCGACGACCCAGACATAGTCGGCGCCCGCCAGCTGGGAGCAGGCGCGGATATTGCCCAGCATGCCCAGATTGGCGGTGTTGACGATCAGCCTCAGCCGCGCGCCGTAGGCGCGTTGCAGGGCTTCGGCCGTGCCGTCGGTCGAGGCGTTGTCGACGACGACCAGCTCGACGTCCCGCTGGTCCTTGAGCGCCCGCAGCAGCCAGCCGACGTTCTCGACCACGAAGGCGCGGCGATTGTAGGTGGACACGACGATGCGCAGGAAGACCGGCCGCGGCGCGGTCTGGCCCGCCAGGGCCTGCCGCGCCGCCGCGTAGCGGCGCTCGATGCGGCCGATCCGGTCCAGACGACCGCGATGCGCCGCCAGCCGGAGTCCGGCGTCCTGGGCCTGGGCCGCGTCGCCGACGATCCAGCGGCTGGGCAGCAGATCGTCGACCTTGGCCTCCGTCGCGGCCTGGATGAACCGGTCGGCCAAGGCCTGGTCGGGCGCCGACACCACGTCCGCCCGGGCGACCGCCAGCAGGTCGGCCGTCCGGGCGGGGTCCAGTCCGACCAGGTCGATGACGGCCGCCGGGTCGGCGGGCGCGACGGGGCGGGCCTCGACCAGGGCGACGACCAGGGCGTGGGCGTAATCTGACCAGGTCCGGACTGGCCGGCGGTCGATCTCGCCCCGCAGCCGGGTCCGCAGGGTCTCGTCCTCGGCGAGTCGGCGCAGGCCGGCTTCCAGGGCGGCCGGGTCACGCACGTCGACGGTCAGGCAGCCGCCGCGCTCGGCGACCTCGGCCATCGCCCCGAAGTCGGCGCAGAGGCAGGGGACGCCGGCGGCCAGGCTCTCGGTGATGGGCAGGCCGAAGCCCTCGTCGTCCGACACGAAGGCGGTGAACGCCGCGCGGCGCATCAGTTCGGCGATCTCAGCGTCGGGGGCGTGGTCGAGATAGCGGACGTTCGGGGTCTGCCGGACCAGCTGGTTGAAGTCGCGCGCCACGGCGGGGTGGAGGGAGCCCACGACGCAGACCTCCAGCGCGGCGACGGCGGGGCTAGCCTTGCGGGCCGCCGCATAGGCCTTGAGGAACTCGACCTGGCGCTTGCGCGGCTCGATCGCGCCAATCAGCACGATCTTGTCGCGGCCGGCCTCGCCGGTCGACCGGTCGGGATGGGGGCTGGCCTCGGCGAGGGGCGTGGCGACGATCGGGATGTCGCCCAGGCCGGGATCGACCTTGCCCCAGAAGTCGCGAAGGGCGCCGGCGCTGTACCGCGAGATCGGCAGGACCAGGTCGGACCGGGCGATCTCGCACAGATAGGACAGATAGGCCGCGCGATCGCCGGCGTAGGCCGGATTGGTCGCCGGGATCAGGTCGTAGAAGATCGAGGCGACGTTCGCGCCGTACTCCCGGCACTGGGTGACGGCGCGCGCCAGGATCTCGACGCCGTCCGGCTCGTGGATGGGCACGTCCGGGTTCAGCAGCCAGGTGTCGGCGTCGCAGGGCACGAGGTCGTCGAAGCGATAGCCGACCCGCCGCGCCGCCGGATTGGGCGTCAGGCCCTCGGGCCAGTTCGCGGGGCCGAACAGGGCGTCGAACTCCTGGCGGTCGATGGGCCGCAGGTGGCCGGCCTGGCGATCCCAGCGCACCAGATGGGTTTCCGCGTGGGCGGGCAGGGCCCGGGCGATCTCGACGATGACCCGGTGGATGCCGGACCGCACGCGCGAGCGCAGCGCCTCGTCGACCCTCAGCAGGAGTCTGGGCCGGGCGCCTGGGGTCTGCGAGGCGGCGGTGTCGATCTTCATCCTGCGCTCCGCCTGATAGTCTCGCCTAGATGGAGCGCCGGGGCGAGTCTGGAGGAGCCCGGAGCGGCGCCGCGCGTGTCCGCGACGCTCGGGCTCAGCGTGACTGGAGCTGGGCCGCGGTGGCCGCGCGCCGCTCCTGCAGGATCCGCTGCAGCGTGTTCTCCAGCGGGATTTCGGGCCGCCAGTTCAGTTTTTCGCGCAGGTGGCTGGCGTCGCCGACGACGCGGGGCGTCGCCGCCTTCCTCAGGCGCGAGGCGTCGACCCGCACCTCGATGGGCACGCTGGCCTGCGAGAGCAGGATGTCGAGCACGTCGCGGATGCGGACGGCCTTGCCGGAAGCGACGTTGAAGACTTCGCCCGGCTCGAGGTCCGCGCGCATGTCCAGGGCGTCAGCATAGGCGCGCACCACGTCCTGGACGTCGAGGAAGTCGCGTTCGTCGTCCAGGCTGCCCACCGACAGGACGGGCTCCTGCAGGCCCGCCTCGATCCGGGCGATCTGGCCGGCGAAGCTGGGCGCGACGAAGGCCTCGGCCTGGCCGGGGCCGGTATGGTTGAACGGCCGCATGACGGTGGCCGACAGGCCCATCGCCGTGGACTGGCGCACGAGGATGTCGGCCGAGGCCTTGCTCGCGGCGTAGGGGTTCAGTGGCTGGAGCAGCGCGTCCTCGCCCGTCAGGCCGTCGCGGTGCAGGCTGGCGCCGTAGACCTCGGCGCTGCTGATGAACAGCAGGTGCGCTTGCGGCACATGCTGCTGCAGGGCCAGGACCACGTTCAGCGTGCCGTCCAGATTGACGCGCCAGGCGTCGCGCGGGGCCCGCGTGGCGGCGTTGACCGTGGTCACCGCCGCCAGATGCACCACGATGTCCGGACGGAAGTCCGCGATCAGCGCGTTGACGCACTCCGGATCCGTGACATCCAGGATCGGCTCGTCAACCGTCTCCGTGGCGCTCGGGGGGGCCAGCAAAGTCCAGGACGGATGCCGGTCGGCCAGGAGCGCCTTCAGGCGCGAGCCCACGAACCCCCGGCCACCGGTCAAAAGTACGCGAGCATCCGGACTGGAGGATAGCGGGGACATCATCAGTGCTTCGGTTGCAACCGCGCTAGGTCGGCGTCGACCATCTCGGTGATCATGGCTTCGAGCGTGATCTGGGGCGTCCAGCCGAGCACCTTTTCGGCCTTGGCCGGATCGCCCAGAAGGACATCGACTTCGGCCGGGCGGAACAGCTCGGGATCGATGAACAGATGGTCTTCCAGCTTCAGGCCGACGTGCGCGAAGGCGATCTCGCACATGTCGCGCACGGTGGTCGTGCGGCCGGTGGCCACGACGTAGTCGTCGGCCTTGTCCTGCTGCAGCATCATCCACATGGCGCGGACATAGTCCTTGGCGTGGCCCCAGTCGCGCTTGGCGTCGATGTTGCCCAGGGCCAGCTTGTCCTGCAGGCCCAGCTTGATGCGGGCGACGGCGTCGGTGACCTTGCGGGTCACGAACTCGATGCCGCGCAGGGGGCTTTCGTGGTTGAACAGGATGCCCGAGCTGGCGTGCAGGCCGAAGCTCTCGCGATAGTTCACCGTGATCCAGTGGCCGTAGAGCTTGGCCACCGCATAGGGCGAACGCGGATAGAAAGGGGTGGTCTCTTTCTGGTGCGTTTCCTGGATCAGGCCGTACATCTCAGAGGACGACGCCTGGTAGAAGCGCGCGTCGGGCTTCACCACCCGGACGGCCTCGAGGATGTTGGTCACGCCCACGCCGGTGACCTGGGCGGTCACCAGGGGCTGGTGCCACGAGGTGCCGACGTAGGACTGGGCGCCGAGATTGTAGACCTCGTCAGGCTGGATGTCCTTGACCAGCCGCAGCATGCTGGACAGGTCGGTCAGGTCGCCGTCGACGATCTTGACCTGGTCGACGACGCCGAGCCAGCGAAGGCGGCCGTCCTGGAAACCGCCGGTGCTCGTGCGGCGGGCCATGCCGAATACCTCGTAGCCCTTCTCGAGCAGGAATTGCGCGAGATAGGCCCCGTCTTGGCCCGTGATGCCGGTGATAAGTGCGCGAGGCAATTTAGACCCTTTCGGAGAGTCGATAGTTGATCAAGATCTTCTAGTTTAATCGAACTTAGATGATTTCGATCTCGGGGAACGGGAAGATGAACTTGCCTCCGTTCGCGATGTACTCTTGTTCGCGCTGCAGGATGCCTTCCTTGAAGTGCCAGGGCAGGACCAGGAAGTAATCGGGCTTCATCGCGCGGGCCTCGGCTTCCGAGATGATCGGAATGCGGGTGCCGGGGGTGACGCGGCCGTATTTCTCGGGGTTGACCTCGGCGATCGCGGGCACTTCGGCGGCGGTGATGCCGCAGAACTGCAGGGTCACGTTGCCCTTGGTCGACGCGCCGTAGCCCAGGACGGTCTTGCCGTCGGCGGCCAGGCCCTTCAGCAGGCGCATCAGGTCGGCGCGGTGGCGGAACACGCGGTCCTCGAACTCACGGAACGGGCGGACGGTGCCCATGCCCATGCGCTCTTCCTGACCGAGCAGCCACTCGATCACGGTGTCGTTGGCCGGACGCTTGGAGGTCTTGCGCGCCGCCGTGACGGCGAAGCTGCCGCCGTTGATGGCGTTCATCTGGACGTCGATGACCTTCAGGTCAGCGGCGTCGAGGATCTTCCGGACCACGTCCAGCGAATAGTATTCCAGGTGCTCGTGGCAGATCGTGTCGTACGAGACCGTCCGCAGCATGGCGGGCATGTAGCTCTGCTCGAAGTGCCACAGGCCGTCCGGCGCCAGGACCGACGCGACGTCGCGCGCGAAGGCGATCGGATCGTCCAGGTCGTAGAACATGGCGATCGAGGTGACGATGGCCGCCTGCTTGTCGGTCAGCTTGCGGAAGTTGGCGGCCGAGAAGAAGTCCGGCACCAGCTTGACGTCGTCGGGATAGAATTCGCGGAACTTCGCCCCGGTCGGATCGATGCCCATGCGGTGCAGGCCGGGCGTGCTGTAGGCCTTCAACGAGGTGCAGTCGTTGGAGCCGATATCCAGGACCGTGTCGCCGGGCTTCAGGTCGGCCAAGCGTTCCAGATAGCCGATCTTCTGGGTGAGGTGACGGACCATCGAGGCGTTGAGCCCCGACCGGTAGCCGTAGTTCTCACCGTACATCTCGCCCGGATCGAAGCTGTGCCCCAGTTGAAGCAATCCGCTGTCGGGGCACCAGACCAGTTCCAAAGGACCCTTGGTCACTTCTTCGCCGGGCTTGGGGAAGACCCCAGTCAATTCCTGCTGTCCCAAGTGCAAGACCGGAATGAGGTTTTCGCTGCCGCTAACCCGACAACGTTCCAAACGTTTATAACGGCCCTGCACGACTGCCTCTCTTCTAGCGACCAATGGCGGCCGCGACCCTTTCGTATTAGCAACTCTCGGCGGTGCGTCAACGCACTAAGCGCCCAAAGCACCAAGCCTCTAATTTTATTGGATTTCAGGCACTTTTTTAGTCGTCGCGCCTGTCATTCGTTTGACAAGATTCAACGCGCGGGTCGTCGCGCGAAATTGACGAATCGCTCAACCTCGGAATGACGAACGGACGTTTCGTCCGCCCGCCGTTCCGAGGTTCGCCGATCAGGCTTGGAAGGCGCCGAACAACCTCTCCGGCGCCATGGCGGCGGCCGGGTGTCCCGAGGCGTGGGCCCGCTCGTAGATCGCCCGGAATTCCGGGATGTGCTTGTCGATCTGCTCCAGGTGCTTGAGGCGCATCAGGACGCGCGACGGCGAGACGTAGGCGCTGTTGCCGACCTTGTCGTTCTCGAAGATGTCGCGCCACATCATCTCGACCAGCCACAGGCGGTTGGCCCGGCGCTGGTCCACCTCGACCGGCGGCGTGCCGGCCCGCTCGGCCGCGTCCCAGGCGCCCGGCAGGTGTTCCAGGTCCAGCATGGCGCCGTAATCGGCCCACGAGACGTTGGAATTGACCACCATCGACGGCTCGCCGATCCAGTAGGCCGGGGCGTCGGGCATGTAATTGAGCACGTAGTAGGCGGTCGGGATGCACGACACCATGGTCGAGAAGATCCGGCCGCTGGTGTCCTGGCAATAGGACCGCATCGCGTGGTCGCGCCGGTAAACGTGCGAATAGATCGCGGTGTAGAAGTTCTCGTTCTTGGCCGCGATCAGGCTGACGGCGCCGTCCACGTCGGCACCGTCCGGCTCCAGGATGTTGAAGTGGTCGAGGAAGTGATCCAAGTCGGTGACCGTGGAGGGGTCGGCCTCGGATGTGTAGCCGTAGTTGAGATAGATCAGCTCGGTCCGCGGACGCTCGTCCAGGATCTTCAGGACCTTCTCGATGGCCCCGGCGCGGGTCAGGTCGTCGTCGCCGAGGATCCAGACATACTCGCCGCGCGCCCGCTGGGCCGTGACCGCCAGGTTGCCCAGCATGCCGACGTTCTTGGGGTTGCGGAGGTAACGGAAGTCGGCGCGACCCAGATAGGGTTTGACCACCTCCGGCGTGTTGTCCGGCGAGGCGTTGTCGACCACCAGCACTTCCAGGTCGGGATGCGGCGCGGGAATCTGGCGGAAGATGTTGCGCAGGTTCACGCCCAGCCAGCCCGCCCGGCGGTAGGTGCTGATGCAGATCGACAGCTTGGGCCGGCGGCGGAGGTTGACGAAGCTGGCGTAGAAGTCGCCGCCGCGCGGCGCGTCCGGGGTCGCCAGGTTGTCGGTCGCCCGATCGGAGGCCAGCTCGACGGCCAGCGCCTTGGCGTAGTCGTTCCAGGTCCGGACCGGCTTGGCGAGGATCTCGTTGGCCAGGACGCGGCGCCAATCGGGCTTCGCCAGGCGGAGCATGGCCTTGGCGACGCCGTCGACGTCGGTCATGTCCACCGTCGTCAGCCCCGGCGCGGGGGCCGTGTCGAGGTCGCCGCCCGCCAGGCAGGGCAGGACGCGCCAGAGGCTTTCGCGCACCTGCGCCGCCCAGGCGCCGTCCCGCGTCGGCGCGACGGTGAAGTCGGCGGTGTCCAGCACGCGGCTCACCGCCGAGGCGTCGGCGGCGTCCTGCCAGACGGCGCCCGCGACCGCGGCGACCCGCTCCCTCAGGCGCTTGGCCTTGGCCGCGGGGCGCGGCGTTTCACCGATGAAGGTGAACTGCAGCCGCTCGGTCGACTTAGCGGCGGCGCGCGCCGCGGCGTCGAACAGAGCGGCCTGCTCGGCCTGGTCTTCGGCGGGGGTCCAGACGGCGATACGCGTGACGCCGGCGTCGGCCGGCTTGGGCGACAGGCGGTGGGCGCGGCCCGGAGCCTCGTCGGGCGCCGCCAGGGTCCGGAAGCGATGCTCGGCGCTGTGCAGCTTGCCGCGCCATGACAGCAGGAAGCCGTAGAAGGCGTCGAACCGCGACTCCGACACGGCCAGGACCTTGTCGAACTTCGCCAGGGCGCCCAGCGTCGCCCGATCCCGCGCCGCGTCGCCGGGCGTGGCTTCGTGGAGGATCGCGGCCAGGCGGAGTCCGGCGCCGGTCGCGAACGCCGCCGTATCGTCCACCAGGTCCGTCGGGACGGTGTCGGGAACCAGCAGCCAGCGCGGCGCGCCCTCGTCGCCGGGCGCCGTCCAGGCGGCCCACGGCGAGGCTGCGCCGTCCGTGGCGGGCTTGGCGGAGACCAGGCGTTTGGCCTTCTTGTCCCAGGTCGCCGGGATCACGGCGACGCCGCGGGCCTGGAGGGCGCGGGCCAGGTCCAGTGCGAACGCGGCCGCCGGGGCCTCGGCGGTGTCGGGCGAGACCCAATAGTACAGCGACTTCAGGTGGCTGGAGACGTCGCCGGCCTCGGTCATCGCGCCCCACAGCAGGCGCGCATAGTCGATCCAGTCGCGGTCGGCGCCGGCGATCCGGGCCGGCGGAGGCGCCTTGCGGATCGGCGGCACGAAGCTGGCGCGCTGGTGCTGGACGAAGAAGTCGTTGAGGTCGCTCGCCGCCGGCGTCGACACCGGCAGGATCAGGTCGGCCAGCAAAAGCGCCTGCATGTGGCGCTCGTGGGCTTCCGCCGCCGGTCCGGCATGGCGTTCCTCGCGCAGGGGCTCGGCGCCGTGGAACACATAGGCCGACTTCAGGCTCAGCCGTCGGGCTTCCATGATCAGGTTAAGATCGACCAGCTCGGACTCGCCCGGCTTGACGGCCGGGGGCTCGGGAACCAGAAGCCAGTCGCCGGCGCGGCAGGAGACCGGCGCGATCACGACGGGCGGTTCGCCCGCCTCGGGATAGCCGTCGCGCGCGTCGCTGACGCCCAGCTCGCCAAGTTCCTCGCGGTTGGCCAGGCGGAAGTGGCGGGCCTCGGCGTCCCAGATCACGATGCGCGCCGCATGGCCCAGGGCGGTCCACGACGCCCGGAGACGGGCCGCCAGGGGCGAAATCCGCGTCTCGGCCGAGCCGGCCAGCAGGAAGGCGCTTGCGCCCTCGAGCCTTTCGGCCGGGAGGGGTTGGGCCGGGGCCGCCTGGGCCGGAGCCGGCGTTGCGGCCGCCGCGACGGCGGCGGGCGCGCTTCGGGCTTCCCACAACCGTTGGACCTGGTTTTCGAGCGCCCGCACGGTGCGGGCCACGTCGACCTTCTCGGCGCCCCAGCCGGTCCGTCGCAGGACCGGGCCGACCAGGCGCATGTCCAGCAGCCGCTGGCGGCGCGCCAGCATGGTGAAGCCGGGAATGCTCGCGCCGTACGCCACGCCTTCGGGCGAGCGTCGCAGATTGATCAGGATGCGCGCGCGGCTTTCGCCCTGTAGCAGCAGGCCCAGGTGATGGCGCAGGCCGTCGGGATCGGGCTCGCGCCCGAACACCGCCTGGTAGACGGTCTCGACGAAGCCGACGCCGCGATGGGCCAGGATGTCCTCGACCGAGATCGCGCCGTTGGCGCGCCGGACGCGTTCCTCCCGCAGGGCGCCGCTCGATCCCGACAGCCGGGCCTTCAGGCCCCGAAGCCGGGCGAGGGCGCCGCGGCGGGACCGTTGATCCTGGCGCAGGACCGCCTCCAGCCCCTCCAGGCTGACGTTGCGCATGCGGCCTTCGGCGGAGTCGCGCAGCGAGGCGAGCACGCGGGCGCGGGGCGCGCCCTTGCGCATCTCCGCCAGGTGGGCGCGCAGGCCCTCGGGGTCCGGCGCCCGTTTCAGCAGGGCCTTGTACGCGGCGTACAGGAAGTCCTCGTCGCTCTGGATCGCGAGGATCTGCCCGACCGAGGTCGGGGCCACGGGTTCGGCGACCGACGCGGCGACGGGGGCGATCGCAGGCGCGATCACCGGGGCGGCCGCCTGCGCGACGACGTCGGGAGCGGCCAGGGGGACATCCGCCTCGCCGACCTGGACATCGGCGCCCAGCAGGCCGTTGATCTCAGAGGCGATCCGCCATTCGCCGAAATCGTTGACCAGCTTGATCTGCGCGGCCATGCCCGAGGCGATCAGCTCGGGGATCGTGGTGTCCTCGACATAGGTCCCGCGGTCGCCATAGGCGGGGAACGGGGCCGCGCGAGTGTAGGCCACGGCCCGCTCGGTGGTCATGGCCAGGGCGCTCAGGCTCTCCAGATCGGAAAGGCGGTCCGGATCGGCGTAGAAGATCGCCAGGCTGTCCTCGGCCAGTTTGGCGACGAAGCCGGCGCCGGCGCCGGGCGTGGCGTAGGGCTGGATGTCGAGCCCCGGGAATTGCGACTTCAGCCGCCCGATGCGGGCGTCCAGGGCGGGATTCCCGGTGGCGGCCGTCTCGATCAGGACGACGGACTCGGGGCGTTCCCGCGCGATCTTCTCGACGATCGCCTCGAGGTTCGAACCCTCCGGCGCGAAGCCGATCAGGTGGATCGCGGCCTGGCTCAGCGCGGTGTAGACCGTGAGGAAGGGGATGATCGGCGCGCGCTCGATGACGTGGAGCGAGTCCGTGGCCTGGGGCGCCGGGGCGTCCTTGGCCGCGACGACGATCGCCGGGCCGTCGACCGCGCGCAGCGTCCGGGCCAGGGCGGCGGGATCGACGCCGGGCAGATCGGCGACGATCACCGCGGACGGCTGGACCTCGGCGATGCGGTGCGCCAGGTCGGCGGTCGAGATGCACTCGGCGCGGACGATCTCGAACTTGGCCGAGCGCGCGATGCTGTCGGCCAGGCGGGTCGGATAGTCGAGGAGGTCGCCGGCCCGTCCACTAGGGCCGGACGCGACCATCACGATCGGCAGCGGTCCGGGCTGGCCGACCGGCTGGCCGTAGCGCGCGTCGGGCGCAAGGTCGCCGAAGGCGACGAGCATGCGATGGAAGGTGCGGTTGAACGCTTCGCGCGACCAGTCGCGCTGCAGGCGCTTCACCGCCGGGACGGTGGTCTCGATCGCCTTGCGCAGCGTGGTGGACGGGTAGGGCGGGATATAGGCCTGGATGTGCCTGAACGTGTCGTTCGACAGCGTCAGCAGCGGCCGGCCCGAAATGATGGCCTGGTCGGTGGTCGCCGACAGGCCGGGCTGGCACCGTGTGTACATGAAGCAGTTGAGGTCGTTGTCGGCGCACCAGTCGACCAGTTCCTCGGGCGACATGAAGTCCTGGGTGAGCCGGACCTCGATCCCGGGCTTGGCGATCCGCTTGCAGATCGCCTCGATATATTTCGCGTAGTTCTGACCGTGGATGCTGTCCGTGGCGACGTAGGACCCGGTGGGGATGTTGATGCGGACCACGGCCGCGTCGAACTCGCGGTTCACCGCCTCGACCAGCAGCTCGAACCCCTTGCCCGGCGTGCCGAAGCCGAACGAGGCGATGACGGGGACCTTGCGCGGCGCCGCCGTGGAGGTCCGCGGGTCGCCCTGCAGGGGGCGCGGGAAGGGGAAGATGCCGTCCGCCTGGGGGGCGGCCGGATCGAGGGCGATGAAGCCGTCGAAGACGCCGTCGGGCACCAGCTTCAGCGGGTCGTCCGGCGCCAGTTCCAGCACCACGGTGTACTTGTGGCCGGGCAGCCGCGCGATGCTGGCGGGGTCCAGCAGCGAGGCCATCGTGATGAAGTGCCAGTTGAAGACCCAGAAATCGTAGTCCTCGGCCGACTTGACGGGTCCGTTCCCCGCCAGCGGCTTGATCTTGCCCTTGGACGCGAACAGCGGGACGTCGATCTGGTCCAGCGAGAAGTAATCCAGGCTGTAGGCCTCGGAGTCCTTGATGCAACTATGAACCATACGTCCGCTTTCATAGATACTGCAGAGCGCCTCGGCAGTATTTATGAATGCGCCTCTTGCGCGACGGCCGTTCTGGCCAGGCGTTTCGGGGCCGCTTTGCAATGTGCTCTTCCTATTCGTAAGATTTCGGGCCGTATTCAGTAAGCGGCGTAGCTCTTTTCTTCGACCACCGTCGAAGACGTCAGGACGTTGATCTCCCGCTTGGCGGCGGCGCGTCGGTCGTTCAGGCGATAGATCGAGCGCGCGACCTTCAGGAAGCGGTCGCCGAAGACTTCGTGGCGCTCGCAATCGCGGATCTCGTCCTCGGCCTCCCAGATCTCCTCGTTCACCGCCTTGAGTCGGGGCAGGATCTCGTTCAGCGCGACGCGGTCGCCGAGATCGAGCTTGGCGGCGATGTCGCTCAGCAGGCGCATCTCGGTGTTCACGTTCGCGAGCTTGGCCGGGTCGGTCAGCCGTTCGGACTTGATCTCCAGAATGCTGATCTTGTCGAACAACTCGCCGATCGAAACCGGCACGAACGTTTCGCTATCCATAAGTCGTCTCTCTAATCCTGTTCCCGTCGAGCGACCGGCTCACGCGGCCCTGGCCATCCGCATCAGGCGGACGCCTTGTTGGGCGACATCGTGGGCGTCGATCCATCGACGGGCCGCTTCGCGAACGCTTCTAGCCGTTGGCGAGCCTTCCTGGATATCCCTCAAAGCGTCCGCGATGCCCTGGGCGATGTCTTCCGGCGTCAATCCTGGCATCCGGAAGACCGCGTCGCCCAGATCGTCGAAGATCGCCAGCGGGGTCACCGTCACCGGCGCGCCGCTGGTGATGCCGTAGCGGACGGCCGCGCTCGCCGATTCCCCGGTCACCTGGTACGGATTGACCACCAGGTCGGCCTCTCCCAGCAGGGTCAGGCAGACGTCTTCGTCGAGATACTCGGTCCGCAGCTCGATATCGTCCTGCAGCCCCAGTCTCTGGATCGCCGCCCGCGTCGCCCGGATGGTCTCGCCGGACGTCGCATTGAAGTGCTCCGAGTTCAGCATCCGCACGCRCAGGCGCAGGCCCCGCCGCTTGAGCAGGCCGACGGCCTCGACCAGTTCGACCATGCCCTTGTTGGGGAAGGCGAAGCCGAAGGACGAGATCAGGGGCGTGGAGTCCGCCGCGCGCTCGCGCGGCTGGGCGGGCTGCCGCACCACCCCCAGCGGGAACAGCATGACATTGTCGACCAGGCCCGCCGCCTTCAGGCGGTTCATGTCGTTGGGGCCGTGGGCGAGGATCCGATGGCACCGGCGCAGGCCGCCGATGAAATCCGTGAGCCGATAGTTGTCGACGTCCTTCGGATCGATCGTCGAGTGGAAGTCGATCAGCACGCGAACGCCCTGCTTGACGGCGGCGTCGATGAAGCGGTCGAGCTCGGCGTGGTTGAAGAAGCCGTAGTTGAACTGGATCACCACGCTGTCGATCGACCGCGCCTTCAGCTCCGGAAGGATCCGGTGCAGGTCGTTCTCGCCCTTGCCTTGCGACCACAGCCGCAGGCAGTTCGGCTCGTCCGGCCCCAGGACGTCGGCGTCGTCGCTCGCGAAGATCACGACGTCGTCCGGCGAGATCGCGCCCAGCATGTTGGCGATATGGCCGGCGATGCCGCAGCGGACCTTCCAGGTCGTGATCCAGCCGACCCGGCGTCGGACGGGCTTGGCGGCGCCGGCGGCCTCGACCTCGTGGGCGAGGYCGGCCAGCCGCGCGGCGACCTTGGCCCAGGTGAAATGCGTCAGCAGATCGCGGCGTCCCCTGCCGGTTCGGGCGGCGAGCTCGGCCGAACTCGCGCGATAGACGGCCATGATCTGTTCGTCGAACAGGCCTGCGACCGGCTCGGCCCAGACCGAGGCCGCCAGGCCGTKATCCGTCCTGGCGCGCTGGAAGGTGAAGTCCACCAGCCAGGCGTTGGCGTCGCTGCAATAGTCCAGATGCCCGCCCCAGGCCGTCGTGACCACCGGCTTTCCCGAGACCAGGGCCAGGGCCAGCGGCAGGTTGAAGCCGGCCGCCCGGCTGGGCGCCAGGAACGCGTCCGACTGTTGGTACAGCGCCTTCAGCCGGGCGTCGTCCAGGGCGTATTCGACCGCCACGTCGGGGAAGCGCGGGTTGATCTTGCGCAGCTGCTCCAGCCGCCGGCCCAGTTCCTCGTCCTCGGGACGGGTCGGGACGATGATCAGCGACACGTCGTCCTCGTGGTCGAACAGGCGTCCGAAGGACTCGAGCAGCAGGTCCACGCCGTCTTCGGGACCGCAATCGGAGACGTGCAGGAACTTGAAGGCCTTTCCGGGCGCGCGGTAATCCGGCGCGGCGGCCTGTTCGTCCCAGTGGTCGACGCCCAGGCCGGTGGCGACGATCGGCGTGGTCACGCCATTGTCGATCAGGATCTTGCGGGCGTGCAGGGACGCGCAGGCGACCCCGCCGAACTGGGTGTTCAGCTGCTCGGCCCAGCCGGACGGCAGGCCGGTCTCGCCCCAGTCGAAGCCGGTCAGCAGGCCGCCGCCGGCGACCCGGAGGGCCTTGGGCGGGCGGCCGGAGATCCGGCGCGCGACCGTGGCGTTCGCCGCCGCCGGCGCCAGCCGGTGGCCGATCCGGGTCAGCGCCTGGCCCAGGGCCTGGGCCGGAACCAGGGGTTCCGGCGTCATCGTGGGATCGTCCTCGATGCGCCAGTCGAGCGGCGCGGTCGACGAGGGCGGCAGGCTGAAGGCCGCGATCCGGCCCGGTTCGAAGGGACGCACCGGCGGGCCCGACGGCGCGACCGGAGCCGCCGCCGTCTGGTCCGCCAAGGGGGCCGGAGCCACGTCGTTGGCGGCCGCCGGCGCGCTGCGCGGGAAGAGGGCGGCGGTCAGCTCCTCGCGTTCCAGCAGGTCGAGGCGGGTCTCGATCATCGACAGCTTGCGGCGAAGGCGCGCGCGTTCGAGGCCTTTGCCCGCCCAACGCAGGGCATGGCCGATGCCGGGCTTCTGCCGGCGACGGTAGCTGCGCAGGGCGGTGTCCAGGCCGGACACGCTGGCCGGGCGGCTGCGGCCCTCGGGCGAGAGCCGCATGTGGGCGAGGATCGCGAACCGGCTGGTGCCGGCGCGCAGATGCGCGACATGGCCGTGCAGCCCGGCCGGCTCGGGCGCGCGGCCCAGCAGCACCGCGTAGGCGTTGCGCACGAAAGCCTCGTCATGCAGCGAAAGCATGGCGGACAGCGAGGTCGTCGTCTGGGGAGACGACGCGGCGAAGCGCGCGACCAAGGTGTCCAGCCCCGGCACGGACGCGCCGAAGCGGCGGCCTTCCTCCGAGGTGGCGATCGCGTACAGCATCCTCTCGCGACCGGCCTTGCGCAGCTGGGTCAGGTGGGCGGCGAGGCCTTCAGGTTCGGGCTCGCGACCCAGGAAGGTCAGGTAGGCGCGGCGCAGCAGGGCCTCGCCGTCATAGGCGAGAAGCTCGTCGATGCTCCCCGCGGCCCGCGCGGGAGGCAGCGGCACGGTCGAGAGGGTGACGTCGGACGCGCCGCGGAACGGCGCGGTCGCGCGCCACCAGCGGCTGCCCAGCACCTTGCGGAGCGTGGTCGACAGCCTTTCCTGCTCGCGGATCGACTCGTCGACCAGGGCGCGCAGGCGGGCGATCTCGGCGTTGGCGTTGTTGAGGCCGCTCAAGGTCTCGATCGCCTCGGCCTGGGCGGCGAGCGCGCGTTCCTGCCGCGCGGCGAGCAGGTCGCGCTGGTCCTGGAACTCGATCGTCAGCTGACGGGCTGACGCGCGCGCCTGGGCCATGTCCACGGCCATGTCCCGCAGGTCCTTGCCGGCCCGGTCGAGCTGGCGGCGCGTTTCGGCCAGTTGCGCCGCGGTGGCCGCCAGGTCGCGCTCGGTTTCGACCAGCCGTCTCGACGTCCGGTCGCGCTCGTCGACGGCCAGCCGCGCCATCTCGCGGGCCTCGTCGATCCGGCCTTGGGCCTCGGTCAGGGCGATCTGCGCCTGGTCCAGCTCGACCTGCAGCAGGTCGCCGGCGTGTCGCGCCTCGACCAGGCGGCGCAGCGCCTCGTCGCGCTCGTCGTGCGCGCCGGTCAAGGCGCCGCGCGCCTCGGTCAGGTCCCCCGCCATGCGGTCGAGGTCGTTGCGCATCTGGGCCGTGGCGCTCTGGGTCTGGCCCAGCGCGCTCCAGGCGCGGTCGAGTTCGCCCCGCCAGGCGTTCAGCTGCTCGCGGGTCTCCGCCAGTTCCCCGTTCGCCTGGGACAGGGCTGTCGTCAGTTCGTCGGCGCGCGCGGCGTGCGTCGCCGCCTCKGCCGCATGCGTCGCGGCCACGGCCGTCGCGTCGGCCTGGGCCTGGCGCGCGGAGGAGAGTTCGGCCTTGTAGTGTCCGACGATCGTCTGCGATCGGCGCCCCTCCGGGACCTCGAACTCGTCCCACACCCAGGGGCCGTGGGACAGCGGGCCCTGAAGCTCGAGATGCGCCTTGGAGACGTAGTACCGGTTGAGCTTGTCGAAATAGGTGAAGACGTAGCCCTTATCGACCAGGAGCGCGTCCCAGCTGTCGTGGGTCGGCTCGTGCGTCAGGGGGGCGATGGCTTCGACGACGATGATCCAGGGCCGGCGCTTCGACTTGCGCCAGCCGCGAAGGACCTGTTCCTCGAACCCCTCGACGTCGATCTTCATCCAATGGATTTCGGGCTGGTCGACCCGGTCGAGGATCTCGTCCAACGTCACCGCCGCCGTCGAGGTCTTGATCGGTGTCCAGCCATGGTTCTCGACCACATCGGCCGCGTCTTTCGAAGCGGTCGACATGCCGGTGTCCCGGAATGCGTAGAAGTCGATCATGCCCGGCTTGTCCGAACAGGCGACGTTCAGGACAGTTTCGTCCGGCCGGGCCGCTCGCAGCATGTCGTAGTATTGAAGACTTGGCTCGACATGGATGCCGCGCCAACCTTGTTCATAAAACATCAGGCTGACAGAATCCACGACGGGATCCTGCGCGCCAATATCAATATAGAAGCCGTTTTCGACACCCTTCAATGCGCGCCAGAGCAGAACGTCTTCGAAGTTTTGCGCGTATGAAAAGAGTGGCACGAATCCTAGTCCAATTTATTGCTGCGGGCGCAGAAGGGGTGGCGAACACCCTTCCCGGACTTGACGTCCATGAACGGTGCCGGCGCTCAATCGAGACCTGATTTGGACGACCCGCGGAGATGCCGAGGGTATTTTCTGCATGGCTAGCTCGTCAACCCGTCGTTGCGCCCGCCGGACCGGTGGCGGCAGGCCTCGGGCGGCTTTCGCAAGATCGTTTTTAGATATATCGGAATAGCTCTTGACGGGGGTCGATTTCGATATATCTATAATTCCGATATAACGAAACAGGATCTGAAACACACATGTTTGGACGTCACCATCCCCACCACGGCCGCCACGGCGGTCATCACGGCGCGCATTTCGGCCGCCATCCGTTTGGCTTCCACGGTCACGAAGGCCATCATCGTCGGGGCGGCCGCATGGGCCGGTTCTTCGATCACGGCGACCTGCGCCTGGTCGTTCTGAAGCTGATCGCCGACAAGCCCAGCCACGGCTACGAGCTGATCAAGGCCGTCGAGACCGCCGCCGGCGGCGCCTACACCCCCAGCCCGGGCGTGATCTATCCGACCCTGACCCTGCTGGAAGAGCTGGGCTACGTCACCGCGGCCGACGCCGGCGGCGGCAAGAAGCTCTACACGATCACCGACGAGGGCCAGGCCTTCCTGGAAAGCAACAGCCAGCCGGTCCACGGCCTGTTCACGCGGATGGCCGAGGCCGCCGCCCAGAGCGCGGCCTTCTCGCCGCAGATCATGCGGGCCCGCGAGAACCTCAAGACCGCCCTGCGCCTGAAGCTGACCTCCGGCTCGCTGACCCCCGAACAGGTCGCCGCGATCGCCAAGGTCATGGACGACGCGGCCGCCGCCATCGAAGGGGTCTGATCCATGCAGAGCCATGCGCGCCTGAACACCGACAAGGCCACGCGCTACATGATCCAGCTGGCCAAGCACTGGGGCCACAGGTTCGAGGTGACGTACGACGACGTCTCGGCCCTGATCCCGCTGCCGCTGGGGACCTGCAGCATGCTGGCCGACCCCGAGGGTCTGGACGTCACGATCGAGGCGGCCGACCTGGAGGGCCTGGCCCGGCTGGAGGACGTGGTCGCCGAGCACCTGCTGCGCTTCGCCTTCCGCGAGCCCGTCAAGCGCCTGGGCTGGACCCGGGCCTGGGAGGCGGGCCGCATCGATCCGCCGGCCATCCGGATCAACGGGGTCGCGCCCTAGCGCGGCCCCCCGCGGACCGGTCGGCGTCACATTTTCGAGATTGTCCTGGGACAGTCGATCAAACTTGCTTGCGCGTGCCCGGGAACGGGAGTTTCATCCGATTCAAGCTCCAGTAGAGAGCTTTGGAGGAAACCATGGGTCATGGGGTTCGCGGCGTCGTTTACCGCGCGCGGCAGGACGGCCGTCAGGGTCGCCTTGGCTGGCTTCTGCTTATTTCTGCGGTCAATCTCATGCTCTGGAGCGGCGTGATCGCCCTGATCGCACGCGCGTCCTGATCAACGCTTCCGAGGCGACCTAAGACTTCAGCTCAGTCCGCGCAGGACGTCGAGCCGTCGCATCGCCTTGCCCGGCAGGGCCGAGACCGGGCCCAGCGGCAGGGCCTCGGCGACTTCGCGCAGGCCGTACACGGCCGTGCGGGCCAGGGTCGAGACCGACGGCGCGCCCAGKAAGCCGAACATCACGCCCTGCTGGCGGTTCGACAGCTCGCGCTTGAAGCGGTAGTCGCCGGCCCCCAGGTCCAGGCGCCGGTAAGGACCCGTATCCAGGCTCTTCAGGATGTCCTGGAACAGCAGCAGGCCGGGCGAATAGCGTTCGAACTTCGGGTCGTGGGCGATCAGCCAGCCGTGGATCGTGGCGCCGCCGCGCAGGTGGAAATGCACCGCGGCCAGATCGTCGCCCAGGTGCAGGGTGTAGAGCCCGCCGCCGAACGCCGGATCGCGGGTCTCCAGCAACTCGTCCATCAGCCGCATGACCCAGTCGGCCTTGAACAGGTCGGTCTGGCCGGTGGCCGCCAGCTGGGCGCGCTTCCAGGCGATCAGCCGGTCGTAGTCGGCGCGCGAGTCCGACAGGGCGGTGAAGCGGGTGGGGCCGACCTCGCGTTCGACCTTGCGGCGCTTCTTGTCGATGTCCTTCAGCGCCCCGATCCCAGCCGCCTTGCGCTCGGCCTCGTAGGCGGCGTAGCCGTCGGCGACCTCGATGACCCACGAGACGTCCCGCCCCCGGGCATGGCCCTGGAAGGCCGGGTCGTCGGCCAGCATGTGGCAGAAATCGTAGCGCGAGACGCCCAGGGCCCGGAGCATGGCGCGTGGATCGGCGCGGAAGCCTTCGCGGGCCACCAGGGCCTGGTAGTCGCTCATCGGCGCGCCGACCGGCATGGCGGTGGCGCCACGCTTGCGTACGGCCAGGAAGGCCGAGGGCCGCCCGGCGTCGTCGTACTGGGCGGCGATCCTGGGGCCGTTGGACGGCCCCCGCGCCCGGGCCACGGCCTGGGCCCACTGGGGCGACAGGAACGGGCTGTCGAGGCGCGCCTGCCCCGCCTGGACGGCCGACCAGGCCGCGGCGACCTCCGCGGGCAGTTCCAGGGCGGGGAAGACGTCGATCTTCAAGGCAAACCTCGATCCGGCCCAAGTCCGAAAATGACAGCCGGAAATTCGAGGACGGATAGTGGCCGCGATAGATTGAACTAGGGTTTACGGCCCGGAAAACAGGGTTGTCCGGGCCGCCGCCCATCAGTCCATCAGCTTCTTCGACAGGTAGACATATTCCAGCGCCTGGCGACGGGCCGTCTCGGCCAGGTTGGCGCTGGCCGCATGGCCGCCGTCGATGTTCTCGTAATAGAGCACCGGATAGCCCAGTTCCTCCAGCCGGGCCGCCGCCTTGCGGGCGTGGGCCGGGTGGACGCGGTCGTCCTTGGTCGAGGTCTCGATGAACACCTCGGGATATTTCTGGCCGGCCTTGAGGTTGGAATAGGGGTCGTACTTGGCGATCACCGCCCGCTCGGACGGGATGGTCGGGTCGCCGTATTCGCCCACCCACGAGGCCCCGGCCCCGATCTGGGTGTAGCGGATCATGTCGAACAGCGGCACCTGCACGACGATGGCGTTGTAGAGCTCGGGCCGCTGGGTCAGGGCCACGCCCATCAGGAGGCCGCCGTTGCTGCCGCCCATGATCCCCAGCCGGCGCGGCGAGGTGATCTTGCGGTCGATCAGGTCCTGGGAGACGGCGAAGAAGTCGTCATAGACCTTCTGGCGGTTCTCCTTGAGGCCGGCGTTGTGCCAGGCCGGACCGAACTCGCCGCCGCCGCGGATGTTGGCCACCACATAGGTGCCGCCGCGCTCCAGCCACAGCTTGCCCATCACCCCCGAATAGGCCGGGGTCATCGAGGCCTGGAAGCCGCCGTAGGCGTAGAGCAGGGTCGGGTTCGTGCCGTCGTACTTCACGCCCTTGGGCCGGACCACGAAGTAGGGGATCCGGGTCCCGTCCTTGCTGGTCGCCTCGAACTGCTCGACCACGTGGGTCGAGGCGTCGAAGCGGGCCGGCGAGGCCTTGACCTGCTCCAGCTTCAGCGAGGCGGCGTCGGCCAGCCAGTAGGTCGAGGGCGTCAGGTAGCCGGTGACGCTGACGAACAGGCGGTCGTCCTTCTGCGAGGCCGAGCCCAGGCCGATCGTCGAATTGGCCGGCAGGGCCAGCTTCTGCGACGTCCAGCCCTTGGGGCCGTGGCTGTAGGTCAGGGCGGCGCCGGTGACGTTGTCCAGCAGGCCGACCACCAGCTTGTCGCGGGTGGTGGTGACGCTCTCGACCGACTGCTTGGGGGTGGGGCGCAGCACCAGGACCGGCGCGGGCTTGGCCGGATCGGCCTTCAGGGCCGCCAGGTCCAGGCTGATCAGGTCGCCGGTCTTGAAGCCCTTCTCGGGCCAGTCCTGCTCCAGCGACATCACCAGCTGGCCGGCGACATAGCCCTGGATCGAGTGCTTCAGCGGGAAGGGCAGCTTCACGAAGCCCTTGTCGATCTGGAGATGGGTCTCGGCCTCGAAGAAGCTGACCCCGCGATTGGCCAGCACGGCCACCACCTTCCCGTCGGCGTCGGTCAGGGTGTAGGCCGAGGCCGAGACGTCCTCCGGCGTGCCCCGGAACACTTCCTTGGCGTCGGCCAGGGCCTGGCCGCGCTTCAGGGTCTTGACCACATAGGGATAGCCCGACTGGGTCACCTGGCCCGGCTCCCATTCGCGGGCCACCAACAGGGTGTCCCGGTCCAGCCAGCCGACGTTCTGCTTGCCCTCGGGCAGGACGAAGCCGCCGGGCACGAAGGCGCGGGTCTTGGTGTCGAACTCGCGGATCGTCACCGCGTCCTTGCCGCCGTTCGACAGGGTGACCAGGCAGCGGGTCTCGTCGGGCGGCAGGCAGCCGGCGCCCTTGAACACCCAGTTGGCGTTCTCGGCCTTGGCCAGGGCGTCGATGTCGAGGATMGTCTCCCAGGCGGGCGTGGCGGTGCGGTAGCTGTCCAGGGTGGTCGCGCGCCAGATCCCGCGCACGTGGTCGGCGTCCTGCCAGAAGTTGCGCAGCGTCCCGTCGCCGGCGAACGACACGCCGGGCACCCGGTCCTTGGCGTTGAGGATGGCCAGGGCCTGGCCCTCCAGGCCGGCATAGCGGCTGTCGCCCTGCAGGACGGCCAGGCTGCGGGTGTTCTCGGCCTTGGCCCAGGCCAGCGGCTTTTCGCCCTCGATCTCCTCCATCCACTTGTAGGGATCGTCCTTGCCCAGCTCGGCCAGCGGCGTGCGGGCTTCAGTGTTCGGGGCGGGGTCGGCGGCTTGGGCGTCGGAGAAGGTCATCAGGCTCGTGGAGGCGAGGAGGGCGAGAAGCAGACTACGCATCTGGGGATCCGGCGGCTGTTGTGACAGGCGCCCGCTCGCATCAAGCGGCGCCTTTGATCCGTGACGGTATCGCAAAAGCCGTCCCGCGCCAGACCTCGCGGGCTAGTCGCCGTCATTGGGGATGTTCAGCACCTGGCCGCAGGCCTTGCAGTGCACGGCGTCGGGATCGTGCTTGCGCAGGCCGCAGCACGGGCAGGGGAAGGTCACCTTGTGCGGCCGCAGGATCGACTGGATCAGGCCGATGAACAGCGACACCCCGCCCAGCATCACCGCCATCGACAACAGCTTGCCCCAGACCCCCGGCAGGGTGACGTCGCCATAGCCGGTGGTCGTCAGGCTGGTGACGGTGAAATAGAGGGCGTCCACATAGCCGGCGATGCCCGCGTGACGGCCGGCGAAACTGGAATAGACGAAGCCGGTGACCACGAAGATGAAGGTCACCAGGGTGGAGGCCGCGCGGGTGATCTGCTCCACCCGGGTGTCGTCGTAGCGCCGGCCGACCGTGCGCCAGAAGAACTCGCTGTGGATCAGGGTCCACAGTCGCAGCACCCGCAGGAAGCCGAAGTTGAACAGCCAGGCCGGGAACAGCAGGGTGGCCAGCACGAACAGGTCGATCCAGGTGATCGGCTTCTTGAGCCAGCTCTTGACGTCGCCGTGGGCGACGGCCCGGGCCAGGAGGTCCAGGCCCAGGAACACCGCCACCCCGTAGTCGATCGCATAGAACGTCCAGCCGTGCCGGCGCATCAGCGGCGCGGCGACGAAGAAGGCGATGATCGCCAGGTCGATGACGATGATCCCGTACCGGAACCGCACCGAGGCGCGCGAGGCGCCGTGATAGAGGGCGCGAAGGCGGGCTCTCAAACGCAGGCCGTCGGTGTTATCGGCTGTCAAACGGACCATCCCACGGCGACGCATCGGGTTCGACCATAGAACGACAACAGACCGGGTCGAGACCCATGCGGGCTGATCTTTGTCGCCGGCGGCTCCGACCTAGGACTCGAAGAACCACGGCGTCATGGCCTCGGCCCGGCTTTCCAGCAGGCCGGGCCGATGCGACTTCATCTCCGCCCGCAGCGCCAGCAGGCTGGTCCTCTGGGGGTCCTGACGGCGTCCGGCTGAGAACCTCGTCGATCTTGGCCACGGTGGCGTCGTTCAGCGCGAGGGCGGCGCGAACGCCTTCGAGCATCAGCACGCGGAGTTCGTTGCCCCGACGGATCTTGCGGCGACGGGGCGGTTTGGACTTGGGCATGGGAGGAGTTTCCTTCCTAGGTTGGCGCGGTGATCACTTGCCCCCTACGGACCGCTTCGCGGTCGTCTTCCCCCACAAGGGGAAGAGGCGCGGGGTGCGGTGCGGCTCGGCGTCCTCCGCCCCCTATGGGGGCGGACAGACCGCGAAGCGGTCAGGTGGGGGCAAGTGGGTGTGATCTCACACCGAATGGCGTGAGCTTGTGGGGAGGCGCGGAGCGGACCGGGCTTCGCCCGGAGACCGTGGGTGTTGTGTTTGCGTTTCGGCTTGGCTCGACCGCTCCGCGGAACCGTTCTTCTCAAGGGACGGCGATTGAGGGCCTGTTTCATCCCGRTCGACGTTCCCCCTCGGGCGGGCAGGATCAGGTCGCCCGGAAGGGGCCGTCGGCGACTCCGACTGATCCTGGAACAGGCCGGTTTGAACYTYCCGGCCCCGTCGACCCGCCGGTCTTCGCCGAGGTTCGTCTTGCGCCTTGGGACCTTCTGAGCCCCGCCGCCCAAGACCTCCCCCCAGCCAAGGCAAGCGGCCCCGCTCGGTTCCATCCCCATCGCCTGCTTGGGCCGGTACCAAGAGCCCTCCCCGTGATGGTGACGG
>NZ_JBFTKU010000011.1:0-170032 GCF_056665975.1 Caulobacter sp. 05T431 | reverse complement strand
GGTCCAGGGCCGAGCGGGCGCCGGCGGCGGCCTCGCGGGCGGCCGTGGCGGCCTGGCGGGCGGCGGCCAKGCGCGGGGCCAGGTCCTCGGCGCTCTCGACCCCGGCGCTCTCGGCGCGGACGGCGGCGAGGGCCGTCGCGGCCTCGGCGCGCTCGGCCTCGAAGCGGGCGATGGTGTCGTCCAGCGACTGGGCGCGCGCCTCGCGCTGGGCGGCCTCGCGTTCATAGCGGGTCACCTGCTCGCGGGCCCCGGTCAGCAGGCGCTCGGCCTCGGGCGGACCCCGGCKCTTGTCGCGCAGCGTCTCCTCGGCGACCCGCAGGGCGTCGGCGGCGGTCTTCAGGGCGGCGGTCGCGGCCTCGGCGCGCGGGGCGACCTGGTCGATCTCGGCCTCGACCTCGGCCAGGCGGGTGCGCTGCTCCAGCCGCACGGCCGCCGGCTTGGGCGCGTCGGCGCGGGCGACGAAGCCGTCCCACCGCCACAGGTCGCCTTCCTTGGAGACCAGCCGCGCGCCCACCGGCAGGCCCTTGGCCAGGCGGTCGCCGTCGGCGCGCTCGACCACGGCCACGTGCGACAGGCGGGCGGCTAGTTCCGGCGGGGCCTTGATCAACGGGGCCAGGGGCGTCGCGCTGTCCGGCCAGGCCACGGTCTTGGCGTCGGCGCCGGCCCAGAAGGACGAGGCGCGGGAATCGAGGGCGGCCTCCAGGTCGTCGCCCAGGGCGGCGGCCAGGGCCGCGCCGTAGCCCTTCTCGGGCGTCACGGCGTCCAGGGCCGGCGAGAAGCCGCTCTTGGCGCGGGGGGCGGTCAGCTGGGCCAGGCCGCGGGCTTCCGTGCGCAGGCGGCCCAGCTGGTCCTCGACCTTGCGGGCCAGGTCGCGCGACTGGGCCTCGGCGGCGGCGGCCTTCACCCGGACGGCCTCGGCCTCCTCGAGCGCGGCGCGGGCGGCGGCCAGTCCGGCCTCGGCGTTGGCGAAGCGCTGGCGGGCCTCGGCGGCGGCCGGGTCGACCACGGGGCCGACGGCGGCGCGTTCCGACTTGGCCTGGTCCAGGGCGCGGACGGTGCGGGCCAGGCGGCCCTCGGCCTCCTGCAGGCGCTGGGCGGCGGCGCGGGCCCGGGCGTCCTCGGCGGCGGCGCGGGCGGCCAACTGCTCGACCTCGGCGTCGGCCTTCGCCCGGGCTTCCTCGGCGGCCTTGGCGGCGGCGGCCAGTTCGGGGCCCCGGGCCGGGGCGGCGGCGATCTGGGCGCGCAGCTCGACCAGCTCGGCGTCGGCGCGGGCCAGGGCCTGGACGGCGTCCTGCAGGCCTTGCGTTTCGCGGGCCCGGTCGTCGTCGATCCGGGTCAGGTCGGCCGACAGCCGCTCGAACTCGGCCTGGGCGGCCTCGGCCTCGCGTTCGGCCCGGTCCTTCTGGATGGCCAGCTGGCCCAGGATCGCCTGGGCGATCGAGGCTTCCTCGCGGAGCGGCGGCATGGCGGTCTCGGCCGCCAGGATGGCGGTCTGGGCCGTGGCGGCGGCGCGAGCGGTCTCCTCGACCGCGCGGGCGGCCTGAGTGGCCTCGGACTGGGTGCGCTCCAGCGTGTCGCGCGCCTCGGTCCAGCGGGCGTAGAGCACGGCCCCCTGCACGGCGCGGATCTCGGCCGACAGGCGCTTGTACTTCTCGGCTTGGCGGGCCTCGCGCCGCAGCCGGCCCAGGGCGGTCTCCAGCTCACGGGCCACGTCCTCGAGACGCGACAGATTGGCCTCGGCGGCCCGCAGGCGCAGCTCGGCCTCGTGGCGGCGGGTGTGCAGGCCCGAGACCCCGGCGGCCTCTTCCAGGATGCGGCGGCGGTTCTGCGGCTTGGCGCCGATCAGCTCGCTGATCTGGCCCTGGCGCACCAGGGCCGGCGAGTTGGCCCCGGTCGAGGCGTCGGCGAACAGCAGCTGGACGTCGCGCGCCCGCACCTCGCGGCCGTTGATGCGGTAGGTCGAGCCCTCGCCCCGGTCGATGCGGCGCACCACCTCCAGTGTCGGGTCGTCATTGAACTGGGCCGGGGCGGTGCGGTCGGCGTTGTCGATCGTCAGGGTGACGTCGGCATGGTTGCGGGCCGGGCGATTGCCGCTGCCGGCGAAGATCACGTCGTCMATGCCGCCCGCGCGCATGGCCTTGGCCGAATTGGCGCCCATCACCCAGCGCAGGGCTTCCAGGAGGTTCGACTTGCCGCAGCCGTTGGGGCCGACGATGCCCGTCAGGCCCGGCTCGATCCGAAACTCGGTCGGTTCGACGAAGGATTTGAATCCCGAAAGGCGCAGGCGCTGGAATTGCACGGCGCGCGCCCGCCTCTCAGCCCTTGGCCGGCTTCGCAGCCGACTTGGGCGTGGCCGGCTTGGCGGCGGGCTTGGCGCCTGTCTTGGGCGTCGCCTTGGCGATGGCGGCGGCGAAGATCTCGATCGGCTGGCCGCCCTCGATCCGCTCGCCGTTGACGAAGAAGGTCGGGGTCACCTCGATCTGGTCGCGCTCGCCGGCCTTGGTGATGCGGGCGTTGACGGCGTCCAGGGCCTTCTTGTCCTCCAGGGCGGCGGTGAACTGGGCCTCGGTCAGGCCGAAGCCCTTGCCGATCTTCAGCAGGCCGCCCCACAGGTCCTGGCTGTCGAAGATCGCGGTCTGCTGCTTGAAGATCGCGTCGATGACTTCGAAGTAGCGGGCCGGACCCACCCGCCGGGCCAGCAGATAGCCGGCGGCGGCGAACTCGTAGGGTTGGGTCAGGTATTCGCGGAACACGTACCGGACCTTGCCGGTGTCGATGAACTGCTTCTTGAAGGCCGGGAAGACGTCGTTGTTCCAGTGGGCGCAGTGCGAGCACGACAGCGAGGCGTACTCCACCACCTGCACCGGGGCCTTGGGCGAGCCCAGGGCCATGTCGCCTTCCGCGGGCGGCAGGGGCGCGGCGCGCGCGACCGACGGCGCGGCGATGACCGCCACGCCCGAAGCCGCCCAGCCCAGGGCCGGGAGACCCGTTCCGATCAGGGCGCGCCGGCTCAGGATCATTTCGCGGCGGCCTCGGCCTGGTCGATCAGGGTGCTCAGCTGCTCCAGCGTCTGCTCGCCGCCGTCGTCGCCGCCGGCCTTCTTGCCGTTGATGATGAAGGTCGGGGTGCCGGTGATCTTGTCTTCCTTGGCCGTGCGCTCGACGCGCTCGTTCAGCGCCTTGAGGGCCTTCTCGTCGCTGACGCAGGCGTTGAACTGGGCCTCGTTCAGGCCCGCCGCCAGGGCCACGCCCTGCAGTTCGCCGCGGATGTCGCCGCTCTGGTAGATGCGCTCCTGGGCGCGGTACAGGGCGTCGACGACCTGGAAGTACTTGTCCTTGCCGGCGCAGCGGGCGACCAGGAAGCCGGCGGCGGCCAGGCGCGGATCGCCGKTCAGGGACTCGCGGGCGACGTAGTGGATGCGGCCGGTGTCGATGTACTTGGCCTTGAAGGCGGGGAAGACGTCGGCGTTCCAGCGGGCGCAGTGCGGGCAGGCGGTCGAGGCGTATTCGACCACCGTGACCTTGGCGTTGGCGTTGCCCAGCGACATGTCGTCGGCGGTCACGGCCGCCTTCTTGTCGCAGCCGGCGAGCGCGGCGCCCAGTGTGGCGGAGAGGGCGGCGACGGTCAGGAGCCGGCGGGTCAACGGACGCATGTGATCTTCCCTGGAAGAGGCGTGAACAGTGAAGTTAAGCGCGATTCTTTAGTCGCGTGAAAAGGGCGCGGATAAGGCGAGGCATCAGCCTATCGGACGCGTGGTTGTCAATCCAGAGACGCCGCTCAGCGCGGATCGCGCAGCACGCCGCGGCCCAGCTTCAGCAGGGCGTCCTTCAGGCCCCCCTCCGGCTGATCGGACAGGCTGTCGGCCAGGTCGCGCTCCTGGGCGGCGTCCAGCGGCGGCTTCCTGCGAGGGCGGGCGGCGACCGGGGCGGCCTGGACCTTCACCGGGCCCTGGACGATGCGCAGCTTGGTCACCGCGCCCTTGCCCAGCAGCAGGTCCAGGCGCTGGGTGATCTGCGGGGCCTGGTGCTGGATCAGCGAGGCCACGGGACCGTCGACCCGCAGCTCCAGCGTGCCGCCCTCGCCGGTGCGGCTCTTGATGACGCGGACGGGCTCGGTGCGCCGGGCCAGGGTCTCGCCGACGATCTCCTTCCAGCGGGCCTGCAGGACGCCGGGGCCCTGGCCGAACTTCTCGTCCAGCTTCTTGATCAGCGGGGCCAGCGACTTGCCGGCCGGCGGCGGCGGACGCCTTTGCGGACGCGTGCGGCGGCGCTTGAGGATCTCGAGGGCTTCTTCCGCGGTGGGCAGGGGGCGACGGCGCATGCGGGGAAGGTAGCAGAGGTCGTCTCTCGTGATGATCCTAAAAGGTTGTCATCCCGGAAGCCTCGCAGAGGCTGTCCGGGACCCAGGGGACTGGGCGAAGGCTTTGCGGTTCACCTGGGTCCCGGACAAGCGCTGCGCGCTTTCCGGGATGACAACGATGGAGGGGTTTTGCATAGCTCGTCCCATGCTCGACATCCCCGCCCTCCGCGCCGCCCTGCTGGCCTGGTACGACGCCCAGGCGCGGGACCTGCCCTGGCGCACCGGCCCGGCGGCGGGCAAGGCCGGACAGCGCTCCGACCCCTACAGGGTCTGGCTGTCGGAGGTGATGCTGCAGCAGACCACCGTGCCGCACGCCACGCCCTATTTCCTGAGCTTCACCCAGCGCTGGCCCACGGTGTCGGACCTGGCGGCGGTGGAGGACGGCGAGCTGATGGCCGCCTGGGCGGGCCTCGGCTACTACGCCCGGGCCCGCAACCTGCTGGCCTGCGCCCGGGCCGTGGCGGCCGATCACGGCGGGGTCTTTCCCGACACCGAGGAGGGGCTGCGCGCCCTGCCGGGCGTGGGCGCCTACACCGCCGCCGCCGTGGCGGCCATCGCCTTCGATCGCGAGGCCAATGTGGTCGACGGCAATGTCGAGCGGGTGATGGCCCGGCTGTTCGCCGTGGAGGAGCCCGTCCCCGACGCCAAGCCGGAGCTCAAGCGCCTGGCGGGCGAACTGGTCACCGGCGAGCGTCCCGGCGACTGGGCCCAGGCCCTGATGGACCTGGGGGCCACGGTCTGCCGGCCCAAGAGCCCGCTGTGCGACCGCTGCCCGATCTCGGCCTGGTGCGCGGGCCGCAAGACCGGCGCGCCCGAGACCTATCCGCGCAAGACGAAGAAGGCCGACCGCCCGCGCCGCCACGGCGTGGCCTATGTGCTGACGCGCGGCGACGCGGTCGCCCTGGTCCGCCGCCCGCCCAAGGGCCTGCTGGGCGGCATGCTGGGCCTGCCGACCAGCGACTGGCGCGATCGTCCGTGGACGGACGTGGAGGCCGCCGAGGCCGCTCCGGCGTCCGGCGTCTGGCGCGACGTCGGCGTGGTGGAGCACGTCTTCACCCACTTCGCCCTGACCCTGTGGGTGCTGCGGGCCGAGAGCAACGGCGCCGAGCTCGCGGAGGGCGACGTCGTCTGGACCCCGCGCGAAGGCTTGTCGGCCCTGCCCAGCGTGTTCCTGAAGGCCGCGCGGGCGGCCGACCGGCTGCTCTGATCGGGCGAGTTTCGGCGGGGGACAACTTCAGGCTTTGGTGGCAAGCTCGCGCCCATCACGAGCCGAGGAGCCCGTCCATGGCCATCAACACCGTCGTCGACCTCTCGCACCACAACGCCAGTCCGAACTTCGCCCAGGCCGTCGCCGGCGGGATCACGGGCGTGCTGCACAAGGCGACCGAAGGGCTGGGCTTTGTCGATCCCGACTACGCGGCCCGGCGGACCGCCGCTCAAGCCGCGGGCCTGATGTGGGGCACCTACCACTTCGGGACCGGCGACGATCCCGTCGCCCAGGCCGACCACTTCCTGCAGACGGTGGGTCCCAACCACGCCGGCATGCTGCTGGTCCTGGATTTCGAGCAGAACCCGAACGGCTCCAGCATGAGCCTGGACCAGGCCCGGGCCTTCGTCACCCGCATCAGCGACCAGGCCGGCCGCTGGCCAGGGCTCTATTCGGGCAACTACGTCAAGGAGCTGCTGGGGGACGAGAAGGACCCGGTGCTGTCGCTGTGCTGGTTCTGGCTGGCCCAGTACGGGGCCACCGCGACCGTGCCGCCCAACTGGTCGGGCTGGACGCTCTGGCAGTACACGGACGGGGTCAACGGGCCCCAGCCGCACACGGCGCCGGGGATCGGCGCCTGCGACCGCGACCAGTATTTCAGCGACGCCGACGCCCTGCGGGTGTTCTGGCTGAACGGCGGCGCCTAAACGCCGGGCGCCCTCCGGCGAAAGCGACGCGGCGATTGCGGTAAACCCCCGATGGGCGCGGGATCGGCCGCCTCCTAGCCTGACGCCGGCAAACAGCGTTGGGCGTGGCCGCCATGTTCGAAATCCAGGACGTTCCACGCCGGCGTTTCCACCAGCTGGCCGCCGCGGCCTTCCTCGGCGCCATGACGCCCAGCCTGGCCCGGTCGAACTCCATGGTCGGCGGGTGGATCACCATCAAGGTCCCGCCGCCGCCCGACGTGGCGTCCAAGCTCAAGAGCCTGACGGCCAGGGTCGAGGCGCGCCAGCCGTTGATGGAAACCAGCAAGGAGCCGCCGATCCGGAAGTATCGGGAATTCCTCGACCAGCTGGCGGCGAAGAAGCTGCCGCCGATCGATCAGCTCAAGGCGGTCAACACCTATGTCAACGCGAACGTCGCCAGGAAGAAGGATGGGAAGGAGGACGTCTGGAGCGAGGCGTACACCACCCTCAAGGAAGGCGGCGATTGCGAGGACATCGCCCTGGTCAAGCGCTGGGGACTGAAGCGGCTGAAGTTCGCGCGCGAGAACCTGTTCCTGGTCATGGGCATGACCCTGCTGACCCGTCCGCCAGAAGGCCACGCCCTGCTGGCCGTGCGCCTGGCCGACAACGTCTTCCAGGTCATGTACAACCTCGTGTACGCGATCGAGGACGCCACCAGCCTGCGCTATTTCGAGCCCGCCTACGCCGTCAACGAGTTCGGTTTCTGGCGGGTCGACAGGGTCGACCGCGTCGGCGGGGACTACTGGCAGGAAGCCTATCTGCGCGCGGTCAAGCGCCAGGGCGGCAAGGCCTGAAACAAATCCGCTCATCCCGGCGAACGCCGGGACCCAGATGGAATGGTTTTTGAGGCTGACGCCAATAGCGCCGAAATCCTCCAATCACCCACTCTGCTTTGGGATCTGGGTCCCGGCATTCGCCGGGATGAGCGGTGTTTGATTTAGTTCATCCCCGCCCGCACCTGCGAGCGCAGGACGTCGATGGGGGCCAGGCCCTTGTCGGTCTTGAAGTGCCAGTAGGTCCAGCCGTTGCAGGCCGGGGCCGACTGCACCAGGGCGCCGACCTTGTGGATCGAGCCCGACAGGTCGCCCACCGTGATCGAGCCGTCGGCGCGGACCTTGGCGGCGTGCGAGCCCTTGGAGCAGAACAGGGTGTCGCCCGGGTTCAGCAGGCCGGCCTCGACGATGGTGCCGAACGGGACGCGCGGCTCGGCGCGCTTGCTGCCCATCACGTCCAGGTCCTGCGGCGCGATCGGCACGACCTTGGCGATGCGCTCCTTGGCGTGGGCGATGTACTCGGCCTCGCGCTCGATGCCGACGAACTTGCGGCCCAGCCGCTTGGCGGCCGCGCCCGTGGTGCCCACGCCGAAGAACGGGTCCAGGATCACGTCGCCCGGCTTCGTCGTCGACAGGATGACGCGATAGAGCAGGGCTTCCGGCTTCTGGGTCGGGTGGGCCTTGTTGCCGTCCGCGCCCTTGATGCGCTCCTCGCCGGTGCACAGCGGGATGGTCCAGTCCGAGCGCATCTGCACCTCGTCATTGGCCATCTTCAGGGCGTCGTAGTTGAAGGTGTAGCGCTTGGCGCCCTGGCTCTTGGAGGCCCAGATCAGGGTCTCGTGGGCGTTGGCGAAGCGGGTGCCCTTGAAGTTGGGCATCGGGTTGGACTTGCGCCAGATCACGTCGTTCAGGATCCAGAAGCCCAGGTCCTGCACGGCCACGCCCACGCGGAAGATGTTGTGGTAGCTGCCGATCACCCAGATCGCGCCGTCGTCCTTCAGCACCCGGCGGGCGGCCTTCAGCCATTCGCGGGTGAACTTGTCGTAGGCGGCGAAGCTCTCGAACTGGTCCCAGTGGTCGTCGACCGCGTCGACCTTGGAATTGTCGGGCCGCAGCAGGTCGCCGCCCAGCTGCAGATTGTAGGGCGGATCGGCGAAGATCAGGTCCACGGACTTCTCGGGCAAAGCGTTCATCGCCTCGATGCAGTCGCCCTGGATGATGGTTTCAGGCCCGAAGGACATGTCCGCTTCCCGTCAAAAACACTGAGCGGAATCATGAGTCTCGATGGTTACGCCGGGGTGAATGGACGTGGTTACCGGCCTGTTAACCCCACGATTTGAGTCCGATTGGACTCAAAAAGTGTGGAAATCGCCGTCGGGCGTCCATCGCCCCAAACGCCCGTCATCCCGGGCCTTGTGCCCGGGACCCCTCTGTCCGCCGCAAGTGCAGGGGTGTGGCGCGCCGGCGCGCCAATGCGCTTCACCGTCGGCTGAACCAGGGGTCCCGGGCACAAGGCCCGGGATGACGGTGAAGAGGGAGTTGCTACCCCTCCAGCCCGTCCCCGAACGCCAGGTCGCCCAGGGCCAGCTCGCCCGACAGGGCCAGCTTGACCGGGGCCCAGCTCATCCGGTGGATCGGCGAGGGGCCCAGGCGACGCAGGCCCTCGACGTGGACGGCGGCGTGGTAGCCCTTGTGGCCGGCGAAGCCGTAGCCGGGATAGACGCCGTCCATCTCGACCATGATCCGGTCGCGGGCCTCCTTGGCCAGGATCGAGGCGGCGGCGATCGAGCACGACAGGCTGTCGCCCTTGACCACGGTCTTGATCGGGCAGGGMAGCTTGAAGCGGTAGTTGCCGTCGACCAGGGCCATGTCGGGCTTCACCGACAGCCCTTCGATGGCCCGGCACATCGCCAGGCCGGCGGCGTGCAGGATGTTCAGTTCCTCGATCTCGTCGACGCTGGCCAGGCCCACGCACCAGGCGATCGCGACCGACTTGATCTCGATCTCCAGGGCCGCGCGCGCCTTGGCGGTCAGCTTCTTGGAGTCGTTGAGGCCCGCGGGGATGCGCGTCGGGTCCAGGATCACCGCCGCGGCGCTGACCGGCCCGGCCCACGGCCCGCGCCCGGCCTCGTCCACGCCGCAGACAGGACCGGGGCCGCAGGCGGCTTCCAGCATCATGTCGGGGCCTGTGCGGCCGAGGGCGGGGGACTTGGTCACGCCCCGCTCATAATCCGTTTCGGGGTGACGGGGGAAGGCTCCGCGTCCGCACCAGGCGCGCGAAGCGGCCGTCCGACAGCCGCAGGCGGGTCCAGTCCACGCGGCCGGAGCGGATCGGCACCTCGTTGGAGTCGTTGGGGCCGGTCTCGACCGTCAGGGMGGGGGCCAGCGGCTCGTACCAGCCGGCCTGTTCGAGACCCGCTTCGGCGGCCACGATGGCCGGGCTGGCGTAGCGCCACAGCGACACGCCCAGCAGGTCTTCCTTGGCCGGGCCCCATTCGCGGCTGCGGGCGGGCGAGGCGGCCAGCAGGCGGTGCGACAGGTCGCAGATCAGGTGGGCGGCTTCCGTCGAGGTCTCGACCAGATCGAGCAGGGCGCGGTCGGCGTCGGAGTCGGGCCGGGCGGCCAGCAGGTCTGCCAGGCGGGCGGCTTCGCGTTGCGAGGGGGCCAGGACGCCGCCTTCCCAGCGCGAGACGGTGGCCTGGGAGACGCCCAGGACCTCGGCCGCGTGCGCCTGCTTGACCCGCCGCATCGCCCGCCAGGCGCGCAGCGAACGGCCCAAGGCGTGAGGCGGTGCGGGGGCGGCGTCCATGGCCGCAGAATAACTTATGCGTTCGCCGCGCCAACCCGGGATGCGATCAGCGGTCCCGTGAACGGAGGCCGACCATGCGCGTGTTGTTGACCGGATCCTCGGGCTGGCTGGGGCGGACCCTGGCGCCGGCCCTGCGCGCCGCCGGCCACGCGGTGACCGGGCTGGACGTTGTCCCCTCGGCCGAGACCGCCGTGCTCGGCTCCGTCGCCGACCGGGCCCTGGTGCGCCAGGCCATGGGCGACCACGCGATCGAGGCGGTGATCCATTCCGGGGCCCTGCACAAGCCCGACATCGAGCGGTTCGACCGCCAGGCCTTCATCGACGTCAATGTCGCCGGCACGCTGAACCTGTTGGAGGAGGCCGTCGCCCAGGACGTGGGGCGGTTCGTCTTCACCTCGACCACCTCGCTGATGATCTGCGAGCGGATCCGGGCCGGGGCGGCGGGCGGAGCCGAGCGCGCCGAGTGGCTGACCGAGCACAGCCCCGTCCAGCCGCGCAACGTCTACGGGATCACCAAGCTGGCGGCCGAGCAGCTGTGCCGGCTGGTCCATCGCGAACACGGCCTGCCGGTGGTGGTGCTGCGCACCAGCCGCTTCTTCCCCGAGGCCGACGACATGGCTCACGCCATCCGCCAGTCCGACGCCAACACCAAGGCCAACGAGCTGCTGTTTCGCCGCCTGACCGTCGAGGATGCCGCGCGGGCCCATCTGCTGGCCCTGGACCGGGCGTCGGACCTGGGTTTCGACCTGTTCATCGTCTCGGCCCCGCCGCCGTTCTCGCCGGACGAGGCCGAGGCCCTGATCGCCGACGCGCCGGGCGTGGTCGCCCGCCATTTCCCGCGCTACGCCGAGCTCTACGCCCGCCGCGGCTGGACGATGTTCGACAGCATCGACCGCGTCTACGACCCGTCACGGGCGGCGGCGCGGTTGGGGTTCGTCTGCGAAACCACCTTCGCCGACGTGCTGGCGGGGTTGGATGCCGAGGGGGCCTAGAGCGCGGCGTTGACCACCGGCGGGGCGTTGCCGCGCAGGCCCCGGGCGTCGAGATAGTCGAGCAGGGTCGCCGGGCGGTTGGTCTGGATGACGCTGACGCCGTCGTCGATCAGCCGCCGCCAGGTGTGGCGTCCGTCGGCCGCCGCCCCGCCGGCCCAGGCCCGCGCCCAGACGCCCTTCAGCCCCTTGCGGGCCAGGGCGTTGCTCCACAGCCGCACTCGCGCCAGCCGCGCCTGGGCCCGCACGGCCTTGAATTCCGAGCGTCGCAGGTCGCACAGCTCGATGGCCGGGACGCGGTTCTCGGCCAGCACCTGCAGGGCGGCGATCCCGGCCGGATCGCCGCCGGCGCGGCCCCCGGGACGCCCCTTGACGGTCCCGACCATCGGCATGAAGGCCAGGCTGCGATAGGGCGGCAGGTCGGCCATCGGCGCGGCGCCGGCCTCGGGCCGCGCCTTGACCAGCACCTGGCCGGCGGCCCCGCTGGCCAGGACGACCTGGGCCACCTGCTCGGCGATCGGCTCCTTGACGTCCAGATTGATCAGGATGCGGCCCTGGGCGCGGGCCAGGAAGGCTTCCAGGGTCGGCGGGGCCTCGACCGGTCCGCCATGGGGCGACTTCAGGCGCAGGCCCTGGACCTGGCTCAGGGTCATCTCGGACAGCCGGCCATGGCCGTTCGTGGTGCGGTCGACCGTGGCGTCGTGCAGGATCACCAAGGCCCCGTCGGCCGTGCGGCGCACGTCGATCTCGACCATGTCGACGCCCAGGGCCACGCAGCGGTCCAGGGCTTCCAACGAGTTCTCGGGGACGGCCTTGGTCATGCCGCGCGAGGGGGCCGGCGCGTGGCAGGCCCGGTGGGCCACCACCAGCACGCCGTCCGACCAGTCGTAGAGCCGCTCGCGCAGGGGCGCGGACGGTTCGGCGACCGCCGGGCCGGCGAAGGCGACGAGCGTCGCCGCGACCGCCGCGAGGCGTCGGGAGGTGAAACGAGCTAGGCGCATGGTGAAGCTCCCCCACTGCGCCCGAATGGCTGATTCCCGCAACAGTGGAGCGTCGAAAGCCTGACAGGACCGTGACGAGAGTGGCGGGGTGTTGCGGAACGGTCGCGCTTGCGGCGATCAGGGTTCCGGGGCGCAGACGCCCTCCACCCCGCATCGGGCCTTGCAGCGGCAGGCGTTCCGGCGGGCGCGGACCCGCCGGAACCACCAGAGGCCGCCCCCGGCGATGAGGGCCGCGACCGGCAGGCCGAAGCAGAGGACCTGGTCCAGCGTCAGTCCGAGCAGCAGCGCGCCGCCGGCCACGCCGGCGCCCGTCAATCCGACCCCGGCGAACACCGGGACCAGTAGGGGCGCGCAACAGGCGGCGCAGGCCGCCCCGACCGCCAGAAGTCCCGTTCGCATCCTCATCTCGATCTCCTTGCCTTGAGCCACGAAGACGGTGCTACTTCCTCAAGTCACTTGAGGAGCAAGGGGGAGAGTCGATGCCGCTCACGATCGGGGAAGCGGCGGCCAAGTCCGGCTGTTCGGCGCCGACGATCCGCTATTACGAAGAGATCGGCCTGCTCAGCGCGGTCGATCGTACCCTGGGCGGTCGACGGGCCTACAGCTGGCCGCAGGTGCAGCGCCTCAGCTTCGTCCGCCGCGCCCGCGACCTGGGTCTCTCCGTCGAGCAGGTGCGCGCGCTGCTGCGCATCTCCGACGGCGACCAGGCCGACTGCGGACAGGCCCAGGCCGTGCTCACCGCCTATGTCGAGGACATCCGCCGCCGTCGGGCCGAGCTCGAAGCGCTGGAGGACACGCTCAGCCGGATGGCCCGCCATTGCGGCCAGACCTGCGCCGACATCCCCGAGACGGCCTGCACGGTGATGGACGACGTCCTGAACGTCCGTATCGGGACGATCGCCGGGTGAGCTGGCTCTACTACGCCCTGGCGGCCGTCGCCGAGATCGCCGGCTGCTTCGCCTTCTGGGCCTGGCTCAAGCTGGATCGCTCGCCGCTGTGGGTGATCCCGGGGATGGGCGCCCTGGCGCTGTTCGCCTTCCTGCTCACCCGCGTCGACAGCGACCTGGCCGGCCGCGCCTACGCCGCGTATGGCGGGATCTACATCGTGGCGGCGATCACCTGGTTGTGGCTGGTCGAGCATCGCGCGCCCGACCGCTGGGACGTGACCGGGGCGCTGATCTGCCTGGCGGGGGCGGGCGTCATCCTGCTCGGGCCGAGGCCGACCTAGCGGGCTCCTACCGCGCCAGCTTCCTGCATTCCTCGTGGCGGAAGCAGCCGACGAGGTGGTCGTTGACCAGTCCCGTGGCCTGCATGAAGGCGTAGACGATCACCGGGCCGCAGTACTTGAAGCCCTTGGCCTTGAGCATCTTGGCCATGTCGACGGCCAGGGGCGTCTGGGCCGGGACGTCGCCGCCCTTCCAGTGGTTCTGCACCGGCTTGCCGCCGGTCATGCCCCACAGCAGCTCGGAGAAGTCCTCGCCCCGCTCGCGCATGTCGCAATAGATCCGCGCCCCGGCGATGGTCGCGTCGATCTTGCCGTTCGAGCGGATGATGCCCGCGTCGGCCATCAGCCGGGCGCGGTCGGCGTCGCCGAACCGGGCCACCTTGTCGGGATCGAAATTGGCGAAGGCGGCGCGGAAGGCCTCGCGCTTGCGCAGGATGGTGATCCACGACAGCCCGGCCTGGAAGCCGTCCAGCACCAGCTTCTCCCACAGGGCGCGGGAGTCGTACTCCGGCACGCCCCATTCGGTGTCGTGATAGGCCTCGTAGAACGGGTCGCCGTTCATGCCGCGCCAGGTGCAGCGTTGGATCTCGATCATGAGGCGGAGCTTGGCCGAACTTCCCGGCGATTTCCAGAACTTTTCGTGAACGTTCAGTCCGCCAGCTGGAACAGGTCCTCGACGCGGACGCCCAGGGCCCGGGCCAGTTTCAGCGACAGCACGGTGGACGGGATGAAGACCCCGTTCTCCACCGTGTTGATCGTCTTGCGCGTGACCCCGACCTTTTCGGCGAGGTCGGCCTGGGTCAGCCCGGCGGCCGTGCGCGCGGCCTTCAGGCTGTTGAGCAGCGGGACCTCACTCACGATCGGCGCGGCGCTCCAGCATCAGGAAACGCAGGGCCGGGACCGCGACGGCGACCGACAGCAGGATGTGGGCGACCTCGCCCAGCTCCAGCCGCACGAACGGCGAGGCCGCGTAGAGCGCCAGGATGCAGAGGGCCAGGGCCCAGAAGCCCCAGGCATAGGCCTCTCCGCGATGGGCGCGGGTGGACTCGTCGTCGAGCATGGCGCGGACCGCCTTGCTGTACCGCCAGCCCCCGCCGGTCGCCAACAGGACCAGCAGCACCAAGCCCAGCAGCAGGTGCGAGCCCAGCGAGACCAGCTCGACCGCTCGGATTGGCGTATGCGGCCGCGCATAGCCGCTGAAATAGGCCCCCTGCCAGATGAAGAACAGGATGGGGACCCAGAGCATCCTGTTGCGGCGGCGCTGGGCGCGCTCGGCGATCTCGCCGGCGGAAGCGTTGGCGGGCATGTCTGGCGGGTCCTGAATGTCACCTATGGGTTACTTGTAACCTTGAGGTGACATTCGGTCAAGCCGGCAGCCAGTCCGGCCGGTCCACGGTCGCCGCGCGGCCGTCCACGGTCAGGTCCACGCCCTCGACGCGGTCCAGGCGCAGCAGGGCCATGGCGCGGCCGTCGCGGCCCGACAGCACCTCGCCGGCCCGAAGCTCGCCGGCCAGAATCTCGGCCCCGAAGGCCGGGGCGGGGCCGTCGAAGACCAGGGGCAGCATGCGGTTCTTGATCGTCCCGCGCCGCTTCATGCGGCTGGTGGTCTCCTGGCCGACGAAGCAGCCCTTCTTGAAGTCGATGCCGTTCAAGAGGTCGAAGTCGGCCTCGATGGGGTAGGTCTTGTCGGTCCCCCAGTCGGCGGGGCCGGGAACGCCCAGGGCCAGGCGGTGGGCGTCGTAGTCGTCCTCCGTGGCGGTGGTCGCCTGGTCCTCGGCGTAGAGGCGCGATCCCAGGCCGGGCAGGCGCGGGTCCGGGAAACCGCCCGCCGCGGGCCAGGCCGCGAACACGCCAAGCGGGCTGGCCGCCAGCTCCACCTTGGCCCGCAGCCTGTACATGGTCAGGCGGGTCAGGATGGCGTCGCGATGCTCGGCCGCCACGTCCAGCAGCAGGCCGTCCTCCACGCCCGCCACGAACAGGTCGTAGAGCAGCCGTCCCTGCGGGGTCAGCAGGCCGGCGAAACGCAGCTCGCCGGACGCCAGGGTCTCGACCTCCTGGCTCAGCAGGCCGTTGAGGAAGCTCCGGGCGTCGGGGCCCGAGACGGCGATGACGGCCCGCGAGGGCAAGGCGGCGATCTGGTTCACCCCGCCGATATAGGCCGGGGGCCCGGCGCCCGCCAGCGCCCCGGCCGCTAGGCCTTGCCGATCGCGTCGACCTGGTGGGTCAGGCTGATGCGGTCCAGCGACTGGAACGGCAGCTGCATGAAGGTCTCGATCCGCCGTTCCAGCCCGCCCAGCATGCGGGCGTAGACCAGGGCGATCTCGACCGGGTCCTCCTCGGCCCGCAGCGGATCCTCGCAGGCCCAGTGGGCGGTGACCGGCTGGCCGGGCCATTCGGGCATGGGCTCGCCGCGCGCGGTGTCGCTGAGGGTGAAGACGAAATCCATCGGCTCGGCCTTGGCGAAGGCCTTGTACGACTGGGGTTTGAGGTCGGAAGGGTCGTAGCCGGCCCGGGCCAGGGCGCGCAGGGCCACGGGGTCGGCCTTGTCGCCGGGCGCCACGCCGGCGCTGAAGGCGACGAACCGCCCGGCGCCCTTCTGGTTCATGATCGCCTCGGCGATGATGCTGCGGGCGGTGTCGCGCCGCGACAGGAAGAGAACGCGATACGGAGAGATGCTGGTCATCGAGGTCCGCTCCGGTGTCCGGTGCGGGGCATCCTGGCGCCGTTTCGTGACGTTCCGGCGTCGGTCCTGACCGCTCCCGGGGCGCCGCGAAAGATCGGAAAGCTGAGCCGTTATCGAGGGATGCGCCGACTCGCCGGACGCCCTATACAAGGACGGATGACACAGCGGGCCTTCCCGATTCTCTTCATCACCGCCACGCGGATCGGCGACGCCGTGCTGTCGTCCGGCCTGATCCGCTTCCTGGCCGACCAGATCCCCAACGCCCGCTTCACCATCGTCTCCGGGCCGCTTGCAGCGCCTCTCTTCGCCCATGTGCCTGGCCTCGACCGGGTGATCGTCATGGAGAAGGGCAAGGGCAAGGGCCACTGGTTCAAGCTGTGGAACCAGGTGCGCCACAGGAAGTGGGGCCTGGTGGTCGACCTGCGCGGATCGGGCACGGCCCTGTTCCTGCGCCGCGAGAAGCGGGCGATCTGGAAGAAGTCGCCCGACATCCTGCACAAGGTGATCGACGCCGCCCGCGTGCTGAAGCTGGAGGGCGATCCGCCCGACCCGCACCTCTACATCACCCCCGAGGTCCAGGCCCTGGCCGACCAGCTCTTGGCGACGCGCCGGGGCGAGGCGGAAGGTCCGATCCTGGCCGTCGGCCCGGCCTCCAACTGGGTGGGCAAGATCTGGCCGATCKAGCGCTTCGCCCAGACGGCGCAGCAGCTCCTGGGTCCCGGTGGTCCGCTGGAAGGCGGGCGGCTGATGATCCTGGGCGGACCGGGCGACGAGCGGATGGTCGAGGAGCTGCGCATGGCCTCGGCCCGCGGCCGCTATATCGACCTGACCGGCAAGGTCGACCTGCTGACCGCCTATGCGGCCCTGAAGCGGGCGGACCTGTTCATCGGCAACGACAGCGGCCTGATGCACATCGCCGCCGCCGCCGGCGTTCCCACGATCGGCCTGTTCGGCCCCTCGGACGAGCGCCGCTACGGCCCGTGGGGGCCATGGACCAAGGCCGTGCGCGGCCCGCGCAGCTTCGAGCAATTCCTGGCCGTCGACCCGGACCTGTCGCAAGCCATCCGCCACATGAGCGACCTGCCGGTGACCACCGTGGTCAAGGCGGCCAAGGCCCTGCTGGCCGAGGTGAAGGCGGCGAAGGACGCCGCGCCCGAGGACGCCGGCCTGGAGCCGGAGCTGCAGCCGGTGCTGGAGGACGTGGCCGAGCCTGAGATTGAGGCCGGGGCGCCCGCGCCGGCCGAAGACGCCGTCGACGCCGAGCGCAGCTGACGCATCCCCATCCGTTCGTCATTCCCGCCCTTGTGGCGGGAATGACGAACGCTTTTGAGGAGAGGGGGCGCGCCCCCTAAATCCGCCCCAGCCCGTCCATGATCGCCGTCAGCGCTATCACCGTCTGGCCCTCCATGGCGCTGTGGCCGGCGTTGGTCAGGACGTAGGTCTCCGGCGTCACGCCAACGCCCGCCAGCGCCTCCACCAGCCGCGAGGCCTGGGTCAGCGGACACACCTGGTCGAAGCGGCCGTGGACGATGTGGATCGGCAGCCCCGCGATCTTGTCGACGTTGCGGGCGATATAGTCCGGCTCGAGGAACAGGTTCCGGGCGAAGAAGTGGGCCTCGATCTGCGCGAAGCACAGGGCGAAATCGGCCTCGCCGAACTTCCCCGGGTCGCCCTGCTCGGGGATCATGTTCGAGATCGCGCCCTCCCAGACCGACCAGGCCAGGGCCGCGCGCAGCTGGGCCTGCTTGCCCGCCTCGTCACTGGGCTTGCTGTCGAAGATCGCCTTGTAGGCCCCCATCATGTCGTCGCGCTTGTCGGCCGGGATGACCTCGACGAAGGCCTTCCACTCGTCGGGATAGGTCACATAGGCGCCCGGTTCGCTCAGGGCGTAGGGCGTCCTGTCGAACACCGCCGCATTGCCCTGGTACATGTAGAGCAGGTCCTCGCGCGTCCCCAGGAAGATGCCGCGCAGGATCAGCGAGGCCACGTGCTCGGGATGGCGGATGGCGTAGACCAAGGCCAGGGTGCTGCCCCAGCTGCCGCCGAAGACGTGCATCCGGCCCTTGATGTCGAGCGCGTCGCGCAGGCGGTTGATGTCGGCCACCAGGTGGTCGGTGTCGTTCTTCTGCAGGGCCACCGCCGGGCCGTGCGAGGCCACGGTGGGCGAGCTCTTCCCGCAGCCGCGCTGGTCGAACAGGATCACGCGGTAGCGCTTGGGGTCGAAGAACCGCGACATCACCGGCGCGCAAGCCCCGCCGGGACCGCCGTGCAGGAACATCACCGGCTCGCCGTCGGCCGCGCCGTACTCCTCCCAATAGAGGGTGTGGTCGGGGCCGGTGTCGACCTGCAGCATGCCGGTCCGGTTCGGCGCGCCTTGCGGATACTTCCACTCGTCCGTGACCTTGCTGGCGGTCTGGAGTCGGGAAAAGTCCATGGGAGCCTCGTTGCGCTGAAAGATTGACGGGACGTGCGCTCGTCGCGCGCGGGGGTCAATGTCGATATTTGGTCTTGCCGTGGTTAGGGTGGGCTCCTAGACCGCCCCAAACCCTCGGCAGGAGCGCCCCATGACCCAGACCTTCGACCTGATCGTGCGCGGCGGCGAGGTGGTCAATCACGCGGGACGGGGCTTCGCCGACATCGGGGTGCGGAACGGCAAGATCGTCGCCATCGGCGATCTGGGCCAAGCCAGCGCCGGCGAGGTGTTCGACGCCACGGGCCTGACCGTCCTGCCGGGCGTGATCGACAGCCAGGTCCACTTCCGCGAGCCGGGCCTGGAGTGGAAGGAAGACCTGGAGAGCGGCTCGCGCGGCGCGGCCCTGGGCGGGGTGGTCGCGGTGTTCGAGATGCCCAACACCGAGCCGACCACCACCGATCCCGACGCCCTGGCCGACAAGCTGGCCCGCGCCAAGGGCCGCATGCACACCGACCACGCCTTCTATGTCGGCGGCACCCACGAGAACGCGACGTTCCTGGGCGAGCTGGAGCGCCTGCCGGGCTGCTGCGGCATCAAGGTGTTCATGGGCGCCTCGACCGGCACCCTGCTGGTCCAGGACGACGCCGGCGTCGAGAACGTGCTGCGCCACGTCAACCGCCGCGCGGCCTTCCACTCCGAGGACGAGTACCGCCTGGCCGAGCGCCGCGCCCTGGCCCGTCCGGGCGACTGGACCAGCCACCCGGAGGTGCGCGACGCCCAGGCCGCCATGCAGTCGACCGAGCGCCTGGTCCGCATCGCCAAGAGCCTGGGCAAGCGCATCCACGTGCTGCACGTCACGACGCACCAGGAGATCGACTTCCTGGCCAAGCACAAGGACGTCGCCAGCGTCGAGGTCACGCCCCAGCACCTGACCCTGGTCGCGCCGGAAGCCTATGAGCGTCTGAAGGGCTTCGCCCAGATGAACCCGCCGATCCGTTCGGCCGAGCACGTGGCGGGCGTGTGGCGCGGCATCGAGACCGGCATCGCCGACGTGCTGGGCAGCGACCACGCTCCCCATACCCGCGAGGAGAAGGCCCGGCCCTATCCGGCCTCGCCCTCGGGTATGCCGGGCGTCCAGACGCTCGTTCCCATCATGCTGACCCACGTCGTGAATGGTCGCCTGACCCTGGAACGCTTCGTCGACCTGACCAGCCACGGCGTGAACCGCATCTTCGGCCTGGCCGACAAGGGCCGCATCGCCGAGGGCTTCGACGCCGACTTCACCATCGTCGACATGAAGGCCAAGCGGACCATCACCCACGATTGGATGGCCACCCGCTCGGGCTGGACCCCCTTCGACGGCTTCGAGGCCAAGGCCTGGCCGGTGGCGACTATCGTGCGCGGGACCGTGGTCATGCGGGACGACGAGATCGTGGCCGAGGGGACGGGCGCGCCGGTGCGGTTCCTGGAGACGCTGGCGAGCTGACATCTTCCCCCTTTGGGGGAAGACGATCGCGAAGCGATCCGTAGGGGGCAAGGGGTCATAGGGCTCTGTGGCTCACCCCCTTGCCCCCACCTGGCGGCTTCGCCGCCTGTCCGCCCCCGTAGGGGGCGGATGCCCTCTCGACTTTTCTCATCACCCCCTGTCGAATCCGCCCCGCCTCGCGCGTCTATCGCCGAGGGCGCGGGTCGCGCGCCGATGGAGGGTCCGATGAAGTACCTGCTGCTGATCTATTCCTCGGAGGCCGAGTGGGCGAAGCCGGAGGGCCAGGCCGCCCTGCCGGACATCGTCGCGCGGCACGAGGTGTTGCAGGGCGAGCTGCGGACCAGTGGCATGGACTGGTCGGCGGCGCGCCTGGCCAACACTCCGGCCGCCCGCACGATCACCACCAACGCCGACGGCCAGATCGTCCACGACGGGCCGTTCGCCGAGACCAAGGAGCAACTGGCCGGCTTCTACCTGATCGACGCGCCCGACATGGCCGCCGCCGAGGCGTGGGCGCGCAAGATCCCGCACATCCCCGGCGGCAAGGTCGAGGTCCGCGCGATCGCCCATAGTCCGGACTGAACCGGCCCTCGAAAATAATTCGAAAGGGCGAATGTCGAGTCCGATGAGGGGCCTGCGTCTCTGGTGCATGATCGGCGGCGCGTGGCCGGCCCGGTCGTCAAGGAGAACAGACCCATGCAATACGCTCTGGTGATCTACGAGGACGAGGCCCTGTACGGCGAGGAGAACACCCCGGCCTGGCGCGAGATCTTCGCCCAGCACGAGGCCTTCGCCGGCGAGCTGGCGCAGAAGGGGGTGCTGCGCGGCGGCGCGGGTCTGAAGCCCACCGCCACGGCCACCACCGTGCGCCGCGCGGCCGGCCAGTGCTCGCTGCACGACGGGCCCTACGCCGAGAGCAAGGAGCAGCTGGGCGGCTTCTACGTGATCGAGGCCCCCGACCTGGACGCCGCCCTGGCCTGGGCCCGCAAGCTGCCGATGCAGGGCGACGGCTCGGTCKAGGTGCGGCCGATCATCGACGGGACCACCTGAGCCCCCATGGCCAGGAGCCTCCTCGATCAGGCGGCGCGGGCGCACGGCGGGCGGGTGATCGCCGCCCTGGCCGCCAAGTTCCGCGATCTGGACCTGGCCGAGGAGGCCTTCGCCGAGGCCTGCCTGAACGCGGCCCAGGCCTGGCCGAAAGACGGCGAGCCGCGCGACCCCGCCGCCTGGCTCTACAGCGTCGCCCAGCGGCGGGCGCTGGACATGCTGCGGCGGCGCGGCGTGCGGACCCGGCTGGTTCCGGACCCGCCGCCCCAGCCCCCCAGCGCGGAGGACGTCATGGTCGACGATGCGCGCCTGATCCCCGACGAGCGGCTGCGGCTGATCTTCGTCTGCTGCCACCCGGCCGTGGCCCCCGACGCCCGCGCGGCCCTGACCCTGCGCCTGGTCTGCGGCCTCTCCACCCAGGAGATCGCCCGCGCCTTCCTGGTGCCCGAGCCGACCCTGGCCCAGCGGCTGGTGCGGGCCAAGCGCAAGATCGCCCAGGCCGGCATCGCCTTCGAGGTGCCCGGTCCCGAGGCCTGGCCCGAGCGGATCGGGGCGGTGCTGTCGACCCTGGAGATCGCCTACGCCAAGGCCCACGAGGACGCCGCCGGGGCCGGGCAGCACGCCGGCTACGCCCAGGAGATGCTGGACCTGACCGCGGTGCTGGCCGACCTTCTGCCCGACGAGCCCGAGTGCCTGGCCTTCGCCGCCCTGGTCCGCTACGCCGAGGCCCGCCGCCCGGCCCGGCTGGACGACACGGGCGCCATGACGCCGCTGTCCGAGCAGGACCCGGCCCTGTGGCGGCGGCCGCTGATCGTCGACGCCGAGAAGCTGCTGCGCCGCGCGGCCGGTCGGCGACGGCCCGGTCCGCGGCAGCTGCAGGCGGCCATCCACGCGGCCTGGTGCGCGCGCGCCGACCTGGACGAACCGGCGCCCTGGCCGACCGTCCTGGCCCTCTACGACGCCCTGCTGCGCTGGCGCGACGACGCGGTGGTGCGGCTGAACCGCGCCGTGGCCGTGGCCGAGGTCTCGGGCCCGGCCTTGGCCCTGGCCGAGGTCGACTGGCTGGACTCCACCGCCTTCCGCGACTTCGGCCCGTTCCACGCGGTGCGCGCCGACCTGCTGGTCCGGCTGGGGCGCTGCGGCGAGGCGCTGGAGGCCTACGACCGCGCCTTGGCCCTGGGCCCGGCCCCGGCCGAGCGGTTGTGGCTGGAGCGGAGACGGGGGGAGGCGGCGGATTCCCCTCTCTCATAGAGAGAGGGAGGGGCCCGCCGCGAAGCGGTGGGAGGGTGAGTGGTTACAATCTCTCAGGGCATGGCTCTGACGACGGCAGCGGGCATCTGGACCCCTTTCTGCGAGGACGCTCAACGGCCCCGGATTTTCCGGCCAGCGGTGAAACCACTCACCCTCCCACCGCCTCCGGCGGCGGGCCCCTCCCTCTCTCAAAGAGAGAGGGATTTTGGCGGCTCGAGGGGTGGTATTGCGCACCGCCCAACTACGGTTAACACTTCGACTCATGGATGGGACGTCAGAGACCCACGCGCCGTTCCGAGACGCCCGCTACGCGCCCCCGGCGCTGGAGGTCGAGCGACGCGGCGACGTCCTGATCCTCAAGAACCCCACCCCCTATTCCCGCACCGTCCAGACCGTGACCGCGCCCCTGGCCCGCTGGGCCTCGCAGGCGCCGCACCGCGTCTGGCTGGCCGAGCGGCCCGAGCCGGGCGCGACCGGCTGGCGGACGGTGACCTACGCCGAGGCCGCCGACCAGGTGGCCCGGCTGGCGGGCGGACTGTCGCGCCTGGGCCTGTCGCGCGGCAAGCCGCTGCTGATCCTGGCCCGCAACGGGATCGACAACGCCCTGATCGGCTACGCCGCCATGAGCCTGGGCGCGCCGATCGCCCCGGTCTCGCCGCAGTACGGCCTGACGGGCGCGGACCTGACGCGCCTGGCCTTCGCCGTCGAGCGGTTGAAGCCGGCGGCGGTCTATGTCGACGACGCCGAGGCCTTCGCCGACGCCCTGGCCGCGCCCTTCCTGGAAGGGCTGCCGGTGGTGGCCGGCCGCAACGCCCGGGACGGCGACACCACGTTCGACGCCTTGGCCGCCGGCGACCCCGTCTCGCCCGTCTGCCGCCCCGACGACACCGCCAAGCTGCTGCTGACCTCCGGCTCGACCGGCCAGCCCAAGGCGGTGATCTGCACCCACGCCAACATCGCCCTGAACGCCGCCCAGATCGCCGCCTGCTACGAGGACCCCGATCCGCCGGTGCTGGTCAATTCCGCGCCCTGGAGCCACAGCCTGGGCGCCAACGCCATCCTGCACATGGTGCTGCACCGGGGCGGGACCTTATACATTGACGGCGGCCAGCCGGTGACCGGGCGCTTCGACGAGACGGTGCGGAACCTGCGCGAGGTCGCCACGACCTATCACAACATGGTCCCGGCCGGCTGGGGCCTGCTGGTCGGCGAGCTGGAGCGCGACCATGCCMTGGCGGCCAGGTTCTTCGAGAAGGTGCGGGTGCTGCAGTACGGCGGGGCCTCGATGGCCCAGTCGATCCTCGACCGGGTCCAGGCCGTGGCCCTGAAGACGATCGGCTGCCGGGTGACCTTCGCGGCCGGCTACGGGGCCACCGAGACCGGCCCGACGGCTTGCAACATCCACTGGCTGAACGCCCGCTCGGGCATGGTGGGCCTACCCACGCCCGGCACGTCGGTGAAACTGGTCCCGGTGGCCGACGGCCCGCCTGACAAGTTCGAGATCCGCGTGAAGGGCCCGCAGGTCTCGCCTGGCTATCTGGACATGCCGGAAGCCTCGGCGGCGGCGTTCGACGAGGACGGCTTCTACCGCCTGGGCGACGCGGCCAAGCTGGCCGACCGGCTGAACCCCTCGGCGGGCCTGGTGTTCGACGGGCGGCTGGTCGAGAACTTCAAGCTGGCCAACGGCACCTTCGTGGTGGCCGGGGCCCTGCGGGTGGCGGCGGTCTCGGCCATCGCCGGGGCGGTGTCGGACGCGGTGGTCTGCGGCGAGGGCCGGGCCGGCGTGGGGCTGATGCTGTTCCTCGACCCCAAGGCGGCCTTGCGGATCGGCGATCCGGCGGCGGTGAAGGCGGCGATCCGCAACGGCCTGGAGCGGCTGAACGGCCTGGCCAAAGGCGGCGGCAAGGTGACCCGCGCCCTGGTGCTGGACGGCGCCCCGGACGCGGCCAGTGGCGAGCTGACCGACAAGGGCTACATCAACCAGGCCCTGGCCCGGGAACGGCGGCCGGCGGAGATGGAGCGGCTGTTCGCCGATGAGCCGGACGACGGGGTGATGGTGTTCGGCTGAGGCCATGGACGACTTGGGGGACACACACTCACCCCACGATCGGGCTCATCTTGGCGAGGCCTCAGGGTGAGTGTGTGTCCCCTCCGTCAGGCTCAGCGCCCTCACCACCCCCACGCAGATCAGCAGCTGTCCGAAATAGTACAACCCCCACACCGCCAGGCCGGTCGCGAAGTTGTCCGGCCACGGGCCGTTGCGGCCGAAGATGATCAGGTCCGAGACCACGAACATCAGCGCCCCGATGCCGACGCGGAAGCGTGGGAAGCGGCTGAGCCAGGCGGTCGCCGCCATCAGGGCTAGGCCCAGGCTGTAGACCGCCACGCCCGGCGCGCCGGCCCGGTCGGCGGGCAGCAGATAGGCGGTGATCACGACGGCGGGGACCAGCACCACGGCCAGGGCGACCTGGCTCCCCGATGGCGACGGGCGGCGGTTGCGCAGGTAGAGGCCGATGGCCACCAGGTGTCCGGCCAGGAAGGCCAGCGCCCCCACCGTCAGCCCGGCCGCGCCCAGCAGCACGTCGCCCAGGGCGCCGAAGGCCATTACCAGGGTCAGCAGCCAGCCGTCCAGGCTGCGCACATGCAGCGCCGCGTAGACCGCCAGAAGTCCGACGCCCAGGCCCTTCCAGGTCAGCTCGGCGGCGGGCGGCAGGGGAAGGTGCCAGGCCGCCACATAGCTGACCCCGGCCAGGATCGAGGCGGCCAGGACGAGCTTGGCCAGATTCGTTCGAGACATCGTTCCCCCTGGGCAGCGCGCTCTTCGGCGACGCTTCGGCGGGCCAAACTGCGACGGACGGCGTCGTCCGCGCAACCTTCCCTACCCGTCATCCTTCCCCAAGCCGTCATCCTCGGACTTGTTCCGAGGACCCCTCTGTCCGCTGCGCTGTCGTTCGATGTGCGGCCGCGATCTCACCGCCCCATGGATCTTCCTTCTTCTYGGTTGAGACAGGGGTCCTCGGAACAAGTCCGAGGATGACGGGTAGGGGGAAGCGGAGACCTCCGTTGGCGCTCCCCTCTTGGCTTCGCCCCGCGAAATGTCGGAAGCTGGTCCGAACGGTACGGAGAAGACCATGAACGGCGCCGACGCCCTGATCACCACCCTGGCCGACAACGGCGTCACCGCCTGCTTCGCCAATCCCGGCACCAGCGAGATGCAGTTCGTCGCGGCCCTGGACCGCGAGCCGCGCATGCGCCCCGTGCTGTGCCTGTTCGAGGGCGTGGCGACCGGGGCGGCCGACGGCTGGGGGCGGATGACCGGGACGCCGGCCTGCACCCTGCTGCACCTGGGGCCGGGCTACGCCAACGGCGCGGCCAACCTGCACAACGCCCGGCGGGCGTTCACGCCGGTGGTCAACGTCATCGGCGACCACGCCACCGACCACCGCCAGTACGACGCCCCGCTGAACTCCGACATCGCCGCCCTGGCCGCGCCCAATTCGCTGTGGGTCAGGTCGGCCGACAGCGCCGACGCGGTCGGGCCCCTGGCCGCCGAGGCCGTGGCCGCCAGCTTCGGGACGCCGGGCGGCAACGCCTGCCTGATCCTGCCCGCCGACAGCGCCTGGAACGAGACCAATGTCGCCGGGCCGACGATCGAACGGCCGAGGTTCCGCGCCCCCGATCCGGCCGCCGTCGCCGCCGTGGCCCAGGCCCTGAAGGCCGCCGCCAAGCCCGTGCTGCTGCTGGGCTCGGGCGCGTGCGGCGAGGCCGCCGTCGTCGCCGCCGGGCGGATCGCCGCCACGGGCGTTAGGGTGCTGACCGACACCTTCACCGCCCGCCAGGCGCGCGGCGAGGGCCGCTTCCGCCCCGACAAGCTGCCCTATTTCGGCGAGCAGGCCCTGAAGGACCTGGACGGCGTCGACCTGATGGTGCTGGTCGCCACGACCGAGCCGGTGGCCTTCTTCGCCTATCCCGACCGGCCCAGCGTGCTGGTCCCCGACGGCTGCGCGACCGCGACCTTGTGCGACCGGGCTACGGATGCGGCCGCCGCCCTGGACGCCCTGGCCCTGGCGCTGGGCGCCCCGGTGGCGGGGGCGGTCGAGCCCTACGCGCCGGCGGCCGCTCCTTCGGGCAAGCTGGACGCCTGGGCAATGGGCGCGTCCATCGCCCGCCACATGCCGACGGGCGGGATCATCTCGGACGACGCGGTGACCGCCGGCCTGCCGATCTTCACCCAGACCCGCAACGCCCGGGCCCACGACTGGCTGTCCCTGACCGGCGGGGCGATCGGCCAGGGCGTGCCCCTGGCCATCGGCGCGGCCGTGGCCTGCCCGGACCGCAAGGTGCTGAGCCTGAACGGCGACGGGGCGGGGATGTACACGGTCCAGGGCCTGTGGACGATCGCCCGCGAGCGGCTGGACGTGACGGTGGTGGTGTTCGCCAACCACGCCTACCGCATCCTCGGCATCGAGATGGGCCGCACCGGCGGCGGCGAACCCGGCCCGGCGGCGTCGCGGTTGCTGGACCTGTCGGACCCGAGGATCGACTGGGTGTCGGTGGCGCAGGGCCTGGGCGTGCCGGCCGAGCGGGTCGAGACGGCCGAGGCGTTCGACGACGCGATGAGCCGGGCGATGAGGACGCCGGGGCCGCGGTTCATCGAAGCGGCGATGCGGTAGGGGCGGCTGGGGACATGCACATGTGCATGTCCCCAATTTGATCCGCTCATCCCGGCGAATGCCGGGACCCAGATGGAATGGCGGTGTGGCTGACGCCAAGAACGCTGAGCTTTTCCAGCCCGCCTCCCAGCTATGGGATCTGGGTCCCGGCGTTCGCCGGGATGAGCGGACTTATAACTATCCAGGAAGTCTGAGCACCGCCCTCAGCCCGCCCATCGGCGACTTCTGCAAGGTCAGCTCGCCGCCCAGGCCGCGCGCCATGTCGCGCGCGATGGCCAGGCCCAGGCCGACGCCCTTCTCGTTCTGGTTCCGCGACTCGTCCAAGCGGTTGAACGGGCGGAAGGCCTCCTCGTGGCGGTCGTCGGGGATGCCGGGGCCGTCGTCGTCGACGAAGATCCACACCCCGCCGGACGGGGCGGCGGTGGACGAGACCCGCACGGTGTCGCCGTGGGCGGCGGCGTTGTCGATCAGGTTGGCCAGGGCCCGCTTGAAGGCCTGGGGCCGCAGGATGGCCGACAGGTCGTCGCCGATCGACACCTCGACCTTGGCCCCGGCCCGTTGGGCGCCTTCGCAGACCCCCTCGATCAGCGGCCGCAGCATGACCTGGCGGGCTTCCTCGCCGCCCTCGCCCCGGGCGAAGGCCAGGTACTCGTCGATCATGTGCTCCATCTCGGAGAGGTCGCGGGCCATGGCCTCCAGCTGCGGGCTGGGCTCGGCCAGGGCGATCTCCAGCTTCAGCCGGGTCAGGGGCGTGCGCAGGTCGTGGCTGACGCTGGCCAGCAGGGCGGTGCGCTGCTCGATGTGGCGCTGGATGCGGGCCTTCATGGCCAGGAAGGCCGAGGCGGCCTGGCGCACCTCGCGCGCGCCGTGCGGCTTGAACGCGGCCTGGTCGATGCCGCGCCCGAAGGCGTCGGCCGCGTCGGCCAGGCGCTCGATGGCCCGCACCTGGTTGCGGATGAACAGGATGGCCACCGCCGTCAGCAGCAGGGTGGCCACCACCATCCACAGGATGAAGATGTGGCCCTGGGTGGCGAAGGCGCGGTCGCGCGGGGCGATGATCCGCAGCACGCCTTCCTTGACCTGCACGCGGATGTCGACGTGGCCGGGATAGCGGGTGGTGTCGAACCAGAACGGGTCGTCCAGCCGGTCGTCCAGGGCCGTGCGCAGCGAGCGGTCCAGCGAGGCGAACAGCGAGGGCCGCTGGCCGGTCGGCAGCTTGCGGCCCTTCTGCAGGGCGATCGACAGCGACATCGACTCCTCGGCCCGCTCGGCCATCTTGTCGAGCGCCTCGGGCGAGGGGTCGTCCTTGTAGGTCTGCACCGCCCAGGCGACGTCGCCGGCCAGGCCCTCGGACAGGCGGCTGGTGACGGTCTCCCAATGGGCGTCGAAGAAGGCCCAGGTGACGGCGATCTGCATCACCGCCACCGGCAGGACGATGATCAGCAGGCTGCGCCCGAACAGCGAGGTCGGCAGCCACCGCTTGATCTGGCGGGGGATGTAGAGGCGGGTGCGGAAGCGGAACATCAATCCGGCGCCAGCCGATAGCCGATGCCCCGCACGGTCTGCAGATATCTCGGGTTCTTCGGGTCGGGCTCGATCTTGCGGCGCAGACGGGTGACCTGGACGTCGACGGCGCGGCCGGTGGCGTCGACGGTGTCGCGGGCCAGCTCCAGGCGGTCGACCGGGGCGTGGGCGGCCTTGGCCAGGCGGCGCAGCAGGGCGACCTCGGCCTCGGTCAGGCGGATCGGCTCGCCGTCGCGGGTCAGCTCGCCGCGCTCGGGCTCGAAGGCGCAGTTCCCGAGGCTCAGGGCGCGCGGCCCCGACGGCTTGGGCGTCGAGCGGCGGAGGATCGACTCGATGCGCAGCAGCAGCTCGCGCGGCTCGAACGGCTTGGCCAGGTAGTCGTCGGCGCCGTGGGTCAGGCCCTCGATGCGGTCGTTGGTCTGGTCGCGGGCGGTCAGCATCAGGATCGGCGTCTTGCCCGCCTCGCCGCCCCGGGCCCGCAGCCGCCGGGTGAACGAGAAGCCGTCCTCGCCGGGCATCATCACGTCCAGCACCAGCAGGTCGAAGTCCATCGCCCCGGTCAGCCGGTCGGCGTGGGCGGCGTCGGCGGCGGCGCTGACCCGGAAGCCGGCGCGGGTCAGGAATTCCTTGAGCAGGGTGCGGATGCGGTCGTCGTCGTCGACGACCAGCAGGTGGCGCTCGGCGCGTTCTTCAGGGGTCATAGCCCGTCCCGACGATTGAGGCCGACGCCCTGGCGCGGTCCGGCCAGGGCCGCCAGGATGCGCCGCGTCCCGGCCACGCCGTCCAGGCCCCCGGTGCGGTAGGCACGGCCCAGCAGGGTGCGCAGGCGCTCGGCCACACGGTATTCGAAGGCGATCCCCTCGGGCGTCAGCTCGGCCGGCCGCCGGCGGGCGTCCAGGTCGCCGGACGCCTTGCGGGCCAGGCCCAGGCGCTGCAGGTCCGACAGGGTCTTGCTGGCCGCCTGCTTCGAGAGGCTGGTCAGTTTCGACAGGTCCTGCACGCCGATGCCGGGGCGGCGGCGCAGCAGGAAGGCGGCGCGCCAGTGCGAGCGGCCCAGGCCCGGACCTTCGCCCTCCAGGGCCGCGTCGACCGCCGCCCACAGGCCCGCCTCGGCCAGCAGCAGCAGCTCCAGCCCGCTGTCCAGCTGCTCCTCGCCCAGGATCAGGCGGGGGTCGGTCGATCCCCCGATCCCGCCGGGGGAAGGGCCGGGTGAAAGCGGCCCGGCCATCAGCTTGCGTCCATTTTATTTGACCTTCGCCGGCTCGGGGCGTCTAAGAGCCGGGTTCCAAATAAGGAGGTCTTGGACCGATGTCTCTCGTTCCCTTCGACGATCGCGATGGTTGGATCTGGCTGGACGGCCAGTTCGTCGCCTGGCGGGACGCGAAGGTGCACGTATTGACCCATGGCCTTCACTACGCCTCGTCGGTGTTCGAAGGCGAGCGGATGTACGGCGGCGAGATCTTCAAGCTGACCGAGCATACCGAGCGCCTGTTCAAATCGGCCGAAATCCTCGATTTCAAGATCCCCTACACGGTGGCCGAGATCGACGAGGCGTGCAAGGCGACCGCCGCCAAGAATGGCCTGACCGACTGCTATGTCCGCCCGATCGCCTGGCGCGGCAGCGAGATGATCGGCGTGTCGGCCCAGCAGACCAAGATCCACGTGGCCATCGCCGTGTGGGACTGGCCCAGCTATTTCGACCCGGCGACCAAGGCCAAGGGCATCCGCCTGACCTGGGCCAAGTACGACCGCCCGGCCCCGAACACGATCCCGACCGCCGCCAAGGCCGCCGGGCTCTACATGATCTGCACCATCTCCAAGCACGCCGCGGAGAAGGAAGGCTTCGCCGACGCGATGATGGTCGACTACCGCGGCTACATCGCCGAGGCGACCGGGGCCAACGTGTTCTTCGTAAAGGACGGCGCGCTGCACACCCCGATCCCCGACTGCATCCTGAACGGCATCACCCGCCAGACKGTGATCCAGATCGCCAAGGAGCGCGGGATCCAGGTGATCGAGCGCCACATCGAGAAGGCCGAGCTGTMGACCTTCACCGAGTGCTTCATCGTCGGCACCGCCGCCGAGGTCACCCCGGTGTCGGAGATCGGCGAGTTCAAGTTCACCCCGGGCCAGCTGTCGCTGTCGCTGATGGACGCCTATGCGGCCCTGGTGCGGCGGGAGCTCGTGCCGGCGTAAGCCGCCGTTCAGTGCTGAAATGAAGATCCCGGAGGGCTCGGCTCTCCGGGATTTTTTATGGCCCGCACCAGTTAACCATAAGACGGTCCGCCAGCGCCGCCTGGCAAAACCTACCCGGCAGAAGATTTCGAAACATAGTAAACGGCGTTTATATTAACCATCTATACTGTTCATTACCTGGAACTTCCGACTTTCGCACACGGCTTGCACCCCATTCGGCCAACGATAACCGGATGGGGTTCCACACGTCATGAGCATCAACAGCGCCATGCTGGCCGGGGTTTCCGGCCTGCTCGCCAATTCCTCGAGCCTGGCGGCGATCTCGGACAACATCGCCAACGTCAACACCGTCGGCTACAAGCGCAGCTCGGCCAACTTCTCGTCGATGGTCACCTCGCAGAGCAAGAACGGCAGCTACAGCGCCGGCGGCGTCGGGGCCAAGACCCACCAGTTCGTCAGCCAGCAGGGCCTGTCCCAAGCCACGACCTCGAACCTGGACCTGTCGATCTCGGGCGCCGGCTTCTTCGTGACCACCGAGAAGCCCGAGGGCCTGTCGCCCACCGACACCCGCTCGTTCACCCGCGCCGGCTCGTTCACCCTCGACAACCTGGGCTATCTGCAGAACGACGCCGGCCTCTATCTGCAGGGCTGGCTGGCCGATCCGGTGACCGGCATGATCACCACCGATCCTTCGGACCTGTCGCGGCTGTCGTCGATCAATGTGGCGACGGTCGGCGGCGCCGCCGAGAAGACCACCCGGGCCGGGATCAACGCCAACCTGCGCTCCGAGCAGACGGTGTCGGCGGCCGCCAACGCCAAGGTGACCAAGACCGCCGTGCCGGAGACCCCCGCGGCGACGCCCGCCGTGGACTACGCCGTCACCTACAGCCCGACCGGGACCGGCAACCAGTACTCGGTGTCGATCAGCCGGGCGGGAACCGTGGTGTCCACGGGCACGGCCTCCTACGACCCCACGACCGGCGCCCTGACCGGCTACGTCCCCACCGGCGCCAGCGCGCCGGTCACCACCCTGACCTCGGGCGGCCAGACCGTGAACCTGTCCGACCTGGGCATGACCACCAAGGCCGACGCCGTCGTCGCCGGGGCCTACGACCCGGCCACCAACTCGATGTCGGACTACGCCCTGGACCCGACCAAGGGGGTCAAGCCGGACTTCGAGATCCAGCTGCCGGTCTCCGATTCCAAGGGCGGCCAGCGCACCATCACCCTGTCGCTGATCAAGGGGCCGGGCCCCAACGAGTGGTACGCCGAGCTGCGCGCCAAGCCCGGCGACCTGGACAACAACGCCAACGGCCTGATCAGCTCGGGCAAGATCACCTTCACCAACGACGGCAAGCTGGCCAGCACCGGCGGGCTGTTCGGGAGCACCAACCCGACCTCGATCAGCATCGGCGCGTCCGATCCGCTGGCCACCGGCACGGGCCCGCGCTGGGCCGACGGCCTGGGCATCGACAGCCAGGACATCCAGATCGACCTGGCCAACGCCGCCGGCGGCCTGACCCAGTTCAACAGCCAGTCGGTGGTCCAGTCGGTCAACACCAACGGCACGGCGTTCGGCAACCTGACCAACATCGAGATCGACGATAAGGGCTATGTCTCGGCCATCTTTGACAACGGCGTAACCCGCCGCATCGCCCAGGTCGCTATCGCCACCTTCTCCAACCCGGACGGGCTGAAGGCGGTCAACGGCAACGCGTATCGGGTGACCAACGAGAGCGGCGGCTTCAGCCTCAAGACACCGGGCGACGGCGGCGCGGGCTCGATCGCGCCCTCGACCCTGGAGGCCTCGACCGTGGACCTGTCGACCGAGTTCACGGGCCTGATCACCACCCAGCGGGCCTATTCGGCCTGTTCGAAGATCATCACCACGGCGGACCAGATGCTGGAGGAGCTGTTGAGCATCAAGCGGTAGGGGATAATCGCCGACCACCCCACTGATCCGTCATCCTCGAACTTGTTCCGAGGACCCCTCTATCGGCGGGTTTGCGGTTTGGGTTAGGCCGCGACCTCACCGCTCCACGGATCGCCCTTCTTCTCGGCTGAAGCAGGGGTCCTCGGAACAAGTCCGAGGATGACGGGCGTTGGGGAGCGGTGGGGGATCAGCCCGCCACCTTCGCTTCCAGCTCGGCCAGCCGCGCCCGCGTGGACGCCAGGTCGGCCCCGAACCGCGCCGGATCAGCGGCCGCCAGACGGGCGGCCACGTCGTAGCTTTCGCGATAGAGGTCCAGGGCCCGCATGCGGTGGCCGCGGTCCTCGCGCAGGTCGGCCAGGCGCTCCAGCGACACCGACAGGGCGCGGCGGGCGTTGGGATCGGCGGCTTCGCGGCCGCCGTGCGAGCGGCGCAGGGCCAGGGCCTCCTCGAAGGCCGACAGGGCGTCGTTCAGGCGGCCCTCCATCTCGGCCACGTCGCCCACGCCCGACAGCGCGCCGGCCAGCAGCTCGTCGGCGGCGAAGTCGCCCCGCGGCGCGGCGGCGCGGACGGCGCGGGCGTAGCTGACCGCCTCCTCATAGGCCTCGGCGGCGTCGTCCAGCCGGCCCTGGCCGCGCGCGAAGTCGCCCAGGTCGCGGCGCGACACGGCCTTCTCGCGGTCGTCCTTGGCCATCCGCAGCAGGTGGTTCAGGGCCTGGGCCGCCTGGGACCAGGCTTCCTGGCGGGTCAGGGTCACCAGGCGGGCGCGGAGGCCCTCGAAGGTCTCGGCCGGGGCGGGCGGCGGCAGCTCGGCCGCGACGATCGGCGTGGCGACGGGCGGTGCGGCAGGCGGCGGCGCGGCGGGTGTTGTGACCACCGGCGTCGGTTCCGGCGCGGCCTCGACGGCCAGGACCGGTTCGGCGACCGGCTCCAGGTCCACCGGCGCCGGCTTGCGCCGCGCCTTGGGCTTGGGGCGCGGGGTCAGGGCGGCGACGAGAAGCACAGCCCCCGTGATCGCCGCCGCCCAGCCCACGAACGGACGGTGCGGCTCGAAGGGTCCGAGATCCAGGTTCTGCGCCCAATCCCCCAGGACGCCCAAACCCGCGATCACATACCCCGATGTCGCCAGGATCATCCCGAGGACGATCCCCACGAGTCGAGCCAGCATGTCGTCCCCTCCACGACCCGTTCGCAAGGAGGAGGAGGTCAGCGCAGGGCCGCCCCGCCGTCGAGCCGTCTCAACCGCCAGGGGAAGGGGCGGGGCCAAGCGCCGCCATATCGGGCGCCGGGCGGCCCGGGCGCCTGGGAAACGCCCATGACCTAACGGAAGCCCGGCTCAGAGCAACCAGGCGTTCGGGCGCGGATAGGCCTGGCCCTGCAGCAGATAGACCAGGCCGACGATGCAGCGCACCACGAAGAACACGCTGATCGCGCCCATGATCGTGCCGCCCGCGATCATGATCGGGATGCCGATCAGCAGCACCGACAGGGGCAGGCCGATCAGGAACAGGACCATGCCGATCAGGAACCACCAGATCGACAGCCAGAAGGTGCGGATGGCGAAGGTGTAGTGGCTGGCGTTGATCGGTCCCGCCGTCTCGCGGTTGAGATAGGCGACGATCAGCCCGATCACGAAGGTCAGGCCGTTGGTGAAGCCGGCCAGGTACAGGGCGTAGACCACGATCGGCAGGATTTTATCCTCGTCGACACGCTCGTCGACACGGGCGGGGCTTTCGGCGGCGTCGCTCATTCAGATCATCCAGTTGCGGGGCGTGGGATAGGCCTGCCCCTTCAACAGCCAGGACAGGCCGAGGATGCATCGCACGGCCACCCAGATGCCGACGGCGGGCAGGACCMCGAAGCCGATCCCGACGGGCAGCAGCAGGCAGCCGATCACGGCGAACAGCAGCGACAGCCAGAAGGTGCGGATCTGGAAGACGTAGTGGCTCAGCATCCATTCCGGCGCGGCGGMCTTGCTGGCGTAGGCCAGGATCACCCCGACCACGGCGGTCAGGCCGTTGACCAGCCCGATCAGGTACAGGACGTAGACGACCACGGGCATGGTCTTGTCGTCGTTCAGGGCGGGCGGGACGGTGGGATCGCCGGTCGGGTCGGTGGTGCTCATGGAACGATGGTCGCCAATATCGGCGACGGATGCAAATGAAGGTCGCGTCATGCTTCCTTCTCCCCTTGCGGGAGAAGGTGTCGGCGCAGCCGACGGATGAGGGGTTGAAAGGCCTGTCCGGATAGATCTGAGAGACCCCTCACCCGACCTCGCTCCGCGAGGCCACCCTCTCCCGCAAGGGGAGAGGGAAGGCGTTAGTCCGAGGGCAGCACCTCCTCGGGCAGCGCGTGCGGGTCCAGCCCCTGGCCCCGTCCCAGCCACGGCAGGACCGCCGTCAGCAGGATCAGCAGGAAGGCCATGCGGGCGGCCAGGGCGATGGCGACGCCGGCCATGCCGGGGGTGAGGGCCAGCAGCAGCAGCACCGCCGTGCCCAAGGCCAGCAGGCCCATCACCCAGGTCAGGCCCTCGCGTACGTTCAGCCCCCCGGCCAGCTCGAAGCGCGGTCCCCGGCCGCCCGGCGGGGCGAGGTCGGCGGCGATGGCGGCCACGGCGCGGGCGAACAGCGAGAAGCCGGCCAGCCGGTCCTCGAAGCGCCCGGGGCCGGTCCAGCTCTGGGACGGCAGCAGCAGCTTGTGGCGACGGCCGAACACCAGGGTCAGGGCCCGATGGCGGTCGCCCTCGCGCGGCCGCGACAGGCGGAAGGCGGTCAGGGCGGAGAGGGGGAAGCGGCGTTCCTGCCGGCCGCGGCGCTCGACCAGGTCCGCGCCGTCCAGGGTCCAGACCGTCTCGGGCTGGAACGGGACGAGGCGGGCGCTGTGCGAGAGCGTGGCCATCACCCCCGGACGGCGGTGATTTCCACCCCGGCGGCGGCGGCGTGCGGGGCCAGGGCCAGGGGCTTTTMGACCCGCACGCGGGCGCGGGTCACGCGGCTGTCGGCGAAGCTGGCCTGGGCCAGGCGCTCGGCGAAGGTCTCGACCAGGTCGATATGGCCCTCGGCGGCGATGGCCTGGGCGGCCTGCAGGATGGTCTCGTAATTGACGGTGTCGCCCAGGTCCTCGCAGTGGCTGGCGGCGACGTCCAGTTCGACGTCGATGACCAGGGGCTGCTGGCGGCCGTGCTCGTGGTCGTAGACCCCGATCCAGGCGTCGACCTTCAGGCCGCGCACGAACACCTTGGTGACGATCACCCGGGCGGGGGTCGGCTGGGGGGCTTGGGCGGGAGCGGTCAGGGGTTGGGCGGCCACGGGCGAGACTTTCAGGAACCGATGACGTCGGGCGTGCGCCAGCCCAGATGCTGGCCCGCGTCGACCGCGATCATCTGGCCCGTGACCGACGTTGCGTCAATGAGGTAGCGCAGGGCCGCGGCGATGTCGTCCGGCGAAACCGCCCGTTCCAGCGGGGTTCCGGCGGCCTCGCGCTCGAATTCGCCGGGGGCCTGGTGCACCGAGGGCAGGGTCGGGCCGGGGCCGATGGCGTTGACCCGGATGCGCGGCGCCAGGTCCTGGGCCAGGGTCTGGGTCGCCCACCACAGGCCGGCCTTGGACAGGCTGTAGCTGAAGAACTGCGGATTGGGCCGCAGCACGCGCTGGTCGACGATGTTGACGATCTGGCCTTGCCGGTCGGCCGGCAGGGCGGCGGCGAAGGCCTGGGCCAGCACGATCGGGGCGCGGAGATTGGCGTCCAGATGGGCGTCCCAGCTCTGGCGGGTCGCGGTGGCCAGGCGGTCGTCCTCGAAGGTCGAGGCGCTGTTGACCAGCAGGGTGACGGGGCCCAAGGCCTGGGCGGCGCGGCCGATCAGGGCGGCGGTCTGGTCCTCGTCCGTCAGCTCGGCGTCGAGGACGACGGCGCGGCGGCCCAGGGCGGCGATCTCGTCGGCGACGGCCTGGGCTTCATCCCGAGAATCTGGGCGTCCCGTGCGGTAGTGGACGGCGACGTCGAAGCCGGCGCGCGCGGCTTCCAGGGCCAGGACGCGGCCGATCCGGCGGCCGGCGCCGGTGACCAGGGCCGCGCCGCGCTTGTCCATGGTCTTAGTCGAAACGGCCGAATTCGAACTTGTTGAGGCCGAGGATGACCACCAGGAAGATGGCGATGACGCCGATCGCGACCATGAGCTTGGATCCGTTGTCAGACTGAAAGGTGATGCGGGCTTTAGCGGGGGACGAGGCCGACCGCAAGGCTGGGCGTGGCGCGGCGCTTGACCCGGCGGGGCGAGCGGGGCCTGCTGGGCGGAAACGGGGGGAAACATGCGCAAGACCGTGATCGCGGCCGCGACGGCGACGGCGGCGGCCCTGGGCCTGGGCGTCCTGGCGCCCGCGCCCGCCCTGGCCTGGAACGACCAGGGCCACATGGCGACCGGCGACATCGCCTATGACGCCCTGGCCCCGCGTGATCCCCAGGCGGTGGCCGTGATCGTCGCCCTCATGCGCGACCATCCCGACCACGCCGCCTTCGAGCGCCAGCTGGCCGGGCTGACGGGCCGGGCGCGCGAGCGGCGGCTCTTCGCCCTGATGGCCCGCTGGCCCGACGACACGCGCGGCAGCGCCTACGACCGTCCCGACTGGCACTACGCGGTCAAGGTGGTCTCGCCCTGGCGCTTCGTCATGCCGCTGACCTTCGGCCATGGCGAGCGCGCCTTCCGCGACAACCTGGCGATCGCCCGCGACCCCAAGGCCCGGCGCGCCGACCGTGCGGTCGCGCTGTGCTGGATCATGCACGGCGTCGGCGACCTGCATCAGCCGCTGCACGCCGGCCATTGGATGTCGTGGAAATTCCCCAAGACCGACCGGGCCGGCACCGTCGCCTATGTGCGCTGGGCGCCGGGCGGGCCGTCGGTCGACCTGCACGAGTTCTGGGACGGGGTCCCCAACCGTCCGGGCGGACGGGACGCCGGCTCCGAGGCCCTGGCCGCCAGCGCCGAGGCGGCCCATCCGCGTCCGTCCGGCGGCGGCCTGGGTCCGGACCCCTACCGCGCCTTCCTGGCCTGGGAGCACGAGAGCTGGATCCTGGCCAAGACCGTGGCCTACCAGGACGGCGCCCTGGCCACGGGCAAGACGCGGGCCGAGGCGCCCGTGCTGCCGAAGGGTTACTGGACCAGGGCCCGAGAGCTCGCCGACCTGCGGGTCGCGACGGCCGGCTATCGGCTGGCGGACGTGCTGGCGCTGGTGCGCGCGGAGTCCTAGGTTCCGCCCCATGCTCTGGCGTCGCCGTGTCGAACCCTTCACCCGTCCCTTCGTCTATGCGTGGTTCCGCGCCCGGCGGGGCCTGACCCTGGGCGTGCGCGGGGTGGTCACCGACCGCGAGGGTCGGGTGCTGCTGATCGAGCACACCTATGTCCACGGCTGGTACCTGCCCGGCGGCGGGGTCGAGCGCGGCGAGACGGCCGAGCGGGCCCTGGCCCGCGAGATGCAGGAGGAGGCCGGGGTGCGGGTGCTGGGCCGGCCGAGCCTGATCTCGGCGCACAGCAACGAGCCGCGCCATCCGGGCGACCATGTGCTGGTCTATCGCGTCCACGCCTGGGAGCCCTGCGCCGCCAGCGCCCAGGGCGAGATCCACAAGGTCGGCTGGTTCGCCCCCGACGCCCTGCCGGACGGGACCACGCCCAGCACCCGCCGGCGCATCGTCGAGGCGTTGCACGGGGTCGAATCCGACCCGATGTGGTGAGAGATGTCATGAAGCGGGGAGATCGTGTCTTCCCCAGTGATCAATGATCATTAAAATGGATGTTTGAACGAGGGCCGCCGTCCCGCCGGACGTGAACGACCCCAACCGGAGGAGCACGGCATGCGCGACTACCTGAAGTTCTACATCGACGGTCAGTGGGTCGAGCCGAAAGGCAAGGCCACCGTGGACGTGATCAACCCCGCCACCGAGGCCGTCGCCGGCCGGGTGACCCTGGGCACGGCCGAGGATGTCGACATCGCGGTCCGCGCCGCCCGCAAGGCCTTCGCCACCTATTCCCAGACCAGCCGCGAGGAGCGCATCGACCTGCTCGAGCGGATCATCGCCGAGTACCAGAAGCGCTTCGAGGACATGGCCAAGGCCATCACCGAGGAGATGGGCGCCCCGTCGTGGCTGGCCCAGCGCGCCCAGGCGGCCATGGGCATCGCCCACGTCCAGACCGCCCTGCAGGTCCTGAAGGACTACAAGTTCGAGGAAGACCGCGGCACCACCCGCCTGGTCAAGGAGCCGATMGGCGTCTGCGCCTTCATCACGCCGTGGAACTGGCCGGTGAACCAGATCGCCTGCAAGGTCGCGCCCGCCCTGGCCACCGGCTGCACCATGGTGCTCAAGCCCTCGGAAGTGGCCCCCTTCTCGGCCTGGATCTGGACCGAGATCCTGGCCGCCGCCGGCGTGCCGGCCGGGGTCTACAACCTGGTCAACGGCGACGGCCCCACGGTGGGCGCGGCGCTCAGCTCGCATCCGGAAGTCGATATGGTGTCGTTCACCGGCTCGACCCGGGCCGGCATCGAGGTGGCCAAGAACGCCGCCCCGACCGTCAAGCGCGTGCATCAGGAGCTGGGCGGCAAGAGCCCCAACATCATCCTCGACGACGCCGACTACCAGAAGGCGGTCGGCGGCGGCGTGGCCTCGGTGATGATGAACTCGGGCCAGTCGTGCAACGCCCCGACCCGGATGCTGGTCCCGCAGAAGCGCATGGACGAGGTGATCGCCATCGCCAAGGCCGCCGCCGAGGCCCACACCGTGGGCGACCCGAACGGCAACTCCAAGCTGGGTCCGGTGGTCTCGGAAGTGCAGTGGAACAAGATCCAGGGCCTGATCCAGAAGGGCGTCGACGAGGGCGCGACCCTGGTCGCCGGCGGCCCCGGCAAGCCGGAAGGCCTGGAGACCGGCTACTATGTGAAGCCCACCGTCTTCGCCAACGTCACCAGCGACATGACCATCGCCAAGGAAGAGATCTTCGGCCCGGTGCTGGCCATCCTCGGCTATGACGGCGTCGACCAGGCGGTCGAGATCGGCAACAACACCGAATACGGTCTGGCGGCCTATGTCTCGGGCAACGACCAGTCCGAGGTCCGCGCCGTGGCGTCCAAGCTGCGCGCCGGCCAAGTGATCTTGAACGGCGCCGGCCCCGACCTGATGGCCCCGTTCGGCGGCTACAAGATGAGCGGCAACGGCCGCGAATGGGGCGACCACGCCTTCGGCGAGTTCCTCGAKACCAAGGCCGTGCTGGGCTACGGGACGAAGGCCGCGGCGGAATAGGTCATTTCCTTCTCCCCTTGCGGGAGAAGGCGTCAGCCGTAGGCTGACGGATGAGGGGTCGCACCGGCGAAGGCCGTGCGGCCCTTCTTCGGTGTTTGATGGCTCAGACCTGACGCGGAACCGGCGCCGCTCCCCCTTCGATCCTTCAGAACAATACATGAACAAATAAGGTTCGTCATTCCCGCCCTTGTGGCGGGAACCCCTCTATCCGCCGCAGGTGCAGGAGGGGCGGTTCGCCGGCGAACCGCTGGCGTTTCACTTGCGGGCTGAACCAGGGGTTCCCGCCACAAGGGCGGAAATGACKAGCGGATAGGAAGGAGAAAAGCGGGTGCGCTTCCCCAAACGGAAACCTTGTCGCGCCCGCGCCCAGGGCGCACGGTCAAGGGAACAATGATAACCCGAGGGAGTGAGACCATGACGCCGGCCGACGGCGCGTCGCCCCCGCGCGACGCCAGCACCGCCCCGTTCAAGCCCCTGGCCATGAGGGGTCCGGACGTCAGCGTCGACCGCCGGCCCGACGGCAGCATCGTCATCACGTCCAACCATCCGCCCGGCGAGGGGCCGCGCACGATCAGCCACCTGCTGGCCGAACGCGCCGCCCAGCATCCCGACCGGCCCTATCTGAAGCAGCGCGAGCCGAACCACGGCCCCTGGCGCGGCGTCACCTACGGCGAGGCCCAGCGGGCGGTCGAGGGGATCAGCCAGTGGCTGCTGGACCAGGGCGTCACGGCCGACGACAGCGTGATGATCCTGTCGGGCAACTCGATCGAGCACGCCCTGATGACCCTGGGGGCCTATGGCGCGGGCGCGCCCGCCGCCCCGGTCAGCCCGGCCTACAGCCTGATGTCCACCGACCACGGCAAGCTCAAGCACTGCTTCGACAAGGTCGCGCCCAAGGTCGTCTTCGCCCAGTCCGGCGCCCTGTTCGACAAGGCCATCGCCACCCTGAAGGCGATCAAGCCCGACCTGCTGCTGGTCACCGCCGACGGGACAGGCGAGGGGGCGATCCCCTTCGCGACCGTCGCCGCCACCCCGCCGCGCGACGTCGCCGCCAAGCGCGAGACGCTCAAGCCCGAGACGGTGGCCAAGTACCTGTTCACCTCCGGCTCGACCGGCATGCCCAAGGGCGTGCCCCAGACCCACGCCATGATGGCGGGCGTCATCGCCGGCCAGGAGGGCCTGCGCACCGACGAACCCACCGACGAGATCCCCAACAGTCTCGAGTGGATGCCCTGGAGCCACATCTCGGCCGGCAATATCGGCTTCAACGCGGTGATCTGGGGCGGCGGCACCCTGTGGATCGACGAGGGCAAGCCGCTGCCCGGCATGTTCGAGACCACGATCAAGAACCTCTACGAGGTCTCGCCCGTGGTGTTCGGCTCGGCGCCGATCGCCTTCTCGATGCTGGCCGGGGCGATGGAGGGCGACCCGGTCCTGCGGAAGGCGTTCTTCAAGAACCTGAAGTACATGGGCTATGGCGGCGCCACCCTGTCGGACGACGTCTATACGCGGATGCAGGCCCTGGCCGTGGCCGAGACCGGCCATCGCGTGCCGCTGACCACCATGTACGGCGCCACCGAGACCCAAGGCGTCACCGTGGTCCACTGGCTGACCGAGCGGGTCGGGCTGGTCGGCCTGCCCCTGCCGGGCATCGCCCTGAAGCTGGCCCCGGCMGGCGCCAAGTACGAGGTGCGGGTCAAGGGCCCCACCGTGGCCGGCGGCTATCACAAGGACCCGGAGAAGACCGCCGCGGCCTTCGACGAGGAGGGCTTCTACAAGCTGGGCGACGCGGCGCGGTTCGTCGATCCGGACGACCCATCCAAGGGCCTGGTGTTCGACGGCCGGGTGACCGAGGACTTCAAGCTGGACAGCGGCACCTGGGTCAGCGTCGGGGTGCTGCGCCCCGACCTGGTGGCGGCCTGCAGCCCCTATATCCACGACGCGGTGATCGCCGGCCAGGACAAGCCGTTCATCGCCGCCATGGTCTGGCCCTCGCCCGCGGGCCTCGCCGCCCTGGTCGCCGACCAGGGGCCGGGTACGCCGCTGGACAAGCTGACGGCGATCCTTCGCGAGCGCATCGGGGCCTTCAACGCCGCCGCCGGCGGTTCGTCGCGCCGCGTGGCCCGCGTGGCCATCCTGACCGAACCGCCGTCCATCGACGCCGGCGAGATCACCGACAAGGGCTATGTGAACCAGCGCGCCACGCTGGAGCGCCGGGCCAAGGTGGTGGAGGGGCTTTATGCGGCCGAGCCCGGTGAGGGCGTGATCGTCATCTGAGGCCGGGGACATGCGCTCGCGCGTGTCCCCAACCAATCACCGCTCATCCCGGCGAATGCCGGGACCCAGATGGCATGGCTCAGAAGCTGAGGCCAAGAGCACCGAGTTCTTCCAATCAGCCACCCAGATTTGGGATCTGGGTCCCGGCATTCGCCGGGATGAGCGGATCATTTATTGAGCCTCGTTGTCCACATACGTCGGCCACGCCAGCGTCCCGCGGTCCAGCACAATCGTCTTGTCCGAATACCCACTCGCCATCAGCCCCGCTGGCTTGGCGGGGATGGCCGACACCCCGCGGGGCCAGCCGTCGCGGATCTCKATCACCGCCACCTCCACCTTGCCGGCCGCGCGGGCGGTGAAGCTGAGGGTGACGCCGTTCGGGTCGGGGGCGTGGTAGCTGAGGCTGCTCCATTGGCCGGCGGTGTTGGGCAGGGCGATCGGGCGGCCGTTCAGGCGCGGCTGGTCCAGGGCGACGCTGGATTTCAGGCGCAGGGTCAGGACCTCGGCGCCGAGGGTCGGCACGGCGCGGACCAGCAGGCGGTCGCCGGCCCGGTCGATGACCAGGGTCGGCCGCTCGACCGGCAGCACGGCCGTCGGGGCCATCCACACCGGCTCACGGAACAGGGGCGGATAGGCCTGGCGCACGGGCTTGGCGTCGTTGTCCGACAGCACCACCGTCGACCACGGGTCCAGGCGCGGCTGGGGCGAGACCCGCCAGGCCGTGCCGGTCGACAGGTCGGCCAGGTGGCTGGCCTCGGCCAGCTTCGGGCGGGCCGGACCGGCGTCGCCGAGGCCGGCATAGAGCAGCAGGCCGATCCCCGCCGCCGTCGCCACGCCGGCGAAGACCGGGGCCCAGCGATAGGCGGCGAAGTCGAAGGCCAGGGGCAGCAGGGCCGGGGCGGCCAGGATCGCGAACACCGCCAGCACCGCCGGCTCCATCAGGCCCACGCCCGCGAAGGTCCAGGCCCCCCAGGCGCCCAGCTGGGCGACGACGGCGACGGCGACCAGGGCGATGGCCAGGGTCAGCAGCCAGGCGACGCGACGGTCGCGGGTCCCGCCCACGGCCATGACCAGGGCGGCGGCCAGGCTGGCGGCCAGCAGCGGCCAGGCGATCATCACCGAGGCGCCGGGCAGCAGCGCCTGGGCGGTGACCGCCAGGGCCAGCACCACCAGCAGCGCGCCCAGCCAGGCGCCGAACACGCCCACGCCCCGGCCCAGGCTCAGCCAGGTCAGGACCACGACGGCGCCGCCCAGGCCCAGGCCCACGGGGTCGAACCCGCCGACCAGGCTGCACGCCCCGCCCACGGCCAGGGCCGCCAGGCTGATCMAGACGCGTCCCCACAGGCGCGCCAGGCCCTGCGCCTGCAGGATCAGCACGGTCAGACACACCCCGATCAGCAGGATGCCCGCGCCCGGCAGCAGGGCGTTGAACTGGCCCAGCACCGCGTAATAGCGCTGCTGGTCGGTGACCCCGATCAGCCGTCCGGCCAGGTGCAGGGCCAGCACGGCGGCGGCGGACAGCAGCAGGAAGCCGGCGACGCCGCGCAGGATCTCGACGAAGGTCACGGCCTTGCCGCGCAGAGCGCGATAGCCGGTGAAGACGATCAGCAGCCCCGCCGCCGCCAGGATCGCCCAGCCGATGTCCACCGGATAGGCCACCAGGACCCGGCCCAGGACGTCGGAATAGATCAGGTCGGGCGACTTGGCCGGCAGGCTCGCGCCCATGGCCAGGGCGCGGACGGCGGGCAGGGCCTGGTCGCCCAGGTTCTGCAGGCTGCCCTGGTTCAGGTGGTCGGGTGTGGCCAGGGGCGTGTGATAGGCCAGCTGGTCGTCGATGAAGGCGAAGTTCAGCCCCGGCAGGCCCTTCCTCAGGGCGTGGGTGAAGTCGGTGTCGTTGGGCATCCGCTTGTAGACGGCGGCGGCCAGCGAGTTGGCGGTCGGCTGGTGGGCGTTGGCGGCGTAGAGGCGGATCAGCTCGCCGCTGTCGGCCCCGGTCTGGAACATGGCCGCGCGGCCGGCGTCGCCCCGGGCCTCCATGTTGACCACCACGCCGACGCGATCGCGCAGCGGGTCGCGGGAAAAGAAGGCCTCGGCGCCCAGCAGGCCCGGCTCCTCGCCGTCGGTGAACAGGAAGATCACGTCGCGGGCCGGGGTGGGGCCGGCCTTGAGGGCGCGGGCGATCTCCAGGGCGGCGGCGACACCCGCTGAGTCGTCGGCCGCGCCGGGCGAGTTGGGCACGGTGTCGTAGTGGCTCATCACCAGCACGGCCGGCGCTTCACGATCGGTCCCGGGCAGGGTGGCGACGATGTTCTGCACGGCGCCGACGGCCACCGAGCGGGGCGACCACTTGGCCGCGTCGCGCACGCCCTCGCCGGGGCGCACCAGCACCTCCAGCCCCAGGCCGCTGACCCGCGACAGCAGGTGGTCGCGGACCCGGACGATCTCAGCCGAGCCGATCGGGTGCGGCTTCTGGCCGATGGCGCGGACGTCGGCCATGGCGCGCGTGGCCGAGAACTGGTCGGCGGGGGCGTTGGCCGGCAGGGGCGGGGGCGTCCGCAGGGCCAGGTTGGCGATCKCCAGGCCCAGGAGCAGGCAGACCCAGACGCCGAGCAGCCGGACGGTCTTCATGCGATGCGCCTCCGCAGTCGAGCCCCGGGGGCAGGGTGGGGCGCTTTGAGATTCGTTGAAAGCTCAGCCAAAACAAAAGGCCGAAACGAAAAGGGCGACCCGGTCGCCCGGATCGCCCTCTCGTTTTCCGTCCGGTCCCCGTTCTTCCCGGCTTTCGTCGGGAAGAACGGCTTTCCGGGGCTAGTACCGGGCCCGCAGGGTCAGGCCGTAGGTGCGCGGCGCGCCCAGGAACGCATCGTAGGTGATGGTGTCCGCGGCCGGGTTGTAGACCTTGTTGGTCGCCGACAGGCCCGATGAGCCCTGCAGGAAGCCGTTGAAGGCGACCTGTTCGTACTTCTCGTCGAACAGGTTCAGGCCCCACAGCTCCACGGTCCACTTGTCGTCCTGGGCGGCCAGGGCGATGCGGCCGTTGACCACCGTGTAGTCCTTCTGGACCTTCGGCGGGAACAGGTCCGAACCGGTGTTGTAGTCGGACGAGTACTTGGCGCCGAGGTTGAAGCGGGCCTTCATGTCGCCGCCGACCGGGGTCTCGTAGGTGACCGAGGCCGAGGCGGACCACTTGGGCGCCAGCGACATCCGGCTGCCCGGCAGCAGGGCCAGGGCGTTGGTCGGGTCGTTGGGGATCGCCTGGTCGCCGTACTTGGTGTCGGAGTAGCTGAGGCCGCTCTGCATCGACAGGCCGTGCACCGGGGTGAACCAGATGAAGTCCACGTCGGCGCCCTTGGAGGTCACTTCCGGGACCGACCGCACCGCGAACGAGGTGCCCAGGAACGTGTTCAGCTGGAAGTCGGTGAACTTCTGGTAGAAGCCCGTGATGTTGAACAGCACCGTGCGATTGAACAGGGTGTTCTTCAGGCCGATTTCGTAGCTGTCGACGAATTCCGCGGGGAACGAGGTGTCGAGGATCGGGACGACGCCCGGACCGCCGCTGGGCAGGCCGTTCGCCGACTGGGTGCGGTCCAGGTTGAAGCCGCCGCCCTTGTAGCCGCGCGCGTACGAGGCGTACGAGAACACCTCGGGCGAGAAGCGGTACGAGGCCTTGATCGTGCCGCTCCACTCCTTGTCCTTGCGGTTCTGGGTGGTGCCGCGGCCGTTGAACAGCGGGTTGGCCCAGGGCAGGCAGAGGTTGCCGATCACGGTCGGGGCGTTGGCCGCGCCGACCAGGGTGGCGATGCGCAGCTGGCCGGCCGGCGACAGGGCCGTGGCGCAGGCGATCCCGCCGTCGCTGGTGGTCTGGTAGGTGTCGAGCTTCTTGTCGTCGATCGAGTAGCGCAGGCCGGCGGTGATGTCGAAGGCGTCGGTCACGTGCCAGGTGTTGTTGGTGAAGCCCGCGACGGTGGTGGCGCGCTGCTGGTAGCGGTCGTGCAGGCCTTGGCCGCCGACGAAGCTGGTGTTGGGCGCGCGGTTCAGCAGCAGGGCCACGAAGTTGGCGATGCCGCCGGTGCTCGGCGAGGCCGAGAGCGACAGCAGGCGGCCCAGGTACTGCTCGTAGTTGTTGCCGTAGAGGAAGTTGGCCCTGTTATCCAGGCGCTCGTCGGCCAGGAACGCGCCGACCAGCCAGTCGAACTTCTCGGTCTGGCCCGCCAGGCGGAGTTCCTGGCTGAAGGTCGTGAACTCGGCGTAGTTGGTGCCGTCCTTCACGCGATAGGCCAGGTCGGCCGTGGTGAAGTCCGAATCCTGGCCGTTGTCGGTGCGCCAGTTGCGGATGGCCGAGATCGAGGTGATCTCGCCGAAGTCGGTGTCGATCTTGCCTTCCAGCGACACGCCTTTGTCCTCGACCGACGACGGCGCGCCGCGGTTCGAGTAGGCCACGCGGTCATACGGGTTGGCCGGGTTGGCCAGGGCCGCGCCGCCGTTGACGATGGCCAGGATGTTGGCGGTCGGGCCGGTGCGGATCTGCACGGCGCCGCAGCAGTTCTCGTCGCGCTTGGTGTAGTCGCCGATCAGGCGGAACGACGACTTGTCGTCCGGCACGAACAGCAGCTGGCCGCGCACGGTGTAGAAGCCCTGGTCGGCGTCCTGGTCGCGGTCGCTGGGGCCCTTGCCGTTGACCACGTCGTTGTAGCCGTCACGCTCGCGGGCGGCGACGTACAGGCGGCCGGCCAGGGTCTCGGTGCCGAACAGCGGACCGGTGACCGAAGCGGCCAGGCCGTGGGCGTTGAAGTTGCCGATCGTCGCCTCGGCCTCGGCGCCGAAGCCGAATTCCGGCTCCTTGGTGACGATGTTGATGACGCCGGCCGAGGTGCTCTTGCCGAACAGGGTGCCTTGCGGACCCTTCAGGACCTCGATGCGCTCCATCTGGCCCAGGTCGCCGAACGACACGCCGTTGCGCGGGCGATAGACGCCGTCGATCACGACGCCGACCGAGCTTTCCAGGCCGGGGTTGTCGCCGACGGTGCCGACGCCGCGGATGCGGGCGGTGGTCGAGGCTTCCGACGTGGTGGAGGTCACGGTCAGGCCGGGCGTCAGGATCGTCAGGTCCTTGATGTCCTTGACGCCGGTGTCCTGCAGCAGCTTGGCGCCGACGGCGGTGACCACCACCGGCACGTCCTGCAGGTTCTGCTCGCGCTTCTGGGCGGTGACGACGATGCTGTCGACGGTGGGGATGTCGTTGGCGGCGGTTGTTTCCTGGGCCTGAGCCGCCAGCGGGGTCAGACCGGCGAGCACGACGGCGGACGCCGTGCCGCAAAGCACCTGAGTAAAGCGCATTTCCTACCTCGGTTCGTTGTGGTGAGGCGCTTGCATCGCCCCGCCTTGTTGATTGGTCGTGACCCGAACGTTTGTTCGAATAGACACGCAAGGGTTATGGCCCCGCTGGGTGCTCGGCAAGGGAAAACCTTGTGAATTAAAGGTTGGCGGGCCTCCTGTTGCGCGGATGCGACAGCGTTACGCCACCATCCCCGATGTTCTGCTGGTTCGAAACGCGGTCCCGGGGGCGCGACGGGCGCTTGCGCCGGAGGACGGGGCGGCTCATGTCGGGGCATGCCCGTCTCCGCCGCCTACCGCCCCGACCCGGTCTTCATGCGCCTCGGCCCGGAGTTCGCCGACCCGGTGGCGCCCGCCGACTTCCCCGAAACGCGCTTGAGGTTCCGCAACGACCGCGCCGCGGCGACCCTGGGGCTGGAGGGCCTGACGGACGCCGAATGGCTGGACCATTTCGCGCGCTTCCGTTCCCTGCCGGACAACCAGCCCGGGCCCTTGGCCATGCGCTATCACGGCCACCAGTTCCGCAGCTACAACTCCGACCTGGGCGACGGACGCGGCTTCCTGTTCGCCCAGCTGCGCGAGTCGGGAAGCGGTCGCCTGCTGGACCTGGCCACCAAGGGCTCGGGCCAGACGCCGTGGTCGCGGGCCGGCGACGGGCGGCTGACCCTGAAGGGCGGGGTGCGCGAGATCCTGGCCGCCTCGATGCTGGAAGCCCTGGGCGTTCCCACCTCGCGGGCCTTCTCCCTGGTCGAGACCGGCGAGGACCTGGTGCGCGGCGACGAGCCCAGCCCCACGCGCTMGGCCGTGCTGACCCGGCTGTCGCACAGCMACATCCGCTTCGGGACCTTCCAGCGTCAGGCGTTCCTGGAGCGGCCCGACAACATCACGGTCCTGGTCGACCACGCGGTCGAGACCTATTTCCCCGCCGTCGCCGACCAGCCGGACCGACCCAAGGTGCTGCTGGAACAGGTGGTCGCCGCGTCGGCCCGCCTGCTGGCCCGCTGGATGGCCGCCGGCTTCGTGCACGGCGTGCTCAACACCGACAACATGGTGGTGACCGGCGAGAGCTTCGACTACGGCCCCTGGCGGTTCCTGCCCAAGAACGACCCGAACTTCACGGCCGCCTATTTCGACCATTCGGGGCTCTACAGCTTCGGCCGCCAGCCCGAGGCGGTGTTCTGGAACCTGCAGCAGCTGGCCGCCTGCCTGGCCCGTGTGACCGACGACGCCGGGCTGATCGCCGCGCTCAACGGCTTCTCCGACCTCTATCGCGACGCCCTGCGCGGGGCGATGCTGGACCGCCTGGGCCTGAAGCCCCGCTCGGCCGAGGAGGACATCGCCCTGGTGCAGGCCGCGTTCACGGCCCTGGCGGTCGGCGGCCGCGAGGGCGGCGAATCGCTGCGCTGGGAGCCGTTCTTCTTCGACTGGTTCGGCGGCCAGGCTTCGGAGGCCCGCGCCCTGGCCGGTCCGCGCGCCGGGCTCTACGGCCAGGAACCGTTCCTGGAGTTCCGCCGCGCCMTGGCCGCGTTCGAGCCCGACCGTCCCGAACGGCTGGAAAACCCCGTCTTCGGCCGTCCCGACCCCGAGGAGATGCTGATCGACGAGGTCGAGGCCCTGTGGGCGCCGATCGCCCAGGCCGACGACTGGGAGCCCCTGCACGCCAAACTGCGGCGAATTGAGGCCGCTCGTGTCGCCTATGCGTTGGGAGACTGACATACGGGTGAGACATATCTGCCGCACGCTGAGCTTTTCCGACGCACCCGCCCTCGGTGAGGGAACAAACGTCAAGCTTCGACCTTATCTGGGTTTAAGCACGCCCTGTGAACGAACTGGCTTGTGGAGAAATCGCATGCGTATCTTCCAACCTGTGATGCTGGTCTGCGCGGTGGCCATGTCGTTCATCGGCGCCCTGGGCCTGCCGGGCTGCGCCCGAGCCATCGGCGAGTGCCTCAGCGACAAGCACAAGATGGCCTGACCTTTAGCCCCTGGCCAAATCGGACGATCGCTCTAGGATTGAGTCTGGTTCCGGTTTGCGCGCGGGGGCGTGATGTCGCGAGTTCGTTTTGGCGTGATCGCCGCCTTGCTGCTGGTGGTCGCCGGCTTCGGTAGTCCGGCCCAGGCGGGACCGCCGTTTCCCATCAAATCCGACTTCAAGTTCGACGCCTCGTCGAAGTACGGCCTGATCGTGGTGCTGACCGCGCCGCAGATCATGGTCCCCAGCTACACCCTGGGCATCTACCGCTACGCGCCCGACGAGCGGAAATGGGCCTACGGGCCGCTGAAGGGCTGGTCGCGGTTCGGCCTGATCGGCCAGGACCACGCGGCGCCGGCCTATGCGATCACGGCGGTCGATCCGGGCGGGACCTACGCGATCAACGGCCTGACCGTGCAGGGCCTCTGGCGGGCCTGCTTCAACGGCGGCACCAAGGCCTTCGAGGTCAAGCCGGGCACGGTGACCTTCATCGGCCTGCTGGATCCCAATCCTTCGATCGCCCAGATCCACACCGGCCTGCCGCCCGTCGTGCGCGGGACCCAGGCGGTGGAGCTGTTCGACAGCCCGCGTCCGGCCCTGACCCCGGTCGCCGACCTGCCCGGCGGCAAGGAGGCGCTGGCCGAGTACCTGAAGGCCAACTATCCCCAGATCACCGCGCCGATCGAGACGCCGGCCCCGGTCGACATGACCTTCGACAAGAGCAAGACCCTGATGGGCACGCTCTGCGAGCGGTACTGAGTCCGCTCACCCCAGCCAGGGCGCCGACGCCATCCGCTTGGCCAGGAACGCGATCAGCACCTCCACCCGCGCCGGCCGGATCGGGCTGGGCGGGGTGACCAGGTGCAGGGCGATGGGCGGCGGGGCCCAGTCGGGCAGCGCCTCCTCCAGCAGCCCCGCCTTGAGGTCGGACCAGGCCAGGAAGTCCGGCTGCATGGCCAGGCCCAGGCCGGCCAGCAGCGATGGGCGCAGGATGTCGGCGTTGTTGACCCGCAGGGGCGAGGGCACGCTGACCGCGTATTGTCCGTGTTCGGCATGCTGGAACCGCCAGACGTCCTTGGACCGCCCGCCGGTGTAGAACAGGCCGCGATGGGCGGTCAGGTCCTTGGGGTGCTGAGGCCGGCCGTGTTTCTCGAAATAGGCCGGCGAGCCGACCAGCATCACCCGCACCGGGCACAGGCGCCGGGCCAGCAGGCTGGAATCCTCCAGGGCCGAGATGCGCAGGGCCAGGTCGAAGCCCTCCTCGACGATGTCGACCAACTGGTCCGACAGCGACAGCTCGACCGACACCTCGGGATAGAGGGCGAAGAACTCGGGCAGGGCCGGGCCCAGATGGGCGATGCCGAACGACATGGGCGCGGCCACCCGCACCAGGCCGCGCGGCGTGGCCGACTGGGCCGAGGCCTCGGCCTCCAGCGCCTCGCCCTCCGCCAGCAGGTGGGCCGCCCGGTCCAGCGAGGCCTTGCCGGCCTCGGTCAGCGACAGCCGGCGCGAGGTGCGGTGGAACAGCGTCGCCCCCAGCTTGGTCTCCAGCCGGGTCACGGCCTTGGAGACCGTGGCCTTGGACAGGTTCAGCTGCTCGGCCGCCCGGGCGAACGAGCCGGTCTCGGCCACCTTGGCGAACACGGCCCAGGCCTCGAAGTCGGGGAGTTTCATGTCTTCCCTTCCTCCGCTCGTCCCGGCGAATGCCGGGATCCAGATCCTAAGGCGGAGAAGCTGACTGGAGGAGCTCGGAGCTCTTGGCGTCAGCCACACCGCCACTCCATCTGGGTCCCGGCATTCGCCGGGAAGAGCGGATTTATATGGTGCATTTTTGGAAACGGTTTGTTTCGATCATTTCCATTTCGGATGCGAACGCAAGAGGCCATCTTCTCCTCAACAGAGACGGCCCCACCGCTTCACCCGGGGCCCGGTCTCCAGGAGACAAGACGATGATCGACGTCAGAACCTTCGACAGCCTGGGCGGCGCCAATCACGGTTGGCTGGACGCCAAGCACCACTTCTCGTTCGCCGATTACCACGACCCCAAGCGCGTCCATCACGGCGCCCTGCGGGTGTGGAACGACGACACCATCGCGGCCGGCACGGGCTTCCCGCCCCACCCGCACGCCGACATGGAGATCATCACCTACGTCCGCGAAGGCGCGATCACCCACCAGGACAGCCTGGGGAACAAGGGCCGCACCGAGGCGGGCGACGTCCAGGTGATGAGCGCCGGCACCGGCATCCGCCACTCCGAGTACAACCTCGAGCCGGGCGTGACCAAGATCTTCCAGATCTGGATCATCCCCAACAAGCGCGGCGAAGGTCCGGCCTGGGGCGCCAAGCCGTTCCCCAAGGGCGACCGCAGCGGCAAGTTCGTGGCCCTGGCCAGCGGCTTCGCCGATGACGCCGACGCCCTGCCGATCCGCACCGACGCCCGCGTGCTKGGCGCCACGCTGAAGGCCGGCGAGACCGCCGAATACGCGATCGGCGCCGACCGCAAGGGCTACCTCGTCCCGTCGACCGGCAAGGTCGAGGTCAACGGCGTGGCTTTGAACAGCCGCGACGGCGCGGCCATCCAAGACGAGGCCGTCATCCGCGTGAAAGCGTTGGAAGACGCCGAGCTGGTGCTCGTCGACGCCGCCGAACTCTAACCCCTCCGAACGGGGACAGGCGCATGCGCCTGTCCCCGGACGTTTCCCAGTCCCCAAGTTCCCCACTCAAGGAGGCCCTCATGGCCAAGGTTCTCGTCCTCTACTATTCCGCCTACGGCCATATCGAGAAGATGGCCGAGGCCGTCGCCGAAGGCGCCCGCGCCGCCGGCGCCACGGTCGACATCAAGCGCGTGCCGGAACTGGTGCCCGAAGAGGTCGCCAAGAAATCCTATTACAAGCTCGACCAGGCCGCCCCGATCGCCACGATCGCCGACCTCGAGAACTACGACGCCATCGTCGTGGGCGTGGGCACGCGCTTTGGCCGCATGGCCTCGCAGATGGCCAACTTCCTCGACCAGGCCGGCGGCCTGTGGGCCCGCGGCGCGCTGAACGGCAAGGTGGGCGCGGCCTTCACCTCGTCGGCCACCCAGCACGGCGGCAACGAGACCACCCTGTTCTCGATCATCACCAACCTGCTGCACTTCGGCATGACCATCGTCGGCCTGCCCTACAGCCACCAGGGCCAGATGACGCTGGAGGAGATCACCGGCGGCGCGCCCTACGGCGCCACCACGATCGCCGGCGCCGACGGCTCGCGCCAGCCCAGCGAACTGGAACTGGCCGGCGCCCGCCACCAAGGCGAACTGGTCGCCAAGACCGCCGCCAAGCTGTTCGGCTAGGCCCGGCGGGATCGGATCGTCCAAGACGGGCGGTCCGGTCCCGGGCTTGAATTCCCTCGCCTTCCGCGTCTCGCCCCCCGCACGTCGACGCCCGGAAGGCCCCGCGGCCGGTTCGTCCCTCCCCCAGGAACCGGTCGCCGAAGGACCGGTCGGCTCGCCCCCCGAGCCGGCCGGTTTTTCATTTCCGCACGGAAGGTCCAGGCGCGGCGGGTAACCAAATTGCACGCGAAAGTACTACCTGAGCTGGTCGTTTTCTGCCTTCATGGACCGGGGGGCTTTTTGATCGCCGCGCCGTCGACTCGGCGCGCTGGCCAGGAGGCGTGGACATGTCGTGGGTCGACTGGCTGCTCAATCCGACGGGGCTGACGCCGCACGGCTTCTGTCTCAGTTGGGCCCCCGGCCTGGTGGCGCTGCACGCCGGCTCCGACGCCGTGATCGGCCTGGCCTATCTGTCGATCCCCCTGGCCATCGCCGCCTTCGTGAAGATGCGGCCCGACATCAAGTACAGCTGGGTGGCCTATCTGTTCGTGGCCTTCATCCTGGCCTGCGGAACCACCCACCTGATGGCCATCCTGACCCTGTGGGCGCCCGCCTACGGGATCGAGGGGCTGATCAAGCTGGTCACCGCGGGGCTGTCGATCGCCACGGCCGCCCTGCTGTGGCCGCTGTTGCCCAAGATCGCCGCCCTGCCGTCCGCCGCCGAGCTGGAGCGCCGGGTCGAGGAACGCACCGCCGAGCTGGCCCACATGGTCGAGGAGCAGAAGGCCACCCTGGCCCAGCGCGACCTGCTGCTGCGCGAGGTCTATCACCGGGTGAAGAACAACTTGCAGATGGTCGACGGCCTGCTGGTCATGCAGTCGCGCCAGATCACCGATCCGGACGCCCGCAAGGCCCTGCGCGGCCTGCGCGACCGGATCTTCGCCCTGGGCCTGGTGCACCAGCAGCTGATGAGCTCCAGCGACCTGAAGACCTTCGACATCGCCCCGTTCCTCAGCGAGCTGTCCAGCAACATCGTCGAGGGCGGGGCGGGCGACGCCGTGGCCCTGTCGGTCGAGGCCATCCCGCTGGACGTGGGCCTGGATTTCGCGATCCCGCTGGGCCTGCTGGTCAACGAGCTGGTCACCAACTCGCTCAAGCACGCCTTCCCCGAGGGCGGCGGCGAGATCGCGGTCAATCTCAGCCGCACCGACGAGGGCGAACTGCTGCTCGTCGTGGCCGACAACGGCCGGGGCTACAGTCCGAAGGCGCCTAGGGCTGAAGGCCCCACGGTCGCGCTGGGTTCGACGATCATCAAGGGACTTGTCGCGCAGATGGAAGGAACGATCATGGTCGAAAGCCAGCAGGGTCTGACCCGCAGCGAAATCCGCGTCGCGGCCCCCCCAGCCTCCGCTCCCCTGGCCGCCGCCCCCTTGGCGGGCGAGGTGGCCGCGTGAACGCCGTCGCCCTCCAGAAGTCCACGGTGCTGGTCGTCGACGACGAGTTCCTGGTCGCCGAAGGCCTGTGCATGCAGGTCGAGGACATGAACCTGTCGGTCTGCGGCACGGCCACCAACGCCGACGAGGCCCTGGCCTTGGCCATGATGTTCCGCCCCGAAGTGGTGCTGATGGACATGCGGCTGCGCGGCGAGCAGGACGGCGTCGACGCGGCCCTGGCCATCCACGCCGAGGTCGGCTCGAAGGTGATCTTCATCACCGGGTCGCGCGAGCAGTCGACCATCGACCGCATCCACCAGGACCACCCGGCCGGACTGCTGTTCAAGCCGGTCTCGGACCGCCAGCTGCGCATGGCGATCGCGACGGCGCTGGAGGAGTAGGCGGCGCCTAGCCCGCCTTGGTCATCTTGAAGATGCCCTGGGCGTTGCCGCTGTCGAAGCGCAGGTCCAGGTGCTCCACGCCCGTCTCGTCGACGAACCGGTCGCGCGAGATGAACTCGTGGAACGAGCCCGGGACAGTCAGGGTCACGTCGCCCGCATCGGTGACGAAGGCGCGCTCGACCGGCTGGGCCTTGAAGGCGGTCTGGCGCACGCGGCCGGAGCCCGAGACCTCGACGGTGTCCTTGACCGGCCGGCCCAGGGCCTTCTGGGCGTCGGCCACGACCTCGACGTCGGGCACCCGGTCGGTGGCGTGGTTGAAGGCCTGGCCCTCGGTGGCGATCCAGGCGGCCTCGGCCGACTCGGCCAGCAGGGCCAGGTAGTGCTCCAGCCGCAGCGGGCCGTGGGTGCGGGCGAAGGCGGCGACCGCCTGGGGCAGGGCGGCGCGGGCGGCGTCCAGCTCGCACGAGCCCTCGGTCGCGAAGGCGGCCAGGGCCCGCTGGGCCTCGACGCCCAGGGCGTCGGACGTGGAGTCGAACACCGCGTGCGCGATCACCCCAAAGGCCGGCGAGAAGCGCTCGACGTGCAGCTCGCTGACGAAGAACTGCGGGATGGCTTCGGGCAGGTCGGCGTGGGCGTAGGCCCGGCCGGTCATCTTCAGCCGGTCCAGCGGATAGAGGTCGGCCAGGACGTAGCCCAGCGGCTCCAGGATGCGGGCGAAGGCCAGGTGACCGGCGGGCAGGGCGCCGGTCGGGGCGCCGGCGCCGAAGTCTATGGTGCGCAAGGCGCCGTGGTCGAACACCAGCCTGTGGCCCGCCGCTCGACGCTCGGACACATAGGCCGCGCCCAATGGCACCCGGCCCATGATGTCGTGGAACAGCACCGCGTTCAGGGCCATGGCGAACACGGCGCGCGACACCGGGCCCTCGACCTCGGCGGTCAGGGCCGGATCGATGTCCAGCACGTCGAGGATCGCGGCGGCGGCCTTCTGGCCGACGGCCGAGGCGACGAGGGTGGAGAGATGGCTCATGGGGCGGTCCGATGATGGGCTTGAGCGACTAAATCCGTTGTCATCCCGGAAGCCTCGTAGAGGCTGTCCGGGACCCAGGGGACTGGGCGAAGGCGGTGCGGTTCACCTGGGTCCCGGACAAGCGCTGCGCGCTTTCCGGGATGACAACGGTGTGGGGGAACGGAATGTGCAGGATCAAACCTCGAACACCACCCCCTGCGCCAGCGGCAGGGTCGTCCCGTAGTTCACGGTGTTGGTGGCGCGGCGCATGTAGGTTTTCCAGCTGTCGGAGCCGGCCTCGCGGCCGCCGCCGGTCTCCTTCTCGCCGCCGAACGCCCCGCCGATCTCGGCGCCCGAGGGGCCGATATTGATGTTGGCGATGCCGCAGTCGCTGCCCTCGCCCGACACGAACAGCTCGGCCTCGCGGACATTGAGCGTGAAGATCGACGACGACAGGCCCTGGGCCACGTCGTTCTGCGCGGCGATGGCGTCGGCCAGCTCGCTGTAGCGCATCACGTAGAGGATCGGGGCGAAGGTCTCGTGCTTCACGATGTCGGCCTGGTGGTCGATCTCGACCAGGGCCGGGACGACGTAGAAGGCGTCGGGTCCGGCGACTTCGACGCGGTCGCCGCCGATCACCCGGCCGCCGGCGGCGCGGGCGGCGTCGAGCGCGCGCTGCATGGCCTCATAGGCGGCCTTGTCGATCAGCGGGCCGACCAGCACCCCGGCCGCGCGCGGGTCGCCGACCGGCACGCTGGGATGGGCCGTCTTCAGCCGGCCGACGAAGGCGTCGTAGACGCTGTCGTGCACGAACAGGCGGCGCAGGGTGGTGCAGCGCTGGCCCGCCGTGCCCATGGCCGCGAAGGCCACGCCGCGCAGGGTCAGGTCCAGGTCCGCCGAGGGGGCGACGATGGCGGCGTTGTTGCCGCCCAGCTCCAGCAGGGCCCGGGCGAAGCGGGCGGCCAGTTTCGGGCCCACCGTGCGGCCCATGGCCGTCGAGCCGGTGGCCGAGACCAGCGGGACCTTCGGATGGTCGACCAGGGCCTCGCCCACCTCGCGCCCGCCGATCAGCAGGGTCGACAGGCCGGCGGGCGCGTCCGGGCCGAACTTCGCCGCCGCGCGCTCGAACAGGGCCTGGGTGGCCAGGGCCACCAGCGGGGTCTTCTCCGACGGCTTCCACACCACGCTGTCGCCGCAGACGAAGGCCAGGGCCGCGTTCCACGACCAGACGGCGACGGGGAAGTTGAAGGCGCTGATCACGCCGACCACGCCCAGCGGGTGCCAGGTCTCCATCATCCGGTGCGACGGGCGCTCGGTGGCCAGGGTCAGGCCGAACAGCTGGCGCGACAGGCCCACGGCGTAGTCGCAGATGTCGATCATCTCCTGCACCTCGCCCAGGCCCTCGGAGACCACCTTGCCGGCCTCCAGGGTGACCAGGGCGGCCAGGTCCGTCTTGGCGGCGCGCAGCTCCTCGCCCAGCAGGCGGACCAGCTCGCCGCGGCGCGGGGCGGGGACCTTGCGCCAGGCCAGGAACGCTTCATGGGCGGCGTCGATGGCGGCCTTGGCCTCTTGCGGCGTGTGCTCGACGAGCTTGGCCAGGACCTCGCCGGTGACCGGCGAGCGGGCCGCCAGGGTCCCGCCGTCGAGGGYGGCGGTCACACCCAGGCGCTGCAAGATGGCGCGGGCTTCGGCGACGGCGGAGGGCAGGGTGGTCATGCAGGCAGTCCTGGAAATCTATTTTCTGATCCGCTCATCCCGGCGTTCGCCGGGATGAGCGGATGTTTTGAAAGCTCATGATTTTAGCACCGGCGCCAGCCGCACGCTTGCCGATCCCGTCCCGAACACCGCCGCCACGGCGGCCGAATAGTCCTGCACCAGCCGGGGCGTGAAGCGGTCGTAGGCGTCCTGGAAGGCGCGGCCCAGGCCGTGCTCGCCGCTGAAGCTGGCGCCGAAGCCGTCGACCGCCAGGCCCAGCACCGCCTCGCGCAGGGCCGCGCGGCGCTCCGGATCGGTGGAGCCGACCAGGTTGAAGTGCACCCCGCCGTCGGCCACGTGGCCGAAATCGCACAGGGCGAAGTCGGGGAACTCGGCCTCCAGCATCAGCACCGCCTCGCGGCGGAAGCGGGCGAGATCCCGGCGGCGGAACGACAGGTCGAAGCCCACGACGGGCCCGCTGGCCCGCAAGCCCTCCGACAACCCGTGGCGCAGGGCCCACATCTTCTCGGCCGGGCCGAACAGGGCGTCGACGAGGGGGCCGTCGTCCTGTTCCAGCACTGCGCCGGCGATCTGCTGCAACACCTCGTCCAGGCCGACCTCGCCCTCGCGCGGAGCCCAGGTGCGGGTCAGCTCGACCAGCACGGCGTAGTCGGGGACCCCGCCGGCGAACGGATTGCTGAGCGACGGCACGTGGTCGATGGCCCGGGTCATGGCCGCCTTCGACATGCCCTCGAAGGCCGTCAGGGTTGATCCCGCCTCGGCCTCGAAGGCCAGCAGCAGCGGCAGGACGGCGTCGGCGTCGCGCGGGACCAGCAGGGCGGCGGCGCTCTGGCGCGGACGGTGGTGGACCTCGACGGTGACCTTGGTGATCACCCCGAACGCCCCGCACCCGCCGACGAACAGCTGGCGTAGGGCGACGGCGGCGTTGTCCTTGCGCAGGCCGTGCGACAGGGTCAGCACCGTGCCCGCGGCGTCGGCCAGCACGACTTCCAGGCCCAGCACGTGGCGGCGCATGTCGCCATAGCGCAGGAACCGCGCCCCGCCTGTGTTGGTGGCCGCCATGCCGCCCAGGGTCGGGTCGGCGCCCAGGTCGATGGGCAGGAACAGGCCCTGCGGCTCCAGCGCCGCGTTCAGGGCCGACAGGCGCACGCCCGCGCCGACGGTGGCCGTGCGGTCTTCGGCGTCGATCTCGAGCGGCCCGATCAGGCGGTCCAGCGACAGCACGACCTGGCCGCCGCCGGCGTCGGGCGTCGAGCCGCCGGCCAGGCCGGTATTGGCGCCCTGGGGCACGAAGGGGAGGCCGTGGCGCACGCAGTAGCCGACCACGGCCGAGACCTGGGCGGTGGTCGCCGGCCGCACCACGGCCGCCGCCGTCCCGCCGGCGTAGCGGGCCGGGGTCTCGTAGGCGGCGCGGTCGGGCGCGTCCACGATCAAGCCGTTGGGACCGACGATGGCGGCGAGGGCCTCTTGATGGGCTTTGTCCAGCACGGGTGGTGAACCTCCAGGGGCGGACATCATCCCCGCCGTTTCGTCGAATCCTAGTGGCGGTTTCGTCGGTTCGCCGTCTAAGTTTCGGCGATATGTAGGGAAACATCGACGAAATGCCTATCGACCCCATCGACCAGAAGCTGATCGCCGCGCTGAAGGACAACGGCCGGGCCTCGACCGCCGACCTGGCCCGGCGGGTGGGCCGCTCGCGCACCACGGTCCAGAGCCGGATCGAGCGGCTGGAGCGCGACGGGGTGATCCTGGGCGACGGCGCGCGCCTGGCGCCCGACCTCGAGCACGGCGCGGTGCGGGTGCACGTGATGATCAAGATCGGCCCCAAGGAGGCCCGCGCCGTCGAGGCCGCCCTGCGCGCGATCCCGCAGGTGCGGCTGCTGCATTCGGTCAGCGGCGACTACGACATGATCGCCTTCGCCGCCACGGCCACCGTCGCCGAGATGGACGCCGTGCTGGACCGGATCGGGCATGTGGCGGGCGTGGAGCGCACGACGTCGTCGATCATCCTGTCGACCAAGTTCGACCGCTGATCTTGCTTGCCTGACGCCCGGAGCGATGGAAGCATCGCCGCCCGTACCCTTGCGTGACTTCTCGCCTTCCTCGCCCAACCGAACGGAGACGACATGCCCAAGAAGTATACGGCCCAGTGCGCCTGCGGCGCCGTGAAGTTCCAGTTCGACACCGACCCCAGCTTCATCGCCAACTGCCATTGCAACGACTGCAAGCGGGCGTCGGGCGGCGAGATGGCGACCTTCTTCGGGGTGCCGGCCGACGATTTCGAGCTGCTGAGCGGCCAGCCCAAGGCGTTCCACTACATCGCCAATTCCGGCAAGGGCCTGGACCGCAACTTCTGCCCGGAGTGCGGCTCGCGGGTGTTCACCGACAATCTGGAGACCTTTCCGGGAACGGTCTTCGTCCAGCTGGGCAGCCTGGACCGGCCGGACCTGATCGCGCCGATGCTGGAGATGTTCGACATGCGCCGGCTGCACTGGGTCAAGCCCCTGGACCTGCCGCAGTACGACGCCATGCCGGATTGAGGGGCGCCGGGGCGCTCGTTATTCAACTCGTCATTTCAAGACCACCGTCATCCCGGACACAAGGCCCGGGATGACGGGTTAGGAAGATGGGGCCCACTCCCCCGCCAGCCGCGCCTTGATGTCCCCATAGGCCGCCGCGATCAGCGCCTCCAGCGCCGGCTCGTCGACCGGCTTGCCCCAGCGGATCTTCACGTGCCGCATGCGCTTGCCCGCGCCTTCCAGCAGGCCGGCCGGGTCGTCGAGCTCGGCGCCGTGGAAGAAGCCGAGGTTCACGTGGGCGCTGAAGGCGTCGACATAGGCGAAGGCCGCGCCGCCGACGCAGGCGGTGGGATGTCCGTCGTGCAGCAGCTCGCCCACGTCGGGCCCGGCCGCGCGCAGGCGCTCGAACCACGGCCGGGCCAGGCGGCGCAGGTCGTGGTCGGGCGCGGCGAACCAGGCCTCGACCTCGGGGTCGCTCCGCACGGCGCCGGAAAGGCGAAAGAGCTGGGTCATGCGGGCAGGGCGCCAGCCCGGCCGCGAAATGTCAAACCGCCGGCTCGGCGGCTCAGCGCGCCTTGCCCGCCGCCGCCGGCTTCGGCGGCCACAGGTCCTCGGGGCTGTAGGTGATCACGCGGCCGACCGCGTCGACGGCGGCGCGGACGTCGGGCCTGGCGCGGAGCTCGGCGCGGCGCTGGCGCAGCGTCACGTCCAGCGGAAGCGGCGAGGGGCGCAGCGGCGCGACCTGCAGGCCGGCCAGCGCCAGGTTGCGCTGGACGGGATTTTGCAGCCGCTCGATCAGCATGGCCGCCGCGCCGTCCAGGTCGCCCCGGCACAGCAGGGCGTCCTCCAGCTGCMGCTTGGCCTCCAGCTTCACGCCGCGTAATTGCCGCAGCGCCTCGTCGGCGGTCGCCAGGTCGCCGAGCAGGGTGGCCGAGCAGGTGGTGATCCGCAGGCCCACGGCCTTGCCGTAGGGGCTGAGGCGGTCGTCGCGCACCGAGGCCACCGTCGCCAGCGCGATCTTGTAGCGGCCCATGTCCATCTGCTGGGCGGCGAGATTGAGCGTCTGGTTGATGTTGGCCTTGCCCTTCTCGGGTATCCGGGCCGCGGTCTCCAGGGCCTCGAGCGCCTCGTCGTCCCGGCCCAGCACGCCGAGGGCGTGGTTCTTCAGGTTGATCGTCCAACCCAGCCGAGTGTCGATGTCCTTGAAGGCGCGGGGATCCTTCTGGGCGCGGACGATGGCTGCTTCGACGAAGGCCAGGGCCTCCTCGCCGCGATTCAGGTCCAGCAGGGCGCTGGTCCGCGCATCGACGCCGGACAGCAGGTCGGTGTGGGCGGGGTAGAGGGCGTCGATCCTGGCCAGTTGCCGCAGGGCGGCGGGCTTGGGGTCCAGCAGGGCGGGATCGGCCGCCGAAAGCGCGTCGAAACGCTTGTCGGCGCGCATCGCGATCAGGACGTCGGGGTTGTCGATCTTCCGCGTGGCCGCGATCGCCTCGGCCGTCCGGCCCTGGCGCAGCAGGCCCTCGACCTGGACCTGCCGCATGCCGTTCAGCTCGACGAAGGGATCGACGAACGGGTCGTTGGGCGTCCAGTGGGTCAGCAGGGCGTCGACGAAGTCGAAGGCCAGGTCCTGGTCGGTCTCGAGCTTGGCGCGATCGAACCAACGTCCGATGTCTTCGTCCGAAAAGACGGCCAGGCCGTCCGGGAAGCGCCGGGCGAGGATGGCGATGCTTCTGAGGCCGTCGGTCATGTCGCCGCTGGAGCGGGCGATGCGGACGCGGACCTGCCAGTCGTAGGCGTTCGCTTCCGGAAAGGCGGTGGCCTTCTCGATCGCCGCCCGCGACTTGGGCCAGTCGCGGGCCTCCCCGGCGGCGCCGGCCATCAGGAGCCAGGTCGCGTGGCGCAGCTCGCTCGTGGCGGACTGGAAGGCCGGCTTGGCGGTCAGGGCTTCCAGCGTCGCATAGGCCTGGGTGTATTCCCCGCGCTGGATGTGGTCGTTGGCGTCCTGGAAGGCCAGGATCAGCCCCTCGTCCACGGACGCCGCCGAGGCGGGCTGCCGGGGCTGGGTGTCACGGGCGAGGGCCGGACCGGCCAGCGCCAGGGTCGCGGCGATCGCCGCCGCTTGAAGAAGAGTCCGCATCGATCGCCCCCGGATACGCTACGCGACCGTTCTGCCCGGCGCGGCCTTGGCGGGCAAGGGCGGCGGGCCGCGACTGCGGGGTTTCGGCGGGGCTTATCAGGTCTGCGCTGGATGGCCTGGACGGTCCGCCCACGGTCAGACTCGCCGCGCTGCGCGAACTCCGTCGCGCGCGCCGACCCGCGGGAGAGCGCCATTCCGATCTTCGTCGAAGCCCTGGTCCTGACGATCGGCGCGCTGTTCCCGATCATGAACCCGTTCAGCACGGCGCCGCTCTATGTGTCGCTGACCGCGGGGTTCGATGCGAAGAAGCGCAAGCAGCAGGCCATCCGCGCCTGCATCTACGCCTTCGCCATCCTGGCGACCTTCCTGCTGCTGGGCTCGGCGATCGTCGAGTTCTTCGGCATCTCGATCCCGGGCATCCGCGCGGCCGGCGGGCTGATCATCCTCAGCGTCGGGTTCGGGATGCTGTTCCCCAAGCCGTCGACCGCCGAGGCCGTCGCCAGCGAGAGCCAGGCCCAGGAACTGGACGTGGCCTTCACGCCCCTGGCCATGCCCAGCCTGGCCGGTCCGGGCTCGATCTCGGTGGTGCTCAGCGCCGCGGCCGCGATCCGCAGCAACTATCCGGACCAGTGGGTGATCGTCTACGGCGGGGTGATCCTGGGCATGGCCGTGACCCTGGTCATCGCCTTCGTGATCCTGCGCGCCGCCGAGCTGATGGTCCGCTTCCTGGGCCAGGGCGGCATGGACGCCATGACCCGCATCTTTGGTTTCCTGCTGATCTGCATCGGCATGCAGTTCCTGCTGACCGGGGTGGGGGACTTCTTCGGCTGGATCCCGCCGAAGGGCTAGGGCGATCGACCTTATCCACACCCCTCTCAACCGTCATTCCCGCCACAAGGGCGGGAATGACGGTGCGGGGGAGGAAGGCGGCGACAGGCCGACCTTAGTGGTGATGGCCGCCGGCCCCCCCCCCTAGATCGCCGGGTCGAACGACCCCGCGTCCTCGGCCTTCTGCAGGGCCACGGCCTCGACGATGTGGGCGCGGTAGAGCACGCCCAGCAGGTCGGTCTGGGTGATGATGCCCAGAAGCACGCGGTGCTCGTCCACGACCATGGCCTCGTGCGCCACGCCGCTGGAGAGGATCGGCAGCAGGGCCTCGATGGCCGTGCCGGGGCGGACCTTGTGCACGAACGGGTCGACCACGGCCTCGACCGGGCCGTCGCGGCCGGTCTGCAGCTCGGCGCGGCGCACCATGCCCACCACCCTGCGCTCGCTGTCGACCACCGGGGCCGAGCGCAGGTCGTGGGCGCGCATGTAGGCCAGGGCGCTCTGGGCGCTCTGGTGCAGGTCCACGCTCAGCACGTCGCGGGACATGATGTCGCTGCACAGGATGTGGGCGTGGATGCGCCGGTGGGCCTGCAACTCGACCTCGCGGAACAGGGCGTCCAGGTCCTTGGCGTCGACGTCCAGCAGGTCGCCGTAGTGGGCCAGGGCGTTGTCGATGTCCTGTGGCGTGAAGCCGACGCGGCGCAGGGGCGGGGCGTCCTGGGTGGCGTGGACGCTCGACGGCGGCGGAGGCGCGCGGTGCGGGTACKAGCGTCCGACGGCCTTGGCGTAGGCCATGGCGCTCAGCACCAGCAGGGTCGAGCACAGGCCGACCGGCACGAAGACATAGCCGTAAGAGGCCGCGCCCACCGGACCGGCGGCCAGGGCCGCCCCCAGGGCCACGGCGCCGCCGGGCGGGTGCAGGCAGCCCAACAGGCCCATGGCGACGATCGCGCAGGCCACGGCCATGGCGGCCGCCAGGGCGGGGTGGGCGTGGAAGGCCAGGGCGCAGGTCACCCCGGCCAGGGCCGAGACCATGTTGCCGCCGATGATCGCCCGGGGCTGGGCCAGGGGGCTGGCCGGCACGGCGAAGGCCAGCACGGCCGAGGCGCCGATCGGCGGGACCAGCAGGGGCAGGGCCGAGGCCTTGCCGCTGGCGATCAGGTGGGCCAGCAGGCCGGTGACGGGGATGCCCAGCAGCGCGCCCAGGCCGGACCGCAGGATGTCCTGGGGGCGAAGGGGAGCGCGGCCGCGCAGGGCCTGGACGAGGGTCTGTCGCATGGGCTTTTCGACGGTCAGGCGCGGTCGCGCGTCAGGCGGGAGAGCGCGGCGTTCAGGGCGGGCTCCAGGGACTTCAGCTCCCGCAGGTGGGCGGCGCTCAGCTCGGCCAGCATGGCCTCGGCCTTGGGCGTCAGGGCCAGCCGGACCTTGCGGCGGTCCTCGGCCGAGGGGATCTTGCTGATCAGGTCGGCCTCGACCATCCGCGAGGTCAGTTCGGTGGCCGTGTGCGGCGCGATCATCAGCCGTTCCGACAGGGTCCCCACGGTGGGGGCGCCCTCGCCGTCGAAGCCGGCGATCGCCAGCAGGGCCTGGTGCTGCTGGGCCGGCAGGCCCGCCCCGTGGGCCGCGTTCTCGCTGAACGCCATGAAGCGCCGCAGTTCGTAACGGAAGGTCGCCAGCGCCACGTACTGGGCCCGCGTCAGGCTGGCCCCGTCGCCGCCTTTCTCGCCGATCTTCTCGCCCAACCGGTCGTTCCTCTCTTGGAAAATGTCGTAATACGACATACTGGCCCTTCTACACGAGGCCGACCTAGAGGAAAGCATGAAAGCCGCCAACGCCAAATCCGACGCCGCTTCCGGCGCGGCCGCCGCGCCGCGCCGGGCGCTGGGCGATTTCACCGCCGATCGCCGCCTGCTGATGCTGGCCGCCATGGCCCTCGTGGTTGGCAGCGGCGGGGCGAGCGCGGCCTGGGTGCTGATCCGCCTGATCACCCTGACCACCAACCTGGTCTGGTTTGGACGGCTGGACGTCGTCTCCCGCTCGCTGGACGCCCTGACGCCCTCGCCCTGGATGGTGGCCGCGCCGGTGCTGGGCGGGCTGGTCATCGGGCTGATGGCGCGGTTCGGCTCGGAGAAGATCCGCGGCCACGGCATCCCCGAGGCCATCGAGGCGATCCTGATCGGCGGCAGCCGGATGTCGCCCAAGGTGGCGGTGCTCAAGCCGATCTCGTCGGCGATCTCGATCGGCACGGGCGGGCCGTTCGGGGCCGAGGGGCCGATCATCATGACCGGCGGGGCGATCGGCTCGCTGTTCGCCCAGTTCTTCCACCTCAGCGCGGCCGAGCGGAAGACGCTGCTGGTGGCCGGGGCGGCGGCGGGCATGACGGCCATCTTCGGCACGCCGGTGGCCGCGGTGCTGCTGGCCGTCGAGCTGCTGCTGTTCGAATGGCGGCCGCGCAGCTTCATCCCCGTCGCCGTCGCGGCCGTGGCCGCCACGGCCTGGCGGCCGCTGCTGTTCGGGACCGGCCCGTTGTTCCCATTCGCCGCCGACCCGGTCCTGCCTTGGTGGGGTCTCGGCCTCTGCGCCGGCCTGGGCGTGCTGGCCGGCCTGCAGTCGGGCCTGCTGACCAAGCTGCTCTACGGCCTGGAGGACGCCTTCGAGCGCCTGCCGATCCACTGGATGTGGTGGCCGGCCCTGGGCGGGCTGGGCGTGGGCCTGGGCGGGCTGATCGAGCCCCGGGCCCTGGGCGTGGGCTACGACGTCATCCGCGACCTGCTGACCGGACACCTGGTGGTCCAGGCGGTGCTGGTGCTGCTGGCGGTCAAGGCGACGATCTGGCTGGTGGCCCTGTCGTCGGGGACCTCGGGCGGGGTGCTGGCGCCGCTGCTGATCCTGGGCGGGGCGATGGGCTGGCTGGTCGGCCAGGTCCTGCCGGGCGATCCCGGCTTCTGGGCCCTGCTGGGCATGGCGGCCATGCTGGGCGGGACCATGCGCTCGCCCCTGACGGCGGTGATCTTCGCGGTCGAGCTGACCGGCGACTGGCGGATGCTGGCCCCGCTGCTGGCGGCCTCGGCGGCGGCCTACGCCACGACGGTGCTACTGCTCAAGCGCTCGATCCTGACCGAGAAGATCGCCCGCCGCGGCCGTCACATCACCCGCGAATACGGCGTCGACCCTTACGAACTGGTCCGGGTGGCCGACGTGATGGTCCGGGCGGTCGACACGCTGCCCGCCGACCTGCCGATCCCGGCCGCCGTCGAGGTGCTGCAGGCCGGCCGCCACCAGGTCTATCCGGTGGTGGACGCTTCGGGCCGGCTGGTGGGCCTGGCCTCGCGGGCCGACGCCCTGGCCTGGCGGGTGGAGGGCGGTCTCGACGCCCAGACGCTCGAAAGCCAGACCCTTGCGGAGCGGATCTCGGACGCGGCCCTGCCCGTCGCCCATCCCGACGACGTGGTCGCCCGGGCCGTGGACGTGATGCTGGCCACCGGCCAGGGCCGCATCCCCGTCACCGACCCGGCCACAGGCCGGCTGGTGGGGCTGCTGGCCCGCAAGGACCTGCTCCAGATCCACGCCTCGACCTCCCAGGCCGAGGGCGAGCGGAAGGCCTATTTCGCGCCCCTGCGGAAGACCTAGAGGCGACGCCAAAACGTCGCACGCGTCCGGCCGATAAACCTTGGGGAAACTTTGCTGGGATTAATCCTACGGTGGAGTTTGAGGGCGTCCCGGTCCGGTTGGGAGGTCCCGGGGGAGCGTCGTGCAGGAACCAACGGATCTCGCGCCGGTCGCGGCGGCGGGCGGACAGGCCCGCAAGCCGTGGCTGGGTTACGCCAATCTGCGGCTGGAGGCGGCGGTCTTCCTGCTGGTGGCCGTGTCGTTCGCCGCGGTGCTGGGCAAGAGCGCCATCACCGACCAGACCCTGGTCCTGTCGCCGCAATCGGGCCGGTTCATCGGCTACGGCTATTCCGACGCCGAGAACGGCGGCGGGTCGACCGTCTCGGTCGATCCGGCCCGGCCCCTGTCGTGGTCGTGCGAGATCCGCCAGGGGACGACCTATCCCTATTGCGGCTATGGCCTGGACCTGGCGCGCGTGGGCGGCGGGCTCGACTTCTCGCACCTGCAGACGGCCACCCTGCGCTTTTCGTACCGGGGTTCCGCCGATCGCCTGAGGCTGATCGTCAAGCCCGAGCCGGGCCGCGCCGTGCGCGACAAGCTCAAGGGCGAGCCGATGCACCTGGCGACCGACATCCCGGTGGTCCAGGGCCATAACGTGGTCCGCGTGCCGCTCAGCCAGCTGGCGGCCGAGGACTGGTGGCTGGCCAGCCACGGCCTGACCGCGGCCCAGGCCGCGCCGGACTTCAAGCAGGTCCAGTCCGTGGCCATCGCCACCAGCGGCGCCAAGGCGGGCGACACGCTGGCGGTGACGGTCGAGGACATCACCTTCCAGGGCGCCTACCTGTCGACCGAGCAGTTCTACCTGATCATCCTGGGCGTCTGGCTGGTGGGCTCGGCCGGGTTCCTGGTCTACCGCTTCCTGCACGTGCGCCACGACTACGAGGCGCGGCAGCAGGGCCATCTGCGGCGGGCCCAGCTGCTGGCCGACGCCCACGCCGAGGCCGAGGCGGCCAGCAACGCCAAGTCGCGCTTCCTGGGCAATATGAGCCACGAGCTGCGCACGCCGCTGAACGCCATCATCGGCTACACCTACTGGCTGGGCCGCACCGAGCTGAACGCCAAGCAGCGCGCGGCGGTCAAGACCGTCCAGGCCAGCGGCGAGCACCTGCTGGCGGTGATCAGCGACATCCTGGACGTGGCCAAGATCGAGGCCGGGACCTTCGACCTGCTGGCCGCGCCCTTCGACCTCCACGCGTGCGTCGAGGGGGTGGGCGAGATGTTCCGCCTGCCGGCCGAGGAGAAGGGCCTGGACTTCGCCGTCGAGATCGCGCCCGGCGTCCCGCGCCTGGTCGAGGCCGACGAGAAGCGGGTGCGCCAGGTGCTGATCAACTTGGTCGGCAACGCGGTCAAGTTCACGACCGACGGTCGGATCGACCTGCGGGTCGTCGTCCTGGACGCCGCCGGCGAAACGGCGCGCCTGGCTTTCGTCGTCGAAGACACCGGTGTCGGCATTCCGGCCGACCAGCTGGAGAGCGTCTTCCGTCCGTTCGAGCAGGCGGGCGAGGCGGTCGACCGTAACCACGGCACGGGCCTGGGCCTCAGCATCAGCCGGCAGATCGTGGCCCTGATGCAGGGCGAGATCGGGGTGGAGAGCGTCCTGGGCCAGGGCAGCCGCTTCACCGTCCAGATCACGGTCCCTGTCTCGAAGGACGATCCGGACACGCTGATGGTCCCGCGGCTGAAGCGGCTGACGGCGTCGACCTAGGCGCCGGGCCGCGGCTCGTTTTGGGTAGCCTGTTCCCTGGTCTTCCGCGGAATACGGTCTAGCTTGGCTCCGCCTTTGGGGAGCTCGTCATGATCCGGTCTGTCGTCCTCGCGGTCGCGCTGTTGTTCGCGGCGCCCGCCACGGTCCTGGCCGCCGAGCCTCGGGTCGCCGTCACGCCGGTGGAGCGGTGCACGGCCGAGGGGCGCGGCGACACGGGCCAGGTCGCCGCCTGCATCCGGGGCCTGGCGACCCAGGAGGAAGCGCGTCTCGACAGGGCGTACGACGCGGCCATGACCCGCCTGAACGAGATGCAGCGCCTGGACCTGGAGGAGATGCAGACGGCCTGGGTCGCCTTCCGCGACGCCGACTGCGCCTCGTATATCGGCCAGACCGGCATGGAGACGCGAGGGCCGGAGCGGGCGGCGGCCTGCGCCTACGACCGCGCGCGGCGCCGGRCCGACGAGCTGGACCACGATCGCCGTCCCCGCACCGACGTCTTCAGGGCCGTCGGCGCGGAGGGCGACGGCGAGGTCCGGGCGCGCCGGGCGGCCGCGTGCGTCCAGCGGATCGACGGCGACTATGTCGACGGGGCGCGGGTTTGCCTCGTCAAGCTGGCGGACAAGGAAGACGACCGTCTGAACCGAGCCTACGCCGCCGCCCTCGGCCGGCTGGACACGCCGGCCCGGAAGGAGGCCCTGCGCAAGGCCCAGCGCGCTTGGATCACCTGGCGGGACCTCAACTGCACCGACTACCTCTCGCCATCCGACCCGGACAACCACGACAACCGGCTCCGGATCCTGATGAACGCCTGCTACTACCACCGCGCCGGTGAACGGGCGGACGAGCTGGACCGCTACCCGGCGCACAAACCCGCGCCGGTCTCGGCCGTCCAGGAGGCCGCCCGCTGCGACGGCGACACCTCCGAGGTCCTGGAGTGCATCAGCGAGCTGCTGGACGCGCAGGACGCCCGCCTCAACCGGGCCTACCAGGCCGCCCTGGCCCAGCCGGAGCCCGGACGGACGGCCCTGCGCAACGCCCAGCGGTCATGGATCAAGACGCGCGACGCTGAGTGCAACGCCATCATCGACGTCGGTCCCGACGTCCGCGTGGGACTGGAGGGCAATCTCGAGGTGACCCGGTGCCTGCTGAAGCGGACCGAGGCGCGCGCCGCCGTGCTGGAGCGGCAGGTGAAACCCTAGGTCCGCGCTTCGGCGTCGAGCGAACATCGTTTCGCCGACTTGACTCGCCACTTACCTGTGTGTCACACAGTGTACGTCACACACCAAGTGACGCACACCATGTGACGTACACCATGCCGCAAGACGCCGACATCTTCGAAACCCTGCGCCAGGAGTTGCGGCGCGGGACGCTGATCCTGGCCGTGCTGGCCCAGCTGAAGGTCGAACGCTACGGCTACAGCCTGCGTCAGGCCCTGGCCGAGGTGGGGCTGGAGATCGACGAAGGCGCCCTCTATCCGATGCTGCGCCGGCTCGAGAGCCAGGGCCTGCTGACCAGCGAGTGGCGCGAGGAAGACAAGCGCAAGAAGCGCTTTTACCGCCTGTCGTCCGAGGGCGAGGCCGTGCTGGCCCGCCTGTCCGCCGAGTGGCGGGCGATGAACGACACCCTGCAAAACCTGATCTGACGAAGGAGGCCAGGACATGGACCTGCTCGATCGCTATCTGGCCGCCGTCGCGGCCCTGCTGCCCAAGGACCAGCGCGAGGACATCGTCGCCGAGCTGCGCGACACCCTGCTCAACCAGATGGAGGAGAAGGAGGTCGAGCTGGGGCGTCCCCTGAACGCCCGGGAGTGCGAGGCCGTGCTCAAGGCGTTCGGCCATCCGATCGCCGTGGCGGGCCGGTTCGGGACCACCCGCGCCCTGATCGGGCCCGAGCTCTATCCGTTCTACATGTTCGGGGTGAAGGCGCTGCTGGTGGTGGCGGCGGTGGTCTCGGCGATCCCGGCGGTGATCACGGTGATCACGGCGCCGGGCCAGGCGCCCCATGTCTTCTCCGACTTCCTCTCCAGCTTCATCTCGGCCGCCTTCACGATGATCGGCGTCGCCACGGTGCTGGGCTTCGCGATCGAGCGCGGCTGGATCCCCCTGGACGGCCTGACGAACTGGAAGGTCGCCGACCTGCCGCGCCTGGACGCCCTGGGGGCGACCGGGAAGGGCTTCGGGCGCAAGGGGCCGAACCGCCGACGCTTCGAGGCCCTGCTGGAGGTGATCCTCACCACGCTGTTCGTGCTGTGGTGGACGGGCGTCGTCCCCGCGCCGTGGTCCAACCGCGTGACGGACAGCGACATGGTCCTGCGGCCGGCCTCGATCTGGGCGACGCTGTACTGGCCGCTGCTGGCCTGGGCGGGCGTGCAGCTGGTCTCCAGCCTGATCGGCCTGCTGCGTCCCGCCTGGGTGCGGGTCCGGGCGGCGCTGGAGGTCGTGTGCGGCCTGGCCGGCCTGGCGTTGGCTGTGGTGCTTTGGCGGGTGGGACGCATCGTCGTGGTCGCCCCCCTGGACGGCGTCGAGCCGCGCACCGACGCGATCGCGGGCCTGCAAACCGCGCTGGACCTCAGCCTGCACCTCACCGCCACGGTGATGATGGTGGTGCTTACGGTTAAGATCGCCGTCGAGCTTTGGCGTCTGTTCAGGGGCGATCGGGCCCCCGTCTCGGCCGTCGCCTAGGTGGTCGTCTAGGGGATTTCCCTACTTCGAGACCTTGTCGACCACGGCCCCGGCGCCGGCCCCCACGGCCGCGCCCACGGGGCCGGCGACGACCGCCCCGGCGATCGCCCCGGTGGCCGCCCTCTGCTCCATGTTGTGGCCGCAGGCCGACAGGGTTAACCCCGCCGCAACCCATAGCGGGACCCAGCGTAGAGCAGACATTATGTCCTCCGAGACAATTACAGCTTCCCGCTAGAGTAACGGCGTCGCGCGACTGGGGTTCCTTTGAGAGCGAGGGGGCGGAAGTCTGTCGCGACAGGCGAATATTCGCCTCCGCGCCGATTCTCGGGACTGTCGCGTTTTTTCCTTGTAATCAAAGCATTAACCATTGGGTCTGACGCGCGGTCGCCCAAAATTCAAGCCGTGGCGCCGCGTGCGCTTGCGAGTCGGTCACGGATGCGTCATAAGGCGGTCCATAAGTAGGACTTCGGCCACCATCGTGAACCGGCCGAGCCTCCGCTTTCAGGACTGCCCGACAGTATTTTTCCGGGTTTTCCGAGGGCGTTTTTGTCGGGGGGCGGACCGCCCTCGCCGCGCAGGACACGAGTTTTGTTTATCAAGTCGCAGACGTGCGCAGACGCGCGCGCGCTGATCGGCGCCGTATTGGTTGGAGCCGCCACGGGCGTGGCGCTCGGCGGCGTTTACCTTGCGGGGGGCATGGCCCAGACCGCCAGTCAGCACGCTCGCGTATCTCGCCTGGCCGACGGCGCCGAGGGGAACTTCTCCGACGCGGCGCTGTATCAGGCCGCGTCTCGCATGGACGCCGGCGCTCTAGCGATCGCCCGCCGCCATGATCCCTACACCGTCGCCGGCGGCGCCCAGCGCGACCGACAATCGGCCCTGCTGGTCGAACGCCTCGAGCAGCGCCAGCAATCGGACGATGATCGCCAGCCTCTCCTGCTGCGCGCCAGCTTCGGCGGCCCGTTCAATCCGGCCGTGGCCCCGTTCCGCCTGACCAACGCCCTGGAAAGCTCGCGTGAACTCGAGTGCCTTTCCGAGGCGGTCTATTACGAGGCCCGCGGCGAGACCCCGAACGGCCAGGCGGCCGTGGCTCAAGTCGTACTAAACCGCGTACGCCACCCTTCGTTCCCGAAATCGATCTGCGGCGTGGTGTTCCAGGGCGCCTACACCCACACCGGCTGCCAGTTCAGCTTCGCCTGCGACGGCTCGATGCGCGCGCCGCGCGATCGGGGCGCCTGGGCCCGCGCCCAGAAGGTCGCCACCCGCGCGCTGTCGGGCGCGGTGATGACCGAGGTCGGCGCCGCCACCCACTTCCACACCACCGGCGTCGCGCCGGGCTGGGGTCCGCGCCTGCTGCGCGTCGCCCAGGTGGGCATGCACGTGTTCTACCGCTTCGGCGGCCGCTCGGGCGCGCCGGACGCCTTCAGCCGCACGCCGCGGCCGTCGACGGCCGACGACCTGCCCAACGTGACCCTGGCCAGCCTGCCCACGACCAGCGTCGCCGACGGCAAGGCCGCGCCGATCCAGCTGGCCAGCGCCGTGGTGATCTCGTCGCCCGACAAGCCGGCCACGGTCGCGGGCGGCATGGGCGGCCCGCTGGGCCCGGTCCCCGAGCCCGCCTCGGCCCCGGCCATGCACCCGACCAAGACCTCCGGCGAGACGATCAAGTCTGCTGGAGGATCGGCCGGGACCGGAGCTGCTTCCTAAGCGCTCCGGGCATGTGGCTGCTGGCGAAGCGCATCTGTTTGGCCCGCTTGCCCACGAAGTAATGCAGCTCCTTCCCGTGGACGGCCCGCCAGATCACCTCGGCGGCGTCCTCCACGGGATAGACCGGCAGGCCGCCGCTCTTGAGCACGTCCGACATGTTGGCGTTGCTGCCCGGCGCGCCGGCGTTGAGGATCGGGGTGTCGACGAACCACGGCATCACGCAGGCCACGCCGACGCCGTAGGGTTTCCACTCCACGTCCAGGGCTTCCGACAGGCCCCGCACCGCGAACTTGGTGGCCGAATAGACCGCCAGTCCCGGCGAGCCGTACAGGCCCGCGCAGGACGAGATGTTGATCAGGCGCGAGCCCGGCGTGGCCTTCAGCCAGGGCAGGGCCGACCGGGCGCCGGTGATCACCCCCTTGATGTTGATGTCCAGCTGCAGGTCGATGTCGGCGTCCGGATGGCTGTCGAACGGCCCGAACTTGGCCACCCCGGCGTTGTTGAGCAGCACGTCCAGGCGGCCGTCGGTCAGCTTGGCGAAGTCAGCCAGCACCGAGTTCCAGGCCGAGCGGTCGCGCACGTCCAGCCGGAAGGTCGCGCCGTTCTCGGGCCCGATGGCGACCAGGGCGGCCTTCAGGCCGGTCACGTCGATGTCCGAAAGGCCCACGAACCAGCCCTCGGCGGCGAAGCGCTTGGCGCTGGCCAGGCCGATGCCGCTGGCGGCGCCCGTGATGAAGACGGCCTTGCGGCCTTTCGCTGTCGCGCTCATGCGTCCCTCCCGTTTTGGTTTGTTATCGCTGATCAGACGCCCGGGAGGGCAGGCCGGTCAAGGGTTCGAGTGGGGACACGCGCCGGCGCGTGTCCCCGTCGTCGATATCAGTCCGTCTGGTCGTCCACCTCGGCGCCGGGGCCGTTCTTCTTGATCGACTCGATGGCGTTCTTGGCCGCGGCTTTCGAGCTGTAGCCTTCGGTCCAGAAGAGGGTCTCGCTGTTGTAGACGAAGTAGGCGACGAACTCGCCCGCCTTGTTCTTCTTGATCTGGAACGTATGGGCCATGGGGATTTCTCCTTGTGCTCTGAACTGTGTCGTCACGCCGACCCGGGCACCCTCGCGCCCGGCGGACACCGCCGTCAATCGCGGGAGCTTGCGCAGGACCATTCAAGACGCATCTTCTAGGAACCTTCACATCAGGGACGCCCATGACCCCCGATCAACGCCTCGACCAGTTGTCCCGCGAGCTGCTGGGCGTCCCGTACGCCGAACTGACGGAGGTCAAGCGCAGCGTCATCGACCTGATCGCCGCCGAGGCCCCCACGGGGCTGAACAAGGCGCTGGTGGTCGACGACCGCGGCTACTGGGACCGCCTGGCCGACACGGTGGCGGCGATCGGCGGCTCGTGGGCGTTCATCGGCGGCTTTTCGTTGTGCCTGGCGCTGTGGATCGGCCTGAACCTGGGCCTTAGGCCCCTGCACCTGGCGTTCGACCCCTATCCGTTCATCTTCCTCAACCTGATCCTGTCGACCCTGGCGGCGATCCAGGCGCCGGTGATCATGATGAGCCAGAACCGCCAGGCCACGAAGGACCGGCTGAACGCCGAGCACGACTATGTCGTCAACCTGCGGGCCGAGCTGGAGATCATGCGGCTGCACGACAAGCTGGACGACCTGCGCCAGCAGGAGATGGTCGAGATCCTGCGCTGCAACACCGAGACGCTCGAGATCCTGAAGGCCGAGGTGGCCAGGATGGCGGAAGAGCGGGGATGAGCGCGAGGTTGGGGACAGGCGCGGGCGCCTGTCCCCGTCGTCGTCCGAACCGGTCCTAGAACGCGAAGCGCGCGCCGACCAGGGCGGCCGGGCCGGTCATGTTCAGGTGCGAGTTCTGCTCGCCCGACGGGCTGGTGGTCTTGATCTTGATCGAGCCGGTGTACTGGTAGCGGCCCTCGGCGAACAGCGAGACCGTCGGCGTGACGGCGAAGCTGACGCCGGCGATGCCCTGCAGGGTCAGGGCGTCGCCCTTGTCGTCGATCAGGTCGTCGCTGAACTTGACCTGCGCCACGCCGATGCCCGCGCCCAGATAGGGCTTGGCCGGACCCGAGACCGGGAAGTCGTAGTAGCCGTTGATATCGATGCTCAGGGCCTGGACCTTGCCGTCGGTGGAGCCGATCGACGAGCCGTTCCAGGTGACGATGGTCTTGCTGTCCTGGCTGCGGTAGCCCAGGGCGATCTCGGCGCGCCAGCCGTTGCCGATCGTCGAGCCCCAGGCCACGGCGCCTTGGGCGCCGGCGTCGACGTCGGCCTTGGCCTTGTAGCCGCCGGCGAAGCCGAAGTCGTAGTCGGTCTTGGCGACCAGGCCGCCCGAGACCGAGATGTACTGGCCGGCGGCGGGCGCGGCGGCCTTCGGCGCGGGCGCCGGGCCGGCGGTCTGGGCCGAGGCGACGCCGGCCATGGCCAGGGCGGCCACGGCGGTGGTGATGAACAGACGCATAGATATTCCCCCCAAAAGGTACTGGTCCTTGATCGGACCAAGCCCCGGTAGAGAGGTTCACCGGTGTCGTAAATCTCAGGTTGCTTAAGCTTGACCGTATTATTGCGAGCTATGGCGCCGTTGCAACATTCGGTTGCGAGGCGCGGGCGGCGCGGCGCAGGGCCTGGGGTGGTTGGCCGAACGCCCGCAGKAAGGCGCGGCGCATGCGTTCCTGGTCGCCGAAGCCGGTCTCCAGGGCCACGTCCTCGACCTGCAGGGGCTGGTTGTCGAGCAGGGCGCGGGCGGCCTCGACCCGCAGGCGCTCGACCGCCTTGGCCGGGGTGCTGCCCGTCTCGACGGCGAACTGGCGGGCGAAGTTGCGCGGGCTCATCGCCGCCCGTTCGGCCAACTGCTCGACGGTCAGGGGCAGGGCCAGGTTCTCGCGCGCCCAGGCCAGCAGGCCGTCGAAGCGGCCGCCGCGCATTTCCAGCAGGGCCGAGAACTGCGACTGGCCGCCGGGGCGGCGGTGATAGACCACCAGCTGCTGGGCGGTGCGGCGGGCGACCTCCTCGCCCAGGTCGGCCCCGATCATCGCCAGGGCCATGTCGATGCCGGCGGTGATGCCGGCCGAGCTCCACAGCGCCCCGTCCTGGACGAAGATCTTGTCGGGCTCCAGCCGCACGGTGGGGAAGCGGCGCTGGAAGTCGCGCGAGCGCTGCCAGTGGGTGGTGGCCCGCCGACCGTCCAGCAGGCCCGCGGCGGCCAGGACATAGGTCCCCGAGCAGACGCTGGCGGTGCGCCGGGCCGAGCGGAAGGTGGCGCGGGCGAAGGCCAGGGTCGCCTCGCAGATGGCCGGGCTGCGCGTGCCCTCGCCGCCCGAGACGATCAGGGTGTCCAGCGGCGGCGCCTCGGCGAAGGCCTTGGCGGTCATGGCCACGCCGGACGAGCTGGGAACGGCCCCTGGGTCGCGGGCCAGCAGGTGCAGGCGGTAGGCGCCGGGGACCAGCCGCCCGGCGATCTCGAACGCCGCGATCGGCCCCGCCGCGTCCAGCAGCTGGAAGTCGGGGAAGATCAGGAAGCCGATGTCGCGGGTCATGAACGCCTCCGAGGCCGACCTGGCGGATTTCGAGGGAACTATGTCATTCCGGTCAGACGCTAGGCGGGCGATGCTGCGGCGTCAACAGGAGGGCCTCCCATGCCGAAACCCGCGCCGTTCCACATCGTGTTCGCCCTGTTCCCCGGTGTCACCCACCTCGACTTCACCGGCCCGCATCAGATCCTCGCCCGCCTGCCCGGCGCCCAGGTGACGGTCGCCAGCGAGGCGGGCGGCGAGATCGAGGCCGACGGCCTGGTGTTCGCCCGCCTGCCACGCCTGGCCGACATCGAGCGGTGCGACCTGCTGTGCGTGCCCGGCGGCTTCGGCACGACGGAGGCCATGGCCGACCAGGCCTTCCTGGACCAGGTTCGCCGACTGGCGGCCGGGGCGCGCTACGTGACCTCGGTCTGCACCGGCTCGCTGGTGCTGGGCGCGGCCGGGCTGCTGCAGGGCAGGCGGGCGGCCTGCCACTGGGCCTGGCGCGACCAGCTGGCCCTGTTCGGCGCCACGCCCGACCCGGCCCGGGTGGTCCGCGACGGCAACGTCTTCACCGGCGGCGGGGTGACGGCCGGCATCGACTTCGCCCTGACCGTGGTGGCCGAGGTGGCGGGCGACGAGATGGCCCAGGCCATCCAGCTGGCCGTGGAATACGCTCCCGACCCGCCCTTCCACGCCGGCCGCCCGGAGACCGCGCCGTCCGCCGTGCTGGAACGGATCACCGCGATCTACGGCCGCGGCATGGACGAGCGCTGGGCCGCGGCCCGCAAGGCGGGCGAGGCGTTGAAGGTGGGCGCGTGAGGCTTCTCAATATCCGCTCATCCCGGCGAATGCCGGGACCCAGATCCCAGGGCGGCGTGGATGATTGGAGGGGCTCGGAGCCCTTGGCGTCAGCCTTGAAGCCATTCCATCTGGGTCCCGGCATTCGCCGGGATGAGCGGAATTGGAGAAGTGGCCCGACTTGATCCGAACGCGAACCTGCATCACAACGATCTCAGGTGGAGACCTCGTGCATGCGTCGGATCAAGTCGTTCCTCGTCGGGCTGACCACGGCCGCCGGCCTGATGGCCGCCCTGACCTCGCCCGCCCTGGCCGGGGATTCGTTCAACTACGGCGTCTGGCGCAATCCCAAGAACAGCGTCCATGTCGAGATCAAGCCGTGCGGCGGCGGTCGCGCTTGCGGCGTGGTGGTCTGGGCCAATGACGAGGCCAAGGCCGACGCCAAGAAGGGCGGCACGCCCGAGCTGGTCGGCCTGCAGCTGCTGCGTGATTTCCAGCTGCAGAAGAACGGCAGCTGGAAGGGCAAGGTGTTCGTCCCCGACCTGAACATGAACTTCAACGGCACCGCCGACTTCCCCGACGCCACCACGATGAAGGCCAAGGGCTGCCTGATCGGCGGCTTCCTGTGCAAGTCGCAGACCTGGCGCCGCGTGGACGTGGTGGCGGGCGGAAGCCCGTCGAGCTAGGCGGGCGCTCCCGAGTCCGGCCAAGCTGGGGTGTTTTCAGCCAGGCCGCCAACCCAGCAGCTCAACCTGCGCGAACATGTCGATCTCTTTCGCTTGCGGACGCTCGGGCGGACGGTAAGCTTGACCGTAATCGAGCGGGATCCGACATGGCATTTCCAAACCCAGAGCGCGCCGACGCGAGGCGCAACGTCGCGAGTCGGCTCCTATGCCTGACGGTATTGACCGCGACGGCGACGCCGCTGGCGGCCGCGGGGCAAACCGTGTCCTCCGCGACGCTCGTTTCCGACTTTCGGACGATGTGCATGGCCACCAACGCCAGCCGGGAGGGGGCGCTCGCCGAGGCGGAGAAGCGCCATTGGGTCCAATCCTCCACGAAGGGCCTGGCCCAAGGCAATGAAACCTTCATCGAGGCCAGACGGTCAGGCGACAGGGTTCTGTTGGTGAGCGAAAACCCCGGCGACCTGTTGGGAGCCGACGGCAAGCAAAGGATCCGGGTCCGGTACAAGGTGTGCCGAGTCTTCGCGAGGGTCGATGACCCCAAGGCCGTGATCACTTTCGCGGAGGGTGTCGTCGGGCCGATAAAGCCCTACAGCGCCGACAACTTCGCACGGGAGTGGTTCTATTCCCGTACGGGCGCGGGTCCCAGGCCGCTGATCACCAACGGCGACGCCGTCGAAGCCGCGAGCGCCGGCCGTTTCCGTCAACTGATGGTCAGCGACGAACAGACGCCGGCCAGGGCGAAAAACACGGCATTGAGCTATACGGTGGTGGTCACGCCCTAGGCTGGATCCAGCTCCGGGTAAGCTCGGAAGATGCCCTCCGTGCTGAACGGGATCCGCCGCTCCGACGCCAGATAGGCCGCGATGTTCGGCCGCTCGGCCACGGCGTCGCGCACGGCGATCACCCGCTTCAGTCTCGGCTCCAGCCGCTTCATCGCGTGCGGGAAGGCGTAGCGCAGGCCTTCCACCACCTGCAACAGCGACAGGTCGGCATAGGTCAGGTCCGCGCCCGTCAGCCACCCGCCTTTCGGGGCCTTCTCCAGCACCGTCTCGTACCAACCAAGGTGCTTCTTCATCCGCTGGGTGCGGAACTCCTCCGCCCGCCGCGCGGCCTCGGCCTTCTGGTCTTCGTAATAGAGGCCCATGCCGACCGGATGGTGGACGTCGTGGGCCTCGGCGACCAGGTCGGTGATGGTCAGCTGCAGCTGGTTGACCCACAGCCGGCCCGCCTCGGCCTTCGGCGCCAGGTCGTGGCGGGCGCCCAGGTGCAGCAGGATGTTGGCCGTCTGGCCGATCACCAGCTTGCCGTCGACCAGATAGGGCGGGGCGAAGGACGGATGGTCGTGGTCGCCGATGTCGGCCATCAGGGCCCGCTCGCCGCCGCCTTCATCCTTGCCGCCGCGCGCCACGTCGACATAGGCCGCCCCGGCCTCCTCCAGCGCCAGCCGCACGAACTCGCCGCGCCCCTGGATCGTGGGCCAGTAATGCAGGTGGTAGGTCATGCGGGCGGTCCCCTAGCGATGTTCCGCGCCCAGCTGCCGCAGGAAGCCGCGGTAGTCCGTGCGCACGAACTCCTCGACCAGGCGCCCCTCGTCGTCGAACCGGAAGATGTTGATCAGGTCCCAGGTGACCCGCGCGCCGTTGGGCGGCAGCGGACCGGCGGGCGACATCGTGAATTCGTTGACGAACGTGCCCTCGATCCAGGTCTGGCAGGCGGCGGTGTCGCCCTCGACCACGATGATCCCGCGCCGGATCGTCCGGTCGGCGAACGCGGCGCGGATCGAGGCGAAATAGGCGCTGAGGCCCGCGTAGTCGGACTCGAAGCCGTCGGGGCCGTGGAAGCGGAAGGCCTCGGTGTCGAAATAGCTTGCGATCTCCTCGGGCGGCGCGCCGGCGACCTCGGCCTCGCCCGCCTTCACCAGGCGCTCGACCAGCGCCTCGCGTGAGAGTCCTGTCATCGCGCCTGCTCCACGTCCGTGGCGACTCAGCGCGTCACGTCGATCGCGGTTGCATGCCCTAGCCGATGCGCACGCTGGTCATCGAGATCGCCGCGAACACGTCGTCGGTGAAGAACGAGACCGGCTCGCCCGGCTGCTGCGCGCCCAGCACGTAGAGCAAGGGCAGGTAGTGCTCGGCGCTGTTGATCGAGGCCTCGGCGTCGGGGCCCAGGCCGCGCCAGTCGATCAGCGGGTCGTGGTCGCCGGCGGCGATCAGGGCCTTGGCCGTCGCGTTGAAGCGCGGCGCCCAGTCGGGGACCTCGCCGGTGCGGAAGTTCACGGCGCGCAGGTTGTGGACGATGTCGCCGCTGCCGACGATCAGCAAGCCCTCGTCGCGCAGGGCCGCAAGGCGCTTGCCGGCCTCGTAGTGCCAGCGATCGGGACGACCGCGATCCAGGCTCAGCTGGACCACCGGCACGTCGGCGTCGGGATACATCGGCCGCAGCACGCCCCAGGCGCCGTGGTCGAGGCCCCGGGTCGGATGCTGGACGACTAGGTCGGGCGACAGCACCTGCGCCACCCGCTGGGCCAGGGCCGGGTCGCCGGGCGCGTCGTAGCGCACGTCGAACAGGGCCTGGGGAAAGCCGCCGAAGTCGTGGATGGTCTCGGGGCGCTCGGCCGCGCTGACGGCGCTGGCCCCGCGCGTCTCCCAATGGGCGCTGATCATCAGCACCGCCTTCGGGCGCGGCAGCTCGGCGCCCAGCGCCGCCCAGGCGCGGCTCCAGGCGTTGTCCTCGATGGCGTTCATCGGCGAGCCGTGGCCGAGGAACAGGACGGGCAGACGGGCGGTCATGGGCGGGGCGTCCGATTAGATACTGTTGGAGTTACAGATGGGGTGCTGGTCGCGCATTTCAATGTCGCGTCCTTCTCCCCTTGCGGGAGAAGGTGGCCGCCGAAGGCGGTCGGATGAGGGGTCGAAAGTCCTGTCCGGCAAGTCCGTGCACCCCCTCACCCGACCCGGCTCCGCCGGGCCACCCTCTCCCGCAAGGGGAGAGGGAGTGGTGCGAAACCGCGCCCCATCCGCCACAGTCCCAGGCTGTGTCGCCATGACGCGCGCACAGGGGCTGCGCGCGCTTTCCCGAGCCGCCCGGCTTTGTTAAGGCACGGACGTTGTGAACGTACCCGTCCAATCCCCCCTTCCGGCCTCTCAGCCCCTTGGCGAGCCGGTCGCCGAACCGGTGGCGGTCAGGCCGCCTCGCGCCTCCACGCGCGGCGGCGCCCTGGACCTGCTGCGGCTGCTCGCCTCGCTGCTGATCGTCATCTACCACTTCGGGGCCGAGGGCCCGATGCGGATCGAGCGCTTCGGCCAGGTGTTCTCGCGCGGGTTCCTGGCCACCGACTTCTTCCTGATGCTGTCGGGCTACGTACTGGGCCGGGCCTACGGCGCCTCGACCCTGACCGGGCGGATCAGCCACGGCCGCTTCTGGGTGCGCCGGGTGGGCCGGGTCTGGCCGGGGCACCTGATCGTGCTGCTGATGATGGCCGCCCTGGTGCTGGTGCTGAACGCCCTGGGCACCGACGCCCACAAGCCCTCGCGCTTCGCCTGGGACCAGTTGCCGGTCCAGGCCCTGCTGGTCCACGCCTGGGGCTTCAACAGCGACGGCTGGAACCTGCCCAGCTGGTCGCTGTCGGCCCTGATCGTCTGCTACGCGGTGTTCCCCTGGCTGTGGCGGGCCGCCGACAAGGTGCGCCACCCCTGGGTGCTGCCGCTGATCGGGGCGCTGGCCTTCGCCGCCTGCGAGGTGATCGCGCGGACCGTGTTCGACCACGCCCTGTCGGACCTGCAGTTCCGCTTCGGCGTCGTGCGGGCCCTGCCGCTGTTMATCCTGGGCGTCTGCCTGGCGCGGGCGGTCGAGATGGACTGGCCGTCGGAAAAGGCCGCCAAGGGCCTGCTGGTCGGCGGGATCGTGGTGCTGGTGGCCATGCAGCCGCTGGACCGCTACGCCCTGCCCGACGAGCTGATCTTCGACATCCCCTGCCTGGCCGCCATCGCCGCCATCGTGCTGGGCGCGGGCCGCCTGCCGGTGAAGCATCCCCGGGCCTGGATCGAGGAGGGCGCCAAGCTGTCGTTCGCCCTGTTCATCACCCACATCTTCGTGGGCGTGATCTACTGGAGCGCGGTGCACAAGCTGATCGAGACCGTGCCGATCGGCATCGGCTGGCAATGGCTGATGTGGCTGGCCTCGTTCCCGATCGCCATCGGCGCGGCCTGGCTGTTCCACACCTATATCGACCAGCCGCTGCAGGACCGCCTGGCGCCGTGGCTGCGGGGCAAGCGGTAGGGGCGTTAAAGCCCCTCTTTCACGGTCGTCATTCCCGCCCTTGTGGCGGGAACCCCTGGTTCAGCTGACACGTGAAGCGCTTTGGCGCGCTGGCGCGCCACCCCTCCGCACCTGCGGCGGACAGAGGGGTTCCCGCCACAAGGGCGGGAATGACGGTGTTGAGGGAGAGATGCACTTCAATCCCGCAACCCGCTGAACACGAAGTCCCGCGCCTGGGCCCGCCGGTGGCAGGCGTGGCAGGTCGTGTCCTGGCTGGCGGCGATCCCCGGCCGGGGCGTGCGTTCACCGGCCGCGAACTCGGCGTAGCCCCAGCCGTCGGTGGCGGCGAAGCGGCGGCTGTCCTTGACCATCACGTCCACGTGCCGCCGCGCGCCCTGGGCGGTGACGTCGCCGCCTTTGTCGACGGCCTCGATCAGGTCGTAGGCCAGCACCGCCCCGTCGGGGAACCGGCCCTCGCGATAGCCCTTCAGGGCCGCCGGATTGGCGTAGATGTGGTGGAAGCCGCCGTTGACCGCATAGGCCGGGGCGTGCGGGCCGACCAGGCCGGTCGAGATGTGGCGCCAGTCGCGATAGCCGTCCGGGAAGTCCGGGCTGGGCGCGGGCGCGTCGGCCGCCGCCAGGGGCAGGGCCGCCAAGGGGGCCGCAAGGATGATGATCAGGCAGGCCGCTTTCATGCCGGGTCCCTCCGCGTCGGCGAAGGCGTGGCACGGCGCAAGCGCGGCCGCGAGCGTTCGTCTGCGAAGCGCCGCGGGGGCGCGACCGGGGGCCTAGTCGGCGGCGGCGGCCCGGTTCTCGCCGCGATGCTTCTCCAGCACGGCGGCCAGGCCCTGCAGGATCGGCTGCTGCAGGTCGGGATTGTCGGGCGCGCGGTGCAGCAGCTTGATCGAGGCGATGTAGACCTTGATCCCGGCCACGATCGACGGGGTCAGGCCCGTGGCCTCGTCCAGCAGGTCGCACAGCGAGCGGGCKGCGATCTGGACCGCCTCGTTGCGCTCGGCGCCGCTGAGGCTGACGATGTCGCCGGCCCGGGCGTACAGCCCCTCGATCACGACCGCCTCGTCCTGGCCCGAGGCCAGCAGGGCGTCCAGGGCGGTGATGTAGTCGTCGATCCCGGTCAGCGACGGCTCGCGCAGGGTCTCCATGGTGGCGTCGGCGCGCTTGAGGGCCTCGGCCACGTACATGCCGCCCGCCTGTTTCATCAGCTGGCCCAGGCGGGGCTTCATGCGGCTCTTTTTGACCTGGGTCATGCGATCGACTTCATGGGTTTAATCAGGGCGTCCAGCTCGTCCTGGCTCATGTTTGCGCCTTCGGGCTCGCCCAGTTCAATGGACTGATCGTCACGGCGCCGGCCGTCCGGGAACTCCACCGGCGGGCCAAGGTTCCGCCAGCGGCGGTMGGGGCCGATATAGGCGTCGCATTCGATGAACATCCGGTCGCCCCGCGCGACCCAGAGAATGCGCTCGAGCATCACCGCCGGAGAGATCGGCTTGGTGACGATGAAATTGGCGCCGCAGTCCCGGGCCTTCTCGACCTGGCTGCGACGGGTGTGGGAGGTGACGATGATCACCGGCGTCATGCGGTTGGCCTCGTCGGCCTCGCGGCGCAGCCAGCGGGTCAGGTCGTAGCCGTCCAGTTCGGGCAGGGCGCCGTTCAGCAGCACCAGGTCGTAGGCCGTGTACTTCAGCTCTTCCTGGGCTTCCTTGCCGTCGGCCTTGCGCGTGATGTTGCGCAGCCCGAAGCTGGTCAGGACGCCGATCAGGATGTCGAGCGACTGGGGATTGTCGTCGACGACCAGCGCCTTGGCCTTGTCCAGATTGATGTACTGACTTGGCTGCAAGACCCCGACGCGCTCCGCCCCGTCCCGCGAACGCCCGGGACCGCTACCCTATGACTGAACAGGGTTAAGAAACCGCTGTCGCCCGGAGGGTGAGGCTCCATGTCGCAGCGCCGGAAATGGGACGGGGCGGCGCGCAAACGGCCTTGGATATCCGGCTCCCTCTTCCGGCCCGCCAGTGTTCTGTGGCGGATCGCCGGCGGCGTTTCAGGCCGGCTCGTAGTAGCCCGGCATGTCGGCTTGTTCCTGGAACCTCACGCCTGGATCGAGCGTCGCCCAGAGCTTCACGCCGTCGGGGAACAGGTTGCCGGAAGGGGTAATCGCTGCGCTGTGCGGCTTCAGCAGGTCACGAACCAAGGCGTAGATGTGCGAGGCTATGCCGCGTCTCGGCGTGTTCACCACGAGCCCGGTAGCAAACCAAAGCTTATCGTTCGGTGGAAGGCACGGCGCGAAACTGCAGACGGAGCCGTCATCCGCCGTCACCGTGAGGACTACGCCATCGTCGTCGGCGATGAAGTTGTAGGTCAGTGTATGTTGTTGCTGTTGAGCGTCAGTGAAGCACGCGTTCCGGTTCTGGAAGTCCACGCGGAGGCTCAAATGAGCAATGCCGGGCAGCGCTGATGCAGTCGGGTGCTTAGGTGCGGACAAGCGCGTTTCCTTCAAAGTCTGGGCGCCTGTTGGTGAAGGGCGCCGTCGTATCGGACCGCCCAGTTCAGACCGCGTCCAGGCCGATGTCCAGGTTCAGGGCCGAGTGGGTCAGGGCCCCCACGCTGATCACGTCCACACCAGTCTCGGCGATGGCGCGCACGGTGGTCAGGTTGACGCCGCCCGAGGCTTCCAGCACCGCCCGGCCTCGCGCCAGGGCCACGGCGGTCTTCAGGTCGTCCAGGCTGAAATTGTCGAGCATGACCACGTCGGGGCCGTGCTTCAGGGCGTCTTCCAACTGATCCAGGCCGTCGACCTCGACCTCGACCTTGACCAAGTGGCCGGCGAAGGCGCGGGCCCGGCGGACGGCCTCGCCCACCCCGCCGCAGGCGGCGACGTGGTTGTCCTTGATCAGGATGGCGTCGTCGAGGCCGAAGCGGTGGTTGATCCCGCCGCCGCAGCGCACGGCGTACTTCTCCAACGCCCGCAGGCCCGGCGTGGTCTTGCGGGTGTCGACGATGGTGGCCTTGGTGCCCTGGACCAGGCGGACATAGGCCCGGGTCAGGGTGGCGATGCCCGACAGCTTGCCCAGCAGGTTCAGCCCCGTGCGCTCGGCGGCCAGCACGGCGCGGGCGTTGCCCTCGGCGCGGGCCAGGATCGCGCCCGGCGCGGCGTCGGCGCCGTCGGGGGTGACCACCTCGAAGCGGGCCGTGGGGTCCAGGGCGGCCAGGGCCAGGCGAGCGCAGGACAGGCCGGCGATCCGGCCGTCCTGCCGCGCGGCCCACACCACCGACAGGCGGGCGTCCGGATCGATGCAGGCCTGGCCGGTGATGTCGCCGGCCCGGCCCAGGTCCTCGGCCAGGGCCATGTCGATGATCGGGCGGACCAGCAGGTCGTCGAGGGGCGTGATCATTCGGCGGCGTAACGGACCGCGCGGCCCGCTTCCTGGTCTTGCAGGGTGACGAAGGTCCGCTGGGCCAGGCCCGTGGCGGGGAAGTCGGCGCGGAAGTGGCCGCCCCGGCTCTCCTGGCGGGCCAGGGCGGCGCGGACGATCAGCTTGGCGGCGACCACCGTGGGGCAGGGGCCGTAGGCGGGCTCCAGCGCCTCGATCTGGGCCGCCAGCCGCTCCAGTCCCTCGGCGTCGCGGATCACGCCGGCGTCGCGGCTCATGGCCTTGCGCAGGGTCTGCAGCGCCGCCTCGGGCAGGTCGGGGGTCGRTTCGGCGGGCAGGGGCTCGCCGCCGGCGGCGGGCTCGGCGGCCGCCGCGCGACCGGCGCGGGCCCCGAACACGGCCGCTTCCAGCAGGCTGTTGGAAGCCAGGCGGTTGGCGCCCTGCACCCCGGTCGAGGCGCACTCGCCCGCGGCGTAGAGGCCCGGCAGGCTGGCGCGGCCGTCCAGGTCGGTGGCCACCCCGCCCATGTGGTAGTGCACGGCCGGCGTCACCGGGATCGGCTGGACGCGCGGGTCGATCCCGGCGTCCGTGCAGGCGGCGAAGACGGCCGGGAACTCGTGCGGGAAGTGCGCGCCCACCGCCGCCGTGGCGTCCAGGAAGGCGCCGCGTCCGGCCGCCCGCTCGGCGTGGATGGCGCGGGCCACCACGTCGCGCGGAGCCAGCTCGCGGGCCGGGTGGTAGTCGGCCATGAAGGCCCGGCCGTCACGGTCACGCAGGATCGCCCCCTCGCCGCGCAGGGCCTCGGTGGCCAGGGGGGCGGGGTCCTTGCCGATGTCGATGGCCGTGGGGTGGAACTGGACGAATTCGGGATCGGCGATCTCGGCGCCGGCCAGGGCGGCCAGGCCCAGGCCCTCGCCGCGCACCTGGGCCGGGGTGGTGGTGACGGCGTAGAGGCCGCCGACGCCGCCGGTGGCCAGGATGACGGCCGGGCAGAGGATCTCGACCAGGGCGCCGTCGATCTCGGCGATCAGCCCAACCACGCGACCTGTCGCGTCCTGAAGAAGCCGGCGCGCGCGGGCGTTCTCGCGGACCTCGATGGCCGGCGTGGCGCGGACCGTGGCGATCACGGCCGCCATGATCGCCGCGCCGGCCCCGTCGCCGCCGACCCGGGCGACCCGGGCCCTGGCGTGGGCGGCTTCCAGGCTCAGCACGAAGCCGCCGTCCGCCTGGCGGTCGAACGGCGCGCCCAGGGCGGCCAGGGCCCGCACGGCGGCGGGGCCTTCGGTGGTCAACAGCGCGACGGCGGCCGGGTCGCACAGGCCCGCGCCGGCGGCGATGGTGTCGGCGGCGTGCAGGGCCGGGGCGTCCTCGTCCGACAGGGCCGCGGCCATGCCGCCCTGGGCCCAGGCGCTGGAGCAGCCGGTGGCCAGGGGCGTCGGCGACAGCACCAGGGCCTTGCCGCCGACCTCGGTGGCGGCGAGGGCGGCGGTCAGGCCCGCCAGGCCCGCCCCGAGGATCACGGGGCCGTCGAAGGTGACGCGGTCAAGCATTGTACGACTCCAGAACCGCGCGGTGACGCCCGGCCGACGCTTCGTCAAAGCAACAGAAGATGACCTCGGCCGGCGGGACGCCCTCGAAGGCCGCGACGGTGGTCACGGCGATCTCGGCCGCCAGGTCGGCGGGGAAGCGATAGATCCCGGTCGAGATGGCCGGGAAGGCGATGGTCTCGAAACCCTTGTCGGCCGCGATCTCCAATGACCGGCGATAGCAGCTGGCCAGCAGGTCCGGCTCGCCGTTTCCGCCGCCGTTCCAGACCGGACCGACCGTGTGGATCACGAAGCGGGCCGGCAGGCGGAAGCCCTCGGTCAGCTTGGCGTCGCCGGTCTTGCAGCCGCCCAGCATCCGGCCCGCGACGGCCAGTTCCGGACCGGCCTTGCGGTGGATAGCGCCGTCGACGCCGCCTCCGCCCTGCAGGCTGGAATTGGCGGCGTTGACGATGGCGTCGACGTCCAGGGTCGTGATGTCGGCCTGGATGACGCTCATCGCAGCCATCTCAGATCAGCTCCACATCCACGTGGTGCTGGGCCTTGACCAGGTCGTAGCGGGCCGGGACGGTCGGCGGCGGCAGGTCGATCATCCGCTGGACGGCCAGCTTGGCGCGGATGGCGACCGACGGGTCGATCGTCACCTCGAACTGGTCGTGGACCAGGGCGTCGTAGATGTTCCGCAGGCTGATCTTCTTCATGTGCGGGCACATGTTGCAGGGGCCGATGAACTGGGTGCCCGGGCTTTCGGCCTGAACGTTGGAGGCCATCGAGCACTCGGTGATCAGCACCACCTGCTTGGGCTTGCGCAGGGCGACGTAGTCGTTCATCGCCGCCGTGGAACCCGCGAAATCGGCGGCCTCCAGGATCTCGGCCGGGCACTCGGGGTGGGCCAGGATCTCGGCTTCCGGCCAGGCGAAGCGCATGTCGGCGATGTCCTGGGCGGTGAAGCGCTCGTGCACCTCGCAGCGGCCGGCCCAGGCGATGATCTTGACGTCGGTCTGGCGGGCGACGTTGCGGGCCAGGAACTCGTCGGGGATCAGGATCACCTTGTCGACGCCCCACTCGCGGGCGGCCCACTCGACGACCTGCACCGCGTTGGCGCTGGTGCAGCAGATGTCGGTCTCGGCCTTCACGTCGGCGGTGGTGTTGACGTAGGTCACGACCGGGATGCCCGGGTGGCGCTGCTTGATCAGCCGCACGTCGGCGCCGGTGATCGAGGAGGCCAGGCTGCAGCCGGCCTTCAGGTCGGGGATCAGCACCTTCTTCTCCGGCGCCAGCACCTTGCTGGTCTCGGCCATGAAGTGCACGCCGGCCTGGACGATCACGGCGGCGTCGCACTTGGCGGCCTCGCGGGCCAGGGCCAGGCTGTCGCCGACGAAGTCGCCCACGCCGTGGAAGATCTCGGGCGTCATGTAGTTGTGGGCCAGGATGACGGCGTTCTTCTCGCGCTTCAGCCGATTGATCTCGGCGATCAGCGGCGCGTGCAGCCGCCATTCCAGCGGGGTCACGTGGTGCTTGACCTTCTCCCACGCCAAGGCGGTTTCCGCCTCGACGGCGGGAGTGAAGGCGAGGGGCGCCGTGGAGGGCGCGAAGCCGTCGGCCATGTGATCCTCTCTTATGCTCAAACTGAGCATTTCCAGAACCTCAAAAAACGCCGGAAACGGAGGACAAATCGCTAAATCCCGCTCCGACGTCGCCCCTTATGCTGAAATTGAGCAAAAGGGATGGATCACATATAGACCTTCCGACGCCGATTGCAAAGCGTGAGCATGAAAATCCGATCACGGCGTAACCGCGGGGCCCCGGCGGCGAGGTCCGCGACGGTCGCAACCGTGATACATCCACCAACACAAGGTTAAGGGGCGGCGGCTAGGGTCCGCCGAAGCGATCGTTTCCCAGGGGTCCGACATGGAAGCCACCTCAAAGCCCGCCGACGCCCAGGCCGCGCTGATGGCGCGCCTGCAGGGCGCGTCGGACGCCTTCGAGGCCGCCGCCCCGATCGTGCCGGGCATGGCCGCGCCGACCCTGGGCGACGCCGCCTCGGCCCAGGCCCTGGACGACCTCAAGACGGCGGTCGACCACCTGGCCGACCTCGACATGGTMGAGCTGCTCAACGGGGCGATCCACGCGCTGCACGCGGGCGACTTCGGCCGGGGCGAGGCCCTGGCCCTGGAGGCCCTGGGCCGCGACGAGCGCCAGGGCGTCGCCTGGCACGTGCTGGGCGTCTCGCGCGAGAAACTGGGCGATTTCGGCAGCTCGATGCGCTGCTACGAGGCGGCGCTGAAGCTGCTGCCGGACCACGGGCCGGTCGCCGGCGACCTGGGGCGCCTGGCCTTCCGCCTGGGCCTGCCCGAACTGGCCGCCCAGTTCTTCACCCACTTCCTGGCCAGCCGCCCCGGCGATCTGGAGGCGATCAACAACCTGGCCTGCGCCCTGCGCGACACCGACCGGTCCGACGAGGCGATCGAACTGCTGCGGACGGCGATCGTCGCCAATCCCGGCGCCGAAGGCCTGTGGAACACCCTGGGCACGGTGCTGGTCAGCCGCGGCGACGGCGCGGCGTCGCTGACCTTCTTCGACGAGGCGCTGCGGCTGCAGCCGGCCTATGGCAAGGCCTATCACAACCGGGCGTTCGCGCGGCAGGACCTGGGCGACGCGGTCGGCGCGCTGGAGGACTGCGAGGCGGCGCTGCGTCACGGCGAGGACACCGACGCCAACGACCTGGCCACCATGCGGTTCTCGCGCGCGACGGCGCTGCTGTCGCTGGGCCGCCTGCGCGAGGGCTGGGAGGCCTACGAGGCGCGGCTGTCGCCCGACCTCTTGCAGGTGGCGACCTTCGTGATCGCCAAGCCGCGCTGGAACCCGGGCGAGAGCCTGGCCGGCAAGCGGCTGCTGGTCTGCGGCGAGCAGGGGCTGGGCGACGAAGTGCTGTTCGCCAACGTCCTGCGCGACGCCGTCGCCGCGGTCGGCGACGAGAGCCTGCTGAGCATCGTGGTGGAATACCGGCTGGTGCCTCTGTTCAAGCGCAGCTTCCCCAAGGCCTCGGTCACGCCTCACCGGACGGTGCGGCACGAGGGGCGGGTCTATTGGTCGGCGCCGTTCATCGAGGACTGGTCGGCCATCGACCTGTGGACGCCGATGGCGTCGCTGCTGACCACCTTCCGGTCCAGCGCGGACGCCTTCCCGCGCGAGGCGGGCTATCTGGTCGCCGATCCCGAACGGGTGGCCTACTGGCGGGACCAACTGGCCGCCACGCCCGGGCGCAAGGTGGGGCTGCTGTGGAAAAGCCTCAGCCTGCAGGCCGAGCGGGGCCGKCAGTTCTCGCCGTTCGAGCAGTGGCGGCCGATCCTCCAGACCCCGGGAGTCACCTTCGTCAACCTGCAGTACGGCGACTGCGAGGCCGAGATCGCCCTGGCCCGCGAACAGTTCGGCGTCGAGATCTGGGAGCCGCGCGGGATCGACCTGAAGTACGACCTCGACGACGTCGCCGCCCTGTGCTGCGCCATGGACCTGACGATCGGCTTCTCCAACGCCACCTTCAACCTGGCCGGGGCGTGCGGCGCGCCGGTCTGGCTGCTGACGGGCGCGGCGGCCTGGACCCGGCTGGGGGGCAAGACCTATCCCTGGTATCCGCAAGCCCGTGTCTTCTCGCCGCCCGACTACAACGACTGGTCGGGCGTGATGGCCGAGGTGGCGGAGGCGCTGGCGGCGGAGGTCTCGTAGGCCACGCCAACACTTCTCAATTCGTCATCCCGGGCCTTGTGCCCGGGACCCCTCTGTCCGCCGCAAGCGCGGAAGGGGCGGTTCGCTGGCGAACCGCTTGCTCTTCACGTGCGGGCTGAACCAGGGGTCCCGGGCACAAGGCCCGGGATGACGGATCAATAGGCAAAAAGCGGGACAGGTCCTTACTCCCCCTCCGTCGGCTTCGCCGACACGTCMCCACGGGGGAGGACCTACACCTTCGCCTTGCTGCCCTTCTTCGTCGGCGCCTGGACCGGCGCGTGGCGGTCCCAGGCGTCGGCCATGGCCTGGGCCAGGGCGTCCAGGGCGTAGGGCTTGCTCAGCAGCGGCCAGGGGGTGTCGTGGGCGCGGGTCAGTTCCTGGCCGGTGTAGCCCGAGCTGAGCAGGACCGGCAGTTCCGGCCGCTCCTGGGCCAGGGTCATGGCCAGGTCGACCCCGCTCTTGCCGCCCGGCATGATCACGTCGGTGATCACCAGGGCCAGGGTCGGATCGGCGCGGGCGATGGTCAGGGCCTCGTCGGCGTTGGCCGCGCGGCTGACCATGTGGCCCAGCTCGTCGATCATCGCCGAGATCAGGTCGCCCACCTCGACGTCGTCCTCGACCAGCAGCACGTGCGAGCTGGCGCGGGTGGCCGGCGGGCGGACCGCCAGCACCTCGACCGGCGAGAAGGCCTCGCGGACCGGCAGCAGCATCGACACGGTCGTGCCCTTGCCGACCGCCGAGTCAATGGTCACCTCGCCGCCGCTCTGGCGCACGAAGCCGTAGACCTGCGACAGGCCCAGGCCCGTGCCCTTGCCCACCGGCTTGGTGGTGTAGAACGGCTCGAAGGCGCGCTGCAGGGTCTCGGCGTCCATGCCCGCGCCGGTGTCGGCCACGGCGACGCTCAGATAGCGCCCGGCCGGCAGCTCGCCGCGCGGTTCGGCCAGGTCCAGGCCCTGGGACGAGACGGTGATCCGGCCGCCCTGCGGGGTGGCGTCGCGGGCGTTGACCACCAGGTTCAGCAGGGCCGCCTCGAACTGGCCGGAGTCGGTCAGGGTGGTGCGGCCGCCGGCCTTCAGGTCCAGGGTCAGCTCCACGCCCTCGCCGACCGCGCGGCGCAGCAGCCCCTCGCTCTCGCCGATCATGGCGTCGATCCGGCAGATCTCCGGGTTCAGCGGCTGGCGGCGGGCGAAGGCCAGCAGATGGTGGGTCAGCTTCTCGCCGCGCCGGGCGGCGGCCTGGGCCGCGGACAGCATGCGGTTGCGGCGCTCTTCGTCGGCCGGGTTGCGCTCCAGCACGTCCAGCGCCCCGATGATCACGGTCAGCAGGTTGTTGAAGTCGTGGGCGACCCCGCCGGTCAGCTGGCCGATGGCCTCCAGCTTCTGCGACTGGGTCAGGGCGGCCTGGACCTCGTCGCGCTCGGACAGCGCCTCCTGCACGCGGTCGGCCAGCAGCTCGTTCAGCCCCGTCAGCTTGGCCTCGGCCTCCTTGGTGTCGGTGAAATCGAAGGCGATGCCGATGAAGCCGATGAACTCGCCGCCGCAGCCCAGGCGCGGCTGCGAGAACGACTTGAGCCAGCGCATCTCGCCGTCGGCCCGGCGATAGCGGCCCTCCAGGCTGAACGGCCTGCGCGAGGCCTCGCCGGCGATCTGGGCCTTGAGGATCCGGTTCAGGTCGTCGGCGTGCAGGCGCGAGCGCCAGTCCAGCACCAGGGCCTCGTCATAAGACACCCCCGCGAAGTCGACATAGGCGGTGTTGACGAACACCCGCACGCCGTCCTCGCCGCTGATCCACATCAGGGCCGGGGCGCTGTCGGCCAGCGACCGGAAGCGGGCCTCGCTCTCACGCAGGCTGTCCTCGGCGCGGCGGCGCTGGGTGACGTCGAAATTGACGCCCATGACCCGCAGGGCGCGGCCGGTCTCGTCGCGGACCACCTGGCCCTGGCCGTGGATCCAACGCTCGCCCTCGGGATGGTTGGCCAGCCGGTATTCGACCTCGTAGTGCGGACCCTTCTTGATCGCCTCGCGGATCCGGCTCCGGACCAGGGGGCGGTCGTCGGGATGGACCAGCTCGGTCAGGGTGTCCATGTCCGTCGGCGCGTCCTCGGCCAGGCCCAGGTTCCGGCGCGCGGTGGCCGACAGGGTCAGGACGTCGTTCTGGATGTCCCATTCCCACGGGCCCACCCCGGCCGAGGCCTGGGTGACCTGCAGGCGGGCCTCGGCCTCGACCTGGCGGCGACGGGCCTCGGCCAGGCTGATCAGGCTGCTCCTCAGCACCTGGGTTACCACCGTGGTGACCGCCGCCGAGAACAGGAACAGGAGGATGGCGCCGATCCGGGCCCCGTCCGGCGCATGGCCCTCGACCCCCATCCGCAACCACCAGGCGAAGGCCAGGCAGGCCAGGATAGGCGCCAGCCCCCAGCGCCAACCGGCGTAAAGCGTCACGACGATGACGGCGGGGAAGAACGGCTGGGTCGCCCCAAGGTCGTTCCCCGTGCCCATCGCGACGATCCGGAACCCGATCGCGAAGACGATGGCCGCCAGCGTCACCAGGGCGGCGTGCGCCGGTGACGGCGGGATCCTCGAGACGAGCCACGCGCTTATCGCGTCGGGCGAAACCGGGCCCCGAGCTTTTGCGTGCGGATCTTCAATCTTCATGGGACTCCATACGCTAACGGCTTGCCATGAGCATGGACACGCTTACCTAGAACACGCAACACGGGAGATCATCATGGCCGCGAACCTGAACACGGGCTTCACGACGAAGCAACGCACCGACATCGTCGCGGGGCTGAACAAGGTTCTGGCCGACAGCTATGCGCTGTATCTGAAGACCCATGGTTACCACTGGAATGTGCGCGGCCCGAACTTCCAGGCGCTGCACGTGCTGCTGGAAGGCCAGTACACCGAGGAGTGGACGGCGCTCGATTCCATCGCCGAGCGGATTCGCGCGCTGGGCGAGCTGGCCCCGATGGGCTACGGCGCGTTCGGCAACCTCTCCAGCATCAAGGACGGCGACGCCGAGAAGGAGTGGGAGGGCATGTTCAAGGAACTGCTGGCCGACAACGAAACCGTCATCGCCACTCTGCGCGACGCCTTCGCCGCGGCCGACGAGGCCGGCGACGAGGCCACGGCCGACCTCTACACCCAGCGCCTGGCGGCCCACGAGAAGCACGCCTGGATGATCCGTTCCACGCTCGGCGGGAAGTGATCGTTTGGGAGCACGCGTGCTCGACCTAGCCCGATACAGGCTCGTGAAGGCCGCCGGGGCGCTCGTCGCCCTCGGCGGCCTTTCCGCGTGCGCGACCTACTACCTGCCGGCCGGGGCGGGGCGGGCGGCGGGCGTGGCCCGGCTGGCCGGCAGCCTCTCCGACGCGGGCCTGGCCCGCTACACCGCCGACATGGACCCGGCCATGCTGGCCCTGGCCCGTCGGCATGATCCGCGTCCGCACAAGGACTATTGGGGCCGCGTGCCCGGCTGGGAGAAGCTGGACCTGCACCTGATCCCGCGCCTGGGCGACCGCGACCCCGACTTCGACGAGGCCCGGGTGATCAACGGCTTCAAGGCGGCCTCGCCGGGCGCCCTGGAGCCGTCCCGCCCGTTCCTGCTGACCGGGGCCAAGGCCGAGCGCGACAAGGCTCTGCACTGCCTGACCCAGGCGGTTTATTTCGAGGCGGGCTTCGAGCCCGTGGCCGGCCAGCAGGCCGTGGCCCAGACGGTGATCAACCGGGTGCGCCACCCGGGCTATCCCAAGTCGATCTGCGGCGTGATCTACGAGGGCGCGGCGCGGGGCACGGGCTGCCAGTTCAGCTTCACCTGCGACGGCTCGCTGCAGCGCCCGATCAGCCCCGCCGTCTGGACCAACGCCGAGATCGTCGCCCGGCGGGCCCTGGCCGGCTTCGTGATGAAGGACGTGGGCGCGGCCACCCACTACCACGCCGACTACGTCTATCCGTACTGGGCGCCCACCCTGGTCAAGCTGCGCACGCTGGGGACCCACGTCTTCTACCGCTGGACGGGACCGTCGGGCACGCAGGCGGCGTTCCGGGGCCGCTATTCGGGCGACGAGACGGTGTCGGCCGACATCCTGATGGGCGCCGACCCGCGCACCCTGGAGGCCGCGCCGCCGGGCTCGATGGCCGCCATGGCCGCCTCGGGCGGGGTCCTGCCGGTGGCCACCGGCGAGCCGGCCAAGATCGTCAGCCCCGAGGGCGTGGTCGAGATCCTGCCGCCGATGACCGGCGATCCCGCCGCCGCCATGCGCGGCGGCCGCCGCCTGCCCACGCCCGAGGAGATCGACAAGATCAACAAGGCCCTGGGCGCGCTCGAGACCCCGGTGGTCGACACGACGGTCAAGACCGTCGAGGCCGCCCCGCCGCCGGCTCCGCCCCCGCCGCCGCCCAAGCCGCGTCCGCCCAGCCTGGTCACTCCTCTGAACTAAGGCCCTCTGACCTGGGTCAGGGCAAGCTTGGCCTTTGACACGGCCGCCTCCAGCCGCGACACCTGCGTCGTCGACAACAGGGGGATGGGATGCTGCGACGACGAGACATGGCCGCGGGGCTGCTGGCGGGCGCGATGGCGACGGGCGCGGCCCGGCCGGCCCTGGCCGGCGGGACTCCGAAGGTCGGCCAGCCGGCGCCGGACTTCCGGGTGACCACCTTCGACCTGCAGACCTATTCGCGCGACGACCTGCGGGGCCAGGTCGTGCTGCTGAACTACTGGGCCACCTGGTGCGCGCCGTGCCGGGCCGAGATGCTGGTGATGGACACCTATCTGCGCCGGCGCCGGGTCAAGGACCTGCGCATCTTCGCCGTCACCGTCGAGAGCGCGGTCCCCGACCGCAAGCTCAAGGAGCTGTCCGACGTACTGGCCTTCCCGCTGGCCAAGCGGCTGAAGGGCTCCGCCTACGGCGCGATCCGCGGCGCGGTGCCGACCAGCTTCGTGATCGACCGGGCGGGCGTGATCCGCCACGCCCAGGCCGGCGCCTTCAGCGAACAGGCCTTCGACGCCCTGATCACCCCGCTGCTGGCCGAGCCCGCCCCGCCGCCGCTGGCGCCGGGCGCGACGACCTAGGCCGCGCCGCCGGCGGCGGCCATGTCCATGAACACCGCTTCCCAGACGTGGCCGTCGGGGTCGGCGAAGGTGCGGTTCAGCATGAAGCCGTAGTCCTGGGCGGGATTGATGTCGGCCGTCCCGCCGCGCCCGGCGGCGGCGTCGACCATGGCGGCCACCGCCTCGCGGCTGTCGCACGACACGGCCAGCATGACCTCGCTGGACGTTGCCGGCGGGATGGGGCGGTCGGTGAAGGTGCGCCACTTGTCGTGGGTCAGCAGCATGACGAAGATCGTCTCGGACAGCACCATGCAGGCCGCCGTCTCGTCGCTGAACTGCGGGTTCTTGTTCAGGCCAAGCGCCTCGTAGAAGGCCGCCGACCGGGCCAGGTCCGTGACCGGMAGGTTCACGAAAAGCATCTTCGACATGATCATCCCCTTCTGGCCGCCTCGCCTTCCCGGAGCGGAGACCTGGCGCTATTGTTGCGGCGTTGAGTATGTAGACGTGAAGTATCTTGATATCAAGATACTTCACGTCAAGGGATATTGCGCCTTGGATCGTGCCGAAGCCGCCTCGCGCCAGTGGGCCCGCGAGCGCCCCGAACTGCCCATGCTGCCGGTMGAGACCATCGGCCGGCTGCTGGACGCCGCCGCGCGGGTCACGCGCGACCACATGAACCCGCTCCTGGCGGAAGCCGACCTGAACGTGGGCGAGTTCGACGTGCTGACTCCGCTGCGGCGCTCGGGCGAGCCCTACATGCTCTGCCCCACCCAACTCTACGAGGCGGCCCTGATCTCGTCGGGCGGCATGACCAACCGGCTGGACCGGCTGGAGCGCGCCGGCCTGGTGGAGCGCCGGCCCGATCCCAAGGATCGCCGCGGCCGGCAGATCGCCCTAACCGCCGAGGGCAAGCGGGTGATCGACGACATGATCGGCCGGATGGTGGCCATGGAAACCAAGATGATCTCGGTCCTCAGCCAGGTCGAGCAGGAGCAGCTGAACGGGCTGCTCAAGAAGCTGCTGACGGGGCTCTAGAGCCCGAAGGCCCGGGCGTAGCTGATCGTCACGGGCGCATCGAGGGCGCCCGGCGTCAGGGCCAGGGCCATGAACGAGGGGCCCGAGAACGGCGCGGTCACGCGCTTGGCCGCCTGGGCCGAATAGCCGGCGCGGGGATAGTAGTCGGGATGGCCCAGCACGATCACGGCCTCGACCCCGGCCTTGCGGCACAGTTCGTGGCCGACCTGCATCAGGGCCAGGCCGATCCCGTCACGCTGGCGCGCGGGCAGCACCGACAGCGGGGCCAGGGCGGCGAAGCGCTGGCCGGTGTCGGTCGTCAGGCGGCTGAACAGCAGATGGCCGACGATGAAGCCGTCTTCTTCCGCCACCAGTTCGACCAGGGCGTCGCCATCGGTGCGCAGGGCGTCGACCAGGTTGGCCTCGCCCTGGTGGCCTTCAGGGGTCTCGTCGAAGGCGGCGGCGACCACGGCGTGGATCTCGGCGCGATCCTCGACCGTGGCCTCCCTGAGAAGCATCACCAGACGCCGATCTTCTCGGCCTCGTGGTGGCTGATCGGGTGGTGGGCCTTCTTGTGGTCTTCCTCGGCCAGGAAGCGCACGGCCTCCAGGGCCGCCATGCAGCCCATGCCGGCGGCGGTGACGGCCTGGCGGTAGACGTCGTCGGTGACGTCGCCAGCCGCGTAGACGCCCTGCACGGCCGTCGAGGTGGTGCCCGGCTTGACCTTCAGATAGCCGCCCGGACCGGTTTCCAACTGGCCCTTGAACAGCTCCGACGACGGGGCGTGGCCGATGGCGATGAACACGCCGTCGCAGGCCACGGTCTGGGTCTCGCCGGTCTTGACGTTCTTCAGCCGCACGCCGGTGACGCCCATCGGATCGCTGTCGCCCAGGACCTCGTCGATGGCGCTGTCCCAGATCACCTCGATCTTGGGATGGGCCAGCAGGCGCTCCTGCAGGATCATCTCGGCCCGCAGCTCGTCCTTGCGGTGCACCAGGGTCACCTTGCTGGCGAAGCTGGTCAGGAACAGGGCCTCCTCGACGGCCGTGTTGCCGCCGCCGACCACGACCACTTCCTTGTTGCGGTAGAAGAAGCCGTCGCAGGTGGCGCAGGCGCTGACGCCGAAGCCCTGGAACTTGCTCTCGCTCTCCAGGCCTAGCCACTTGGCCTGGGCGCCGGTGGCGATGATCAGGGTCTCGGCGAACCACTCCTGGCCGCTGTCGGTCTTGATGTGGAACGGGCGCTTGGAGAGGTCGGCGCTCAGCACGATGTCGCTGACGAACTCGGTGCCCACGTGCTCGGCCTGGGCCTTCATCTGGTCCATCAGCCAGGGGCCCTGGATCACGTCGGCGAAGCCCGGATAGTTCTCGACGTCGGTCGTGATGGTGAGCTGGCCGCCCGGCTGGATGCCGGCGATCAGCACGGGCTTCAGCAGCGCGCGGGCGGCGTAGATGGCGGCGGTGTAACCGGCGGGACCCGATCCGATGATCAGGCAGCGGGTGTGGCGGGGTTCGGGAGTCGACATGGGGGCAGATATAGGGCCGATTCCGGCTGGATGCGATGGCGTCTGGACGGTTTTGCGGGGGTTTTGGAAGGGCGGTGGCTCACCCACTTGCCCCCACCTGGCGACTTCGTCGCCGGTCCGCCCCCATAGGGGGCGGAGGCTGAAAGCGCGCGGCCTCTTCCCMCTATGGGGGAATACGATCGCGAAGCGATCCGTAGGGGGCAAGTGCGTGAGCCGCTTGAGCCAGGCGATTGACGCCTCGTCCACGAATTCAGGGTTAATGTGCGTAGAACGAACATTAGAGCCCGCACCATGACCGCCCCCTACATCGAGATCGCCGGCCGCAGGATCGGCGCCGACTATCCGCCCTACGTGATCTGCGAGCTGTCGGGGAACCACAACGGCAGCCTGGAGCGGGCGCTGGAAATGGTCGACGCCGCCGCCGACACCGGCTGCGACGCCATCAAGCTGCAGACCTACACCGCCGACACCATCACGCTGGACGTCGACCGGCCCGAGTTCAAGATCCACGGCGGCCTGTGGGACGGGCGCAGCCTGCACGAGCTCTACCAGGAGGCCCAGACCCCCTACGAATGGCACGCGCCGATCTTCGAACGCGCCGCCCAGCGGGGCGTGACGATCTTCTCCAGCCCGTTCGACGAGACCGCCGTCGACCTGCTCGCGGGCCTGGACGCCCCCGCCTACAAGATCGCCTCGTTCGAGGCCGTCGACCTGCCGCTGATCCGCTACGCCGCCCGCCAGGGCAAGCCGCTGATCATCTCGACGGGCATGGCCAACCTCGCGGAAATGCAGACCGCGCTCGACACCGCCCTTGAGGCCGGTGCGGGCGGGGTGCTGCTGCTGCACTGCGTCTCCAGCTATCCGGCCAGTTTCGAGGACGCCAATGTCCGCACGGTGGTCGACATGGCCGCGCGGTTCGGCTGCCCGATCGGCCTCTCGGACCACACGCCGGGCACGGCGGCTTCCGTGGCGGCGGTGTCGCTGGGCGCCTGTGCGGTCGAGAAGCACTTCACCCTGGCCCGCAGCGACGGCGGCCCGGACGCGGCCTTCAGCCTGGAGCCCGCCGAGTTCCGCGCCCTGTGCGACGACACCCGCAACGCCTGGAAGGCCCTGGGCGGCGTCAATTACGATCTGCTGGGCAGCGAGCGCGGCAACCGCCAGTTCCGCCGCTCGCTCTACGTCACCGCCGACGTCGCCGCCGGCGAGGTCCTGACCAAGGCCAATGTCCGCTCGGTCCGCCCGGGCAACGGCCTGCCGCCGGCCGACTACGAGGCCGTCTTGGGAAGGCCCGCCGCCCGGGCCCTGAAGCGCGGGGAGCCGCTGGCCTGGGACATGGTGGGCTAGGCATGCCGGCCACGGGCGTCGCCATTCGCCTGTCGCGCTGGGCGCGGCTGCCCGAGACCCTGCTGCTCCTGGCGGTCCTGGTCGCGATGATCTGGCTGCTGGCGGATCGCCAAGACGGTGTCTCGCGCGCGGCCGCGATCTTCTTCGCCCTGGCCGTCGTCGTCGCGATCCTGCGGGTGGCCATCGCCCTCTGGGGCGACCGGAGCATCGTCCTCGTCGACGAGACCGGCGTGCATTGGCGGCGCAGCCCGTTCTTCGAGCGCTACCGTTTCCTGCCCTGGTCCGAGATTCGGGTCGTCCGCCTCGAACACGCCCTGACGGGCAAGAACCATCAGACGGGGTTCAGCCTGATCCGGCCGGACGGCGCGCGCGGGGCGTTCGTCCCGGCCGAAGGCTTGGAGCCGGACCTCGAGGCCGTGCTGGAGGCCTTTCGTCCCTACGGTTTCGTCCAGGATGCGCGCTGAAGCTTCAACGCGTCGCGCGAAGCGGCGCCGCAAACACGAAAACGTGTGAGGCATACATCTTGCCATCGTCAGTTTTGAGCGCAATTTCGGCGCCGAGTTTCTGAGCGAGTACGTGACGCAGGCGCACGGTTACATCGCCTGCATGACTACAATTGCATCAAAATCAATCCGAACGTTCGCGTGGACTTTCCATGAGGCGTCGATGACTGGCTTTCCGCCGTCTTCGACGACGCTTTTCCATGCCTCGCATGGAGATCGGTGAAAGGCGCGGCGTCCACTTCGACAGGGGGCCAATCCATGTCGGCGAAATCGGAAGGGCCGGATCGCCGCGCCCTGATCGCCACCACGCTTGCAGGAGCCGCGATCGTCATGACCGACGCCACCACCACCCTGGCCGCCTCCGCCGCGCCGGGAGGCGCTTCGAACGTCGCCGTGCGGCCGTTCCAGTTCCACGCCCCCGACGAGGCCCTGGCGGACCTTCGCCGCCGGATCCTCGCGACCCGTTGGCCCGAACGGGAGACCGTCGGCGACGCCACCCAGGGCGTGCAGCTGGCCACGATGCAGAAGCTGGCCCGCTACTGGGCCGCGGACTACGACTGGCGCAAGGTCGAGGCCCGGCTGAACGCCCTGCCGATGTTCGTGACGCAGATCGACGGCCTGGACATCCAGTTCATCCACGTCCGCTCCAAGCAGGCTGACGCCGCGCCGCTGATCCTCACCCATGGCTGGCCCGGCTCGATCATCGAGGAGCTGAAGGTCATCGATCCGCTGTCCAACCCGACGGCGCACGGCGGCAAGCCGTCCGACGCCTTCCACGTGGTGATCCCGTCCCTGCCGGGCCACGGCTTCTCGGCCAAGCCGACGGCGACCGGCTGGGACCCCGTCCGCATCGCCAAGGCGTGGACCGTGCTGATGGGGCGGCTGGGCTACGAGCGGTTCTTCGCCTCGGGCGGCGACTGGGGCGACCCGGTGACCGAGCAGATGGCGGTGCTGGCGCCGACGAAAGTGCTGGGCGTCCACCTGAACATGCCCTCGGCCGTGCCGCCGGAGATCGCCGCCGCCCTGAACGCCGGGGCGCCGCCGCCGGCCGGCCTCTCGGCCGACGAGAAGCACGCCTGGGACCAGCTCGACTTCTTCTTCAAGCACGGGCTGGGCTACGCCCAGGAGATGACCGGCCGGCCCCAGACCCTCTACGCGCTCGCGGATTCGCCGATCGGCCTGGCCGCCTGGATGCTGGACCACGACGCCCTCAGCTACGCCCTGATCGCCCGGGTCTTCGACGGCGCGCCCGAGGGCCTGACGCGGGACGACGTCCTCGACAACGTCAGCCTGTACTGGCTGACCAACACGGCGGTGTCCTCGGCCCGGCTCTACTGGGAGAACAAGCTGCCGTTCTTCGCGCCCCAGGGGGTGACCGTCCCGGTCGCGGTCAGCGCCTTCCCCGACGAGCTCTACCAGGCCCCGCGCAGCTGGGCCGAGAAGGCCTTCCCCAAGCTGGTCTACTACAACCGCCATCCCAAGGGCGGCCACTTCGCGGCCTGGGAGCAGCCGGAGGCCTTCACCAGCGACCTGCGCGCGGCGTTCCGGTCCAAGCCGCTGTGAGGGGGCCACGAGGAAGCCGGCCTTCAGCCTGACGCGTCACGGGAGGTACGTCCCGAACTGTCGGAAGGAGGCCGCATCTTGGCTGTCGTCAGAACAAAACAAGAACCTTCTGACGCCGGCGCGGACTTCGCGTCGGCTCGTCCAGCCATTTTTGGAAATCATATTATGACCATCATGACTTCATCCCATCCGATCACCGCCGACACGATCGTGCACGGGGCGATCCAGCTGCTGCCCGGCGCGGTCTTCGACATCGCCTCGGGCGTGACCCTGACCTTCACTGGCCCGTTCGACGCTCCGCGCGAGCGGGTCTTCACCGGCGCCGGGCAGGTGATCTTCGCCGACGGCGCCGTCGAGGCCGTGCGTCCCGAATGGTGGGGCTTCGGCGCTGACGCTTCGGCCGCCGTCAACGACGCGGCCCGTCGCGCGGCCCGCGAAAGCATCACCCTACGCGGGACCGTCCGCTTCCCCGCCGGCGCGTTCCTGGTGTCGGACTACGTGCCGATCAATCGCAGCTACATCCGGTTCGAAGGCGACAGTCGCTTTGGCACGGTGTTCGAGACGAAATCGTCGACCGGGGACGTCACGGGGATCGACGGCACGGCGCAGCCTGACTTCAACCCCTCCAGCTCGTTCCCGATCGACGAATGCCAGCACGTCGGCATCGGCGTCCTTCGCGACGCGGTGAGCACCGCGACCTTCGTCGATCCCATTCCGACCGGCGGCCGGGGCTTCGTCCATCGCTTCGCCACGAACGCCTTGATCCAAGGCGAGTTCGCCGACAATCCCATCGACTATTACGAAGCCCAGACCTCGGGCGCGCGGGTCGACATCCTGACCACGCGCAGCGCCCTGACCGGCGCCACGAACCGCCGGTTCGGCGTCGTGTCGGACTGCACGATCGCCGGCTTCACCAACGCCTCGGCCAACGGGTCCAGCTACAAGCGGGTCGTGGACGTGGTCAACGGCGGCTATCAGGGCGAGGCCTGGGGCGTCTTCGTCTACGGCGCCGATCTGCGTGACGGCTTCTGGCAAAGCGTCGAGACCGCGGGCGGATCTCACGCCTTCGACATCGCCGCGCCGGTCGCCGCAGGCGTCCAGGCCTTCGACATCCACGTCGCGTTCTGCGTGCTGGACGGCTGGAAGAAGACCGGCTTGCGGATCATCAACCTGCCGGCGGGTTCCAAGCTGGCCGTGGTGGACGGCTATTCGGCCCCCGGCCTGGCCGATCCGGCGCTCGGTCCCAGCGTGCAGATCATCGCCTCCTCGGGGGTGACGATCGGCCGATCCTTCGAAGCCAAGGGCGGCGCCAATCACGCCAACCATACGGCGGTGTCGGTCGAAAGCGGCTCGGCACGCTTCATCGTCGAATGCAACATCACCGGCGCCAAGACCGGGGTCGCCGTCGATGCGTCCTCGCTGGGGATCGTCTCGGTGTCGTGCGAACCGCATGCGGACCAGCCGATGACCACGGGCGTCTCCCTGACGAACGGGGCCAGCCGCGTGAAGATCAACAACGGGATCCTGGACGGTCCCGGCGGGATCGCCTGCGGAATCCGGCTGGACGCGTCGTCGACCTACAACACGATCGGCGACTACAACATCAATCCCGGCACGGTCACGGCGCCGATCATCATCAACGGGACGCCCGTCACCACCCTGTCGGGCGGCGCCTATCGTGACGTGAACCACAATCGCGTCCTGGCCGGCGTGCTCGACGACGGACTGTAGGACCACGCGGTCGCCGAAGGGGAAATCCGCCCCTTCGGCGATCAGCCTACTCCGGCAGCAAGCCCAGCCGCTTGCCCACGATCCGGTCCAGGGTGCGCTTGGGCAGGACGTCGGCCATCAGCATCTGCATCGGCTGGGGCGTGATGGTGTAGCGGACCTTGGGCCTGGCGGTCGTCAGGGCGGTGAACACCGCCTCGCCGATCCGTTCGGGCGGCAGGCCGTTCTTGCCGATCGACAGCATGTAGGCCCGCAGCCGGTCCAGGGCCGGGGCGTAGACGGTGTTGGCGTAGGCGCTGGTGTCGGTCTCGTCGGCCTTGTCCCAGATCGGCGTCGCCACCGCCCCGGGCGCGACCACGATCACGTCGACGCCGAACGGCAGCAGCTCGCGGCGCAGGGATTCCGACAGGCCCTCCAGCCCGAACTTGGTGGCGCAGTAGGGGGCCATGAACGGGTTGGCGTTGCGGCCGCCGACCGAGCCGATGTTGACGATCCGCCCCGGCCGGCCAGCGGCCGGCAAACGCGCCCCGACAAGCGGCGCGAAAGCCTGGGTGGTGATCACCACGCCGGTGAGGTTGACCTCCAGCTGCTTGCGCCACTCGTCGACCGGCAGGTGCAGCAGGGGACCGGCCACGGCGATGCCGGCGTTGTTGACCAGGCCCGCCAGGGGGCGCCCGTCCAGCGTGGCCTCGACGGTCCGGGCCGCGGCGCGCACGGCCGCCTCGTCGGTGACGTCGAACACCAGGGGCGTGACCGCCGCGCCGAACGCCGCCTTCAGCCGCTCGGCGTCGGCGGCCTTGCGCACGCTGCCGAACACGTGGAACCCGCGCTTCGTCAGCACCTGGGTCACCGCCCAGCCGATGCCGGTGGAGGCGCCGGTGACGACGACCGAGCCCTTGGCCTGTCCGCTCATGATGTTCGCTCCCCTTGGGTCTGGGCGCGTTTGATGGGATCAAACGCGCCCAGGTCTCTTGTTTGGCGCGTTTTCTTCACGCGAACCGGCGCCCACTTCGCTTGAAAACGCTCATGGCCAAGATGGGATAGGTGAACGCTGTTATCCAGCCCGCTTTCGCGCGATCGCGTCCAGGAACCGCTCGGCGACCCGTGCCGCGCCCCGGCCGTCGCAGACCGCCGCCGAGGCGGCCGACAGGCGGTCGCGCAGGTCGGGCTCGGCCAGCAGGCGGGCGAAGGCCTGTGCGAAGGCGGCCTCGAAATCCGGATCGGCGACGTCCAGGGCCAGGACGGCGTCGGCCCCGGCCAGGGCCGCGCTGGCCTCGCGCTGGTTGGCGGCCAGCACCAGCAGCAGGGTCGGCAGGGCCAGGACGCAGCGCTCCCAGCTGGTGGAGCCGCCGGCCCCGACGGCCAGGTCGGCCTCCAGGGTCAGGCGCGGCATGTCCTGGGTGTCGACGTGCAGGGCCAGGCGCGGCTCGCGAGCGGCCCGGTCGCGCAGGCCCGGCAGGCTTGGGGCGCCGGAGCCGAGCACGACGTCCAGCGTCGTGTCGCCCTTCAGGCGCGGCCGCATCAGGTCCACGACCCGGCCGGTGATCCCGCCCACGTCGGTCAGGCCCAGCGAGACCAGGATCCGCCGCACCGGCGGGGCCTCGGCCCGGCGGGCCAGGGCCTCCTTGCGCAGGGCGGCGAAGGTCGGGCGGACCGGGGCGTGGTTGGGGCCCAGCAGCAGCTCGGCGCGGGCCGGGACCAGGCCGTCATAGTCGGCCGCCTTGCGGGCGGGGCCGGAGTCCAGGACCAGGTCGGCGTCCAGCGGCCGGTCGGCCAGGTCGTCGATGACCAGGGTCGGGCGGCCGTCGGCGATCGCGCGATGGTCGGGGGCGGACAGGCCGTAGTGGTCGACGACCACGGCGTCGAAGCCTCGGGCCGCCAGGGCGGCGGCCGAGGCCAGGTCGGCCGGCGTGGCCGCGTCGGTCGTGATCCGGGCGACCTCGGCGCCGAACGCGTCCAGCACCGCCGTGACGGCGGGCGGGGCCAGGAAGGCGCAGGCCGCGCCGTCGTCCTGGAGGGCCCGCGCCAGGGTCAGGCTGCGCATGACGTGGCCGCCGCCCACGCGGGGGCCGGCGTCGGCGACGAAGAGGATGCGGGGGGAGGAGGTCATGTCCGCGACCTTTCCCCCCTTTGCGCCGTCATCCCGGGCCTTGTGCCCGGGACCCCTCTGTCCGCCGCAGGTGCAGCGGGGGCGGTTCGCTGGCGAACCGCTTGCATCTCACAGTTCAGCTGAACCAGGGGTCCCGGGCACAAGGCCCGGGATGACGGTTGAGAGGGGAGGGGATGACCAGTCACAGCCGCCTCACCCCGCCGAACGTCGCCAGGTCGGGCCGGGTCTCCAGCAGGCGCCGCACGTCGGCCGAGGTGAAGGCGCGGTTCACCGGATAGAGGGCGTCGTAGACGGCCGCCACGAAGGCGTAGTCGGCCGGGCTCTCGACGGCCCAGCGCACCTCGCCCTGGTCGGGCTGGGCCAGCAGGGCCAGGGACGACCAGCGGACCGGCGCGGGCGGGACCTCCGGGGCGTMGCCCGCCCGCAGCCGCAGGGCCGCGTTCTCGGCGGCCAGGCGGCGCAGGCCCTCGGCCGTGATCACCTCCACCCCCTGGCCGGCCGGCCAGGCCGCGCCGGGCGAGCGGTTGGTGGTGTGGTCGGCGTGTTCGGCCAGGTGCAGGTCCAGGGTCGCGTCGATCAGGTCGGGATCGATCAGCGGGCTGTCGTCGCCCACCCGCGCCACATGGTCGGCCGGATGGGCCTCCAGGGCCCCGGCCAGGCGCGCCAGTTCGTCCTGCGGCGGACCGCGGTGGACGGCGATCGCCTCGCGCCGGACCACGGCCTCCAGCACGTCGTCGGCGGGGTCGGTGGTGGTCGAGACCACCAGCCGGTCCACCCGCCGCGACCGCGCCATCCGCTCGATCTGGCGCACGATCAGCGGCGCCCGGGCCAACGGCATCGACGGCCGCCCCGGCAGGCGTTCGGAGCCCATGCGGGCCTGGAGGACGGCGAGGATCAGCGGCGGTCGAACTTGCTGAAGGCCCAGTAGACGCCATAGGCCAAGGCGCCGGCCAGCAGGAACGTCAGCGGTATGGAGATCGGATCCATGCTCAGTCCTCCATCTTGCGCAAAACATAGTGGGCGGCGACCTGCAAGGCAATGAAGGCGGCGACCGCAGAGGCGCCGGCGAGCCCCACGGTTCGGCCGGACGACACGGGCTGCAGGAAGACCGTCACCAGCATGGCGATCGACAGGGCGTTGCCCGTGGTCGCCAAGGCCTTCCTCATTTCGTTGCGAGCGGCCTTGCCTGGCCGTGGCGCTGGAATGGCGGGCTCCGTCATGCCGTGAACATAACAAGAACAATCTTCGCGCGCAAGCCGCGCTCCAGCTCGCCTTAAGCGCTTGTCGCGCTGTCGCCCCGCGCGTCCATCCGCGCCACCACCTCGGCCGCGGCGCGGCCGGTCTCGTCGACGGGCTCGTAGGTCCAGCCGTGGAACGCGCCGCCATAGGGGCGGGCCGCGCCCATGCTCTCCAGCTCCTGGTGGAACAGGCGGAATTTCAGGCTGGTCCCGTCCATCTTCAGGATGAACACCGGCTTGCCCGTCGAGGCCGCCTCGGTGGCCATGTTGGTGGAGTCCTCGGTGACCAGGATGTAGTCGGCCGCCGCCAGGAAGGCGAAGTAGGGGTTGGCGCCCGTTCCGTCCCAGATCATGCCGGGAAGGTGCCGCAGGCGGGCCGTCAGCAGGGCCTTGGCCTGCTCGGGCGTGCGCCGCGAGAAGGTCATCAGCAGGCTGCCGCCCTCCTGCTCCAGGGGCAACTGGATCTGGTGGGCGATCTCGGCCGCGCGCAGCGACGACAGGTCGAAGGCCTTGGACTTGCCGCCCAGCAGCACCGCCACGCGCGGATGGGGCAGGGCGTCGATGCGCTCCTTGAACTTCTCGTATTCGCTGTCCAGCCGCTGGCTGGTGACCCGGTGCGGCGAGCCGGTGATCGGCAGCACGTTGTCGCCGGTCAGGCGGTCGTGCTTGGGCGGGATCACCAGGTCGAACATGTTGGCCGGGACGCGCGGGTCCTGGATCTGGACGACATAGGTCTTGCCGCCCGACCAGCGCTTGGCGCGGATCGACAGGGGCAGGGTGKCGCGGCCGGCGGCGATCCACAGGTCGGGCCAGGGCGGGGCGATCTCGCTCTCGGGGGTCAGCCAGCGGCGCGGCAGCCAGTTGGCCCACCAGGGCAGGCGGCCGGTGCGGCCGCTCCAGCCCACGCGTTTGACCACGATCCTGGCCGGGACCTGGCGGGCCACGGCCTCGGCCAGGCCCAGGGCCTGGGCCTCGATGCCGGCGCGGCCGTCCGAGATGGCCCAGACGGTGATCGGCTCCCTGACGGGCGTTTCGGGGGCGGGCGAGGCGGCTTCGGGCGCCGGCGTCTCGGCGACGACCTTCGGCGCGGCCTTGCGGCGCGGCGCGGGTTTCGGCGTCTCGACGGGGACGGTCGGCGGCTTCGGCTTGGCGGCCGCGCGGGGCTTGGCCGGGGCCGGCGCCGGCGTTTCGACCTTGGGGGTCTTGGCGGCGGCCTTCGGCGCGGCCGCCTTCACGGCGGCCGGCTTGGACGCGGCGGGAGCCGCAACGGCCGAAGCCTTGCGCGGCTTGCCCGTCTTCGGGGCGGCCTTCGGCGCCGCCGCGGCGTTTTTCTTGGTTTCAACCACGTCGGTGATCCCGGCCATAGCAAAGCGACGCGTCGACCAAGCTAAGCCGCTCGACGCGTCGCATGCAAATGTCCCTGGAATGGGGCTTAAGCTAGACCCACTCGACCTTGAGGATCTCGTAGGCCTTCACGCCGCCGGGCGTGTTGACCTCGACCACCTCGCCGACTTCCTTGCCGATCATGGCGCGCGACAGCGGCGAGCTCAGCGAGATGCGGCCCGACTTCACGTCGGCCTCGTGCTCGCCGACGATCTGGTAGCGGGCCTCTTCCTCGGTGTCCTCGTCKACGACGCTGACCGTCGCGCCGAACTTCACCTGCTTGCCCGACAGTTTCGAGACGTCGATGACCTGGGCGCGCGCGATCTTGTCCTCGATCTCGGCGATGCGGCCTTCGATCCAGCCCTGGCGTTCCTTGGCCGCGTGATACTCGGCGTTCTCCGACAGATCGCCATGCGACCGCGCCTCGGAGATCGCGGCGATCACCGCCGGCCGTTCGATCGTCTTCAAACGCTTCAGTTCTTCGTCGAGGGTCTGGTAACCCCCGGCGGTCATCGGCACTTTTTCCATTGCGGATTTTAGCTCGGTTCGCCCAAAGGGAGGAAGACTCCCGGACGTTGGCGCGCACGACCGGGGGCTGAGAGGATAGGCGCCGCGTTAGCGATAAGCAAGTACCCGGCCCGAAAGCGAAGCTTGACCCCGTTACGGGCCAGGATCAAGCGCGTCGGCGGACCGCTTGTTCCGAATGCTTGTCCCGGGGCAGCTGGAACTGCCCGACCAGTCCGGCCAGGTCGCTGGCGTCGCCGTTCAGGGTCTGGGTGGCGGCGGCGGTCTGCTCGACCATGGCCGCGTTCTGCTGCAGCACCTGATCCATCTGGTTGACGGCGGTGTTGATCTGGCTGAGCCCCTCGGCCTGGCTCTGGGCGCTGGCGGCGATCTCGCTGACCAGGCCGTCGATCTCGGCGATCTGGGCGACGATGCCCTCCAGGGCCTGGCCCGTGCGGCCCACCAGGTCGACCCCGGTCCCGACCTGGCTGGTCGAGGTGGTGATCAGCTGCTTGATCTCCTTGGCCGCCTCGGCCGAGCGCTGGGCCAGGCCCCGCACTTCCTGGGCCACGACCGCGAAGCCGCGACCGGCGTCGCCCGCCCGCGCGGCTTCCACGCCGGCGTTCAGGGCCAGCAGGTTGGTCTGGAAGGCGATCTCGTCGATCACCCCGATGATCCGCGAGATCTGGGTGGCCGAGGTCTCGATCGCGCCCATGGCCCCTACCGCCTCGTCGACCACCTCGCCCGAGCGGCGGGCGTCCTCGCGGGCCTGGGCCACCACCTTGGCCGCGCGGCGCGCGCCGTCGGCGGTGTGGCCGACCGTGGCGGTGATCTCGTCCATGGCGCTGGCGGTTTCCTGCAGGCTGGCGGCCTGCTGCTCGGTGCGGCGCGACAGGTGCGAGGCGGCGTCGGCGATCTGGTCCGAGCCACGGCGCACGCCGGCCACGCGGTCGTCGATCACCACCAGGGCGTCCGACAGCTTGCCGGCCGCCTGGTTGAAGTCGGCGCGCAGCTGCTCGTAGGACTCGGCGAAGCGCTCGACCAGACGCACCGACAGGTCGCCCTTGGCCAGGCGCGACAGGCTTTCGGCGAGGGCGTCGACCATGTCGGCCCGCTGGCGCTCGGCCTCGGCCTGGACGGCGGCGTGGGCGACGCGGCCGGTCTCTTCCGAGCGCCGGGCCTGTTCGGCGGCCTGGTCGGCGTCGCGCGCCTCGGCCATGGCGGCCTCGGCCTTGGCCCGGGCCCGCTCGGCCACGCCGAACATGTGGCTGACGCTAGCGCAGATGCCGATCAGGGCGCCGGCCTCGACGATCAGGATCACGGCGTGCAGGATCACGCGACCCAGGCTGGCCGAGCCCGGGAACACGGCGGCGGGCAGGAGGTAGCTGAGGCCCAGGTGGTGCACGGCCACGGTGGCGGCCGCGGCGGCGATCACGGTCCAGTCGCAATAGACCACCAGCAGGGCCAGGGCCGCGAAATAGGCCATGTGCATGTCGATCTGCCAGGCGTGGCCGTCGACGGCGGCGACCAGCAGCGAGACCTGGGCCATCAGGGCCACGCCCGACAGCGCCCGGCCCAGCGAGCCGTTGGCGCTGAGCTTCAAGGCCAGGCCGCCCAGCACGGCCGCGCCGGCGCTGGCGATCGCCAGGCCCACGAAAGGTCCGCCCAGGATCAGCTTGGTCGCGACCACCAAGGGGACCATCAGCGCCGTCAGCAGGGCGATCATCCGGGCGCCGGCCTGGCGCTGGGCGTCGAGGTTGGAGAAGGTCAGGCGCATCAGCGGGTCTCCGGGGCCAGGGGCGAGCTCAGGGGTGAGCAGCGCCCCGCCGCGTCGGGGTCGAGCAGCAGCCAGGCCCCGGCCGCGCGCAGGCGCGGACCCAGGGCGTCGGGCTCGCCGCGCAGGATCAGGATGAAGGGCGCGCCGCCGGCCCCGGCGATCTGGCCGGCCGAGGCGGCGGCGGAAGCGGCCTGGGCCGGGGTCCACCAGGGCGGGAAGACGGCGGCGACCCGGGCGGGGTCACGCGGCGCGGCGCCGGCGGCCACGGTGGCGAACAGGGTGGTCAGAATGGTGGCGCAGACGGCCAGGACCAGGCCGGCGGTCGAGGTCGCGCCCCGCGTGCTCTCTGCCTTGCCCCGATCCACAACGGTCTCCGCCCGATTCAAGCGGGGAGCATGGCGAGCGGGGTGTGAGGGAACCCTTAACCAAGCTTAACGGCGACGCCGTGTCGCAGGGGCGGACCCAAGGAACCCCTCTCTCTTAGAGAGAGGGAGGGGCCCGCCGCGAAGCGGTGGGAGGGTGAGTGGTTTCACCGCTGGCCGGAGAAGGCTCCATGCGGTCCGCCGAGACTAAGACGACCGCCAGTAAGGATTTTGGGGCTTCTCGCAAAGCCAATGAAAAGCCGCGCTTCATTCGGTGAGGGTGTAACCACTCACCCTCCCATGGCTTTGCCATGGGCCCCTCCCTCTCTCAAAGAGAGAGGGGTTCTTCAGATCACGCGTAGTCGTACGGCCCGCCGCGCTCCAGCGCCGCCTTGTAGGCCGGACGCGCATGGATGCGGTCCAGGAACGCCTTGACCCGCGGGCGCGAGGCGGCCCCGGCCCGGGCGGCGCCGGCCTCGAGCGGGAAGCTCATCATGATGTCGGCGGCGGTGAAGTCGGGGCCGGCGAACCAGGCGGACTTGGCCAGCTCGGCGTCCCAATAGTCGATGTGGCTCTTCAGCTGCGGGTCGACGAAGCCGCTCTGGGCGCGGGCGGCGATGCCCTTGACCAGGCCCTTCAGCAGGCCGGGCGCGCGGGCGGGCAGGGCGGTGAACACCAGCTTCAGCAGCAGCGGCGTCATTGCCGAACCCTCGGCGTAGTGCAGCCAGTAGGTCCAGCGCAGCCGCTCGGGCGTCCCGGCCGGCGGGACCAGCCGGCCCTGGCCGTAGGTCTCGACGATGTATTCGACGATGGCGCCGGTCTCGGCGATGGTCTTGTCGCCGTCGGTGATCACCGGCGACTTGCCCAGCGGGTGGACGGCCAGCAGCTCGGGCGGGGCCAGCATGGTCTTGGCGTCGCGCTGGTAGCGCTTGACCTCGTAGGGGACGCCCAGCTCCTCCAGCAGCCACAGCACGCGCTGGCTGCGCGAATTGTTCAGGTGGTGGACGACGATCATGGCTGGGGCTCCCCGAGGCGTTGCGCGCAGGGTGGCAGGGTGACGTGGAGGTCCGTCAAGGGCGGAACGGCCACCCCGGGCTCGGGCCGTTACTTGGCCGCCGGATGCAGGAACGCGGCGGCCACGGCCTTGGCGGCGGGCAGGCCCAGGCTCCTGGCGACGGGATAGTCCTTGGTCCCGCACACGATGGACAGGGCTTCCCGGCCCAGCGTCCCGGGCCTTTCCGGCTCAAAGTCCGAGGCGGCGGTGTTGTCGTTGCTGATCACCGCGTCGGTTTCGTCGAAGACGACGATGCGGTCGACCTTCGAGGTCAGGGCCGAGCAGTCGAACTGGTAGGCCAGGATCGTGTAGGCCTCCTTCGGGTCGAAGCGACGGTCCCGGCTGAAGATCAGGGCGCGCGCCGAGCGGATGTGGCCGTCTTCCTTCACGGTCGAGCGGTCGATCAGCATGACGGCCTGGTCGGTCTTGCCGACGAACCCGTAGTCGTCGGCCGCGGCCGAGCCGGCCATGGCCAGCAGGCCGGTCGCGAGCAGGCCCGCGATCATCGCATGTCGTCCCAACGATCTTCCCCCGGTTGCGTCTCGACAGGCTGTCGTGGCGGCTCGACGCGCGGGCGTCAAGCGCCGGCCAGACCGTTGCGCCACACCACCAGTCCGATCACCACGGCCACCACCTGCACGAACACGATCAGCGTCAGCCAGGCGCTGAACGGCTGCTTGCGGGTCTTGTGGCGAAAGACGGGGCGAGCCGCCAACGCGCCGGGGCTGCCGCCCAGGGCGGCCAGGGTCAGCAGGGCGCGCTCGGGCACGCGCGAGCGCCCCCCACGGACCTTGTCGGCCGCCGCCGCCTTGTCGAAGCCGAAGATCGCGAAGGTCAGCAGGTTCAGCACGCCCAGATAGACGGCCACGAACAGGATCACGCCGGCGTTCCGATCGGCGGGGTCACGGGCGCCTCCAGCGGCTTGAGGTCCGGCTTCACCCAGCCCCGGCGGGCCGCCACGCTGAACAGCCGCTCGCGCGACCAGAAGGTCAGCGGCCAGGCCTTGTCGCCCATCGGCGTGGCCAGCAGCCGGGCCGAGGCCTCGCCGTCGCCGATCCCGGCCGGCAGGGTCGCCACGAAGGCGCGGATGGCGGCGAGGTACGCCTGGGTGATGGTCTCGTGATAGCCGTTGTGGTCGTCGTTCACCCCGCCGACCGCGACGTTGTAGGTCTGGATGATGCCCGGCATGTCGCGCTCCAGGCCTTCGTTCCGCGTGCGGACGAGGCGCAAGGTGGCGGTCAGGTGCGCGGCGTGGGTCCACTGGTCCTTGGGCAGGCTGTGGTCCAGCAGGCGGCGGGCCAGGTCGGCGACGGCTTCGTCGGTGTAGGAGGCGGCGGCGGTCATGTCCTCGGCGCTAGCACGGCCGCCGGGCCGCGCCTAGCGGGCTGGACCCCGTCCGATCAGAAGTCGCGCGTGAAGCCGAATTCCAGGCGCTGACGGCTGTAGCGGCCCAGGGCCACGTTGGACGTCGCCCGGGCGGCGACGGCCTGGGCGTACGGGAAGGCCCCCATCACGCGCCAGTCGCGCCGCGAGACCCGGAAGGACACCCCGATCTCGCGGTCGGCGCGGCGCACGCCGAACACCGAGGACCGCCCCTCGAATTCGCGCCGCTGGCCGTAGGGTTCGAGATAGCCGAGCGTCGACAGGGGCATGGCGAACAGGCGCCCCACCGCCACGCGGGCGTCGCGATAGCTGAGCTCGGGGCTGGCCAGATCGTGGGCGTCGAGGTTGAGGCCGGCGCGCCAGAGGGCGCTGGGGCCCAGGAACCGGGTGCGATTGACCTGGAGGCCGTAGGTCCAGCCGTCGAAGGCCGCCGAGCGGCCGTTGTCGATCCGGTCCAGGTGGGCCGAGCCTTCCCATCGCGTATGCGCGTCGCCATAGACCTCGCCGCCCAGCTGCAGCCCGCGCCAGGTCTCCAGGTGGGCGCCGCCGTAGTCGATGTCGCGCCAGGTGGCCAGCAGGCTCAGCCGGGCATGGTCGGCCAGCCGGATCTCCGGGCCCGCGAACAGGCTGACCTGGTTCTGGTCGAAGGCGCGTCCCGAGGCGTCCAGCACGACGGCCGAGGCGCCCAGGCTCACGGAATAGGGTCCCGCGAGGCGGAGGCGGCGCTCCAGCGAGCCGCTAAGCGTGGCCGTCACGCCGGCCCGGCGCCGGGCGTCGTCCGACAGGGTGAAGGGCAGGCCGTGCAGGTCGACCGTCGTGGCGCTGGTGGCGCCGTTGAGGTTGCTGTCCGGGGCGAGCGCGCCGGACAGCGTGATCCGCAGGTCGCGCCGGGCCTCGATCGCGTCGAGCCGGGCCACGACCAGGGCGCGCCGCGCGGGGTCCAGGTCGCCGGCCAGGGCCAGGCGGTAGGCCAGGGTCGCCGAACGGTCGCGATGGGCGGCGAAATGCAGTTCGCCCACCTGGAAGCGGGCGACCGCGTCGGTGGCGTCCCGGGCCAGATGGCCTTCCAGCAGGGCGATCGCCTCGGAGGTCCGCCCCAGCTTGGCCAGGAGCTCGGCGCGCAGCCGCACCCCCGCCGGCAGGGCGGCGATGTCCGGCCGCGCGTCCAGCAGGGCCAGGGCCGCGGCGTAGTCGCCGGCGCGCAAGGCCGGGGTCAGGGCCTCGGCGAAGGCTTGGTCGCTGATGGGCGCCGGCGCCTGGGCGCGGGCGGCCCCGCCCGGGGCGAGGGCGCCCAGGGCCACCAGCGCGAGCGCCAGGATCGGCGCTCGCGGAAAGGCCGGGGTCACTAGTTCTTCTTCAGCCCGCCGACGCCCATCATCGAGCCGCCGCCGGCGGCTCCTTCCAGATGATAGATGAGGCCCACCTCGACGGGGGCGCCGCCGGGCTCGCCGAAGAAGAATCCGCTCACCACGCCGGTCATGCCGGTGTTGCTGGCCGGACCGGTGAAGCCGCCATTGCCGCCAAGGAGGTTGCCGTTGAACGTGAAGGCCAGATTGGCCGGCGCCGTCACGGCCGCGCCCGAGGCGTCGAGCATCTTGAAGTTCGACGTCGACCCGTTCACAGCGCCGGTGGCGAAGTTGGCGGTCATCGTCACGTCGCTGGCGGTCGAAAACGTCGCGTTCGACGCGTTGGTGTACAGGCCGCGCGTCCCGCCGTCGTAGCGCGCCGTGCCCGTGGTCGGGAGGGCGGGCGACGACAGAATCTTGCCGACCGCGAAGAAGGTGTACGCGCCGCCGACGGGATTGGGCGCCACCTTGCCCAGTTGGACGTAGTCCAGACCGCCCTGCAGGACGTTGGTGATGTCGAACAGCGTCAGGTTGCCCGTACCGCCGGGCCGCAGGCCGCTGATGTCGTTGATATAGCTCTCGCCGATCCGCACCGGCCCCAGGCCGTCGTCCTTGCTCTGGAAGTTGGCGTAGTACTTGTTGATGACGCTGGCGCCGCCCTGATAGCCGAGGACCCAGGTTTCCTGGGCGATCTGCGGCAGCGCGTCCTTACGGAAGATCTGGAAAGAATCGAAGGTGGCGCTGCTGGTCGGTGAATCGAAGCGGATGCCGATCTGGGGACCGTTCATCTGGAGCGTGCCCGTCTTGGCGCACGAGATCGCGCCCGGCGTCGCCGTGCAGTTCGAGGCGTAGGGCGCGGGCGGCGTCACGGGCGGGGTCACCGGGGGCGTCCCGCCGCCCGATCCGCCGCCGCCGCTGGCGCAGCCCGAGACAGCCGTCATCGCGGCCAGGACAAAAAACAAACGCTTACGCAACATGGATCACTCCCCCAACAGGCGGGCGATAGCAGGGGCGACGCGCCGACGCAATCCAGGATAGTGGCGTGGCGCTCACAACCGCCCGCGCCGGCCGCCCTTGAGCTTGTCGATCGCCCTCGGCGCTGGATGAGGCGTCCGGATCATCGTCCCGACGTCGGCCACCGCCTGGGCGGCGTGCAGGTGGGCGGCGGCGTGATCGAGCATCGAGGGCGGCGAGGCCTTGGATCGGGCGGCGGGCACGAGCAGGGCGACCTTGCGGGCCATGGCGGCCAGGTCGCCGATGGCCTTGGCCCTGTCGCGGGCGCGCCGGATCTCGGCGGGATCGTCGGTGCGTTCCAGGATCGCCCAGGCCGCGTCGAGGGCGGCCATCAGCTTCTGCTGGAAGGTGAAGCACCAGGTGGGGATGTCTTGAGCTTGGGTCATACCGACAGTGTGCGGCCGTCCCGGAGGGTGGGGATCGGAAACTTGTATTTTCGTGTAGCGCGTTGATTTCGTTGAGGGCGGTTTCGGAAATCGCGGGGATAGAGGGCTCTTCTCGTCCCCCTCCAACCGTTATCCCGGGCACAAGGCCCGGGACGACGGTGTTGAAGGGCATGTCCCTCCGCCCCCCGCCCCCGTGGATAATCTCTACGCCCCGCCCGTTCCGCAGGCTTCGTGGGCGACCTGGCGTTCCAGGTCCTGCAGGTCGGTCAGGGCCTGGACCTTGGCGTCGCGCAGGTTCTTGGCCTTGGCCGCGGCGATCTCGCGGGTGAACAGCGCCTTGCCCTCGGCGATCAGCGCGCGGGCCTTCGCGCAGTCGCCCGGCTCGCCGGTGTGGGCCAGGAAATAGACGTCGCGCAGGATCGCCAGGCTCGATYCGGTGCCGGCCGCCAGACCCAGYCAGCGGCGACGTTCGGCGGGGTCGCCGTGGTCGTCCATGAAGTAGTGGATCGTCACCCTGGCGGCGTCCTCGCGATAGCCGCGCAGCACGCCCTGCTGGGCCGCCTCCAGCTGGGCGGGCGACAGGCGGCCGCTGGAAGGGTCCGTCGCCGTGCCTGCCGCGTTCGCCGCCTCGGCCGCCTGGACGGCGATCCGGGCCGCGTCCCCCGGCTTGGTCGGCGAACAGGCGGACGCCGACAGAGCCAGGGCCAGGGCGAGGGCGGTGAGGGCGGCGGCGCCCAGGGCGCGGTTCGGCTTCGGCATGGGCCATTCCTGCGGCTTCACAGCCAACTTGAGCATGGAGGAAGGACGGCCGCAACGGGACGGCGCGGCGAAGGGGGACACGCCGCGAGGGCGTGTCCCCGGCCCTAGGCCTGTGGATAACGTCCGCGCGTCCTAGCGGATGACGTCGTACATCTCGCCGTGCTGGCGCATGTCCACCAGCTTGGCGGTCGGGATGAAGTAGGTCTCGTCGACATACTGGCTGGCGTCGTGGCCGGTGGGGCCGCCGGTGAAGTCGCTGACGCCGCTGAGCTTGTTGTAGATGCGCTTGCTGGGATGGATGTAGGCGCCCTTGGCGTCGGCCTTCACGACCAGGGCCGCGCCGTAGACGCAGTCGGGGCAGCTCTTGTCGTCGCTGCCGCCGAAGTTGATCTGGTAGATGTCGCCGACGCGCGGCGCGCGCAGATAGGCCAGGTCGTTCTTGGTGTTGGCGGCCTCGGAGACGGCGACGGTGGCGATCAGCGCGCCCACCGCGCCCAGGCCGACGGCCCAGCCCCGGCGATCCATGAAGTCGATCGGCGGCTTGCCGAGCTTGGCCTCGAAGGTCTTGGAATTGAGCAGCGGCGACTGGCCCTGGCAGGTGTCGCAGATCGCGTAATAGGCCTTGCCGGTCACCCAGCGGAACAGCCACCAGACGTGGCGCACGGTGTAGGCCAGGACGACGGTCGCCGGTTCGTCCTTGCCGCAACGCGGGCAGGGCTGGTCGCCGGTGTTATGGAAAGCGCGCTGCTTGCGCGCGGAACCCCACGAAAAGAACATCGATTTCCCCCCATCCGGCGCCCCCGTCGTCATCGGATGATGCGCGGCGGTTACCGGTGTCATGCTCGCATAGACTGCGAAGCTTGACCTTTCAAGGTGGGGTGGCGTCCAGGCTTTTCGCGTCGAAGGGGAGAGGGCGCTCGAGCGGAGCCCAAACGAAAACCGCCGCGACCGGTCCTTTCGGCTGATCGCGGCGGTTCTGGTTATCGACCCCTCATCCGACCCTTCGGGCCACCTTCTCCCGCAAGGGAGAAGGACGGGGATTTACTGGTAGCTTTGCAGCGGCCGGACCTCGAGCGCCTTGGCCGGGGCGCTGGAGATGGCCTGGGCGGCGGCCAGGGCGCCGGCGCTGGTGGTGTAGTAGGGCACCTTCATCATCAGCGCCGTGCGGCGGATCTCGAAGCTGTCCTCGAGCGCCTGCTTGCCCTCGGTGGTGTTGAACACCAGCTGCACGCCGCCGTTCTTCATCACGTCGACGATGTGCGGACGGCCTTCCAGCACCTTCTTGACCAGCTCGACCTCGACGCCCTGCTCGGCCAGGTAGCCGCGCGTGCCGACGGTCGACAGCACCTTGAAGCCGGCCGCTTGGAGCAGCTTCACCGGCTCGACGATCCAGGGGCGGTCGCTTTCCTTGACCGAGACGAAGGCCGTGCCCGAGGTGGGCAGGGTGACGCCGCCGCCCAGCTGGCTCTTGGCGAAGGCGCGGGCGAAGGCCGGGCCCAGGCCCTGTTCGCCCTCGCGGATCCAGTCCAGGCCCATGACCTCGCCGGTCGAGCGCATTTCCGGGCCCAGCACCGTGTCGACGCCGGCGAAGCGGGCGAACGGGAAGACCGCTTCCTTGACCGCGATGTGGTCGTAGGGGACGTCCTTCAGGCCGAAGCTGGCCAGGGTCTCGCCGGCCATCACCTTGGCGGCGATCGCCGCGACGGGGCGACCGATGGTCTTGGCCACGAACGGCACGGTGCGCGAGGCGCGGGGGTTCACTTCCAGCACATAGATGCGCGGATTGGCGCTGTGCGGCTCCTCGATGGCGAACTGCACGTTCATCAGGCCGCGGACGTTCAGGGCCAGGGCCATCTTCACGGTCTGGCGCTTCAGTTCCTCGACGGTCTCGGCGCTCAGCGAGAAGGGCGGCATCGAGCAGGCGCTGTCGCCCGAGTGGACGCCGGCTTCCTCGATGTGCTCCAGCACGCCGGCCACGAACACGTCCTTGCCGTCGCACAGGGCGTCGACGTCCACCTCGGTGGCGCGGCTCAGATAGTGGTCCAGGAGGATCGGGTGCTCGAGCGAGATCTCGCCGGCCCCGGCGATGTAGCGCTCCATGGCCTCGTGGTCGCGGATGATCTCCATGCCCCGGCCGCCCAGCACGTAGGACGGGCGCATCACGAACGGGAAGCCGATCTTGTCGCCTTCGGCCCGGGCCTCGTCCCAGGTGCGGGCGATGGCGTTCTCGGGCTGGGCGATGTCCAGGCCGTTCAGCAGCTGCTGGAAGCGCTCGCGGTCCTCGGCTAGGTCGATGGCGTCGGGGGTGGTGCCCAGGATCGGCACGCCGGCCTCTTCCAGCGCGTGGGCCAGCTTCAGCGGGGTCTGGCCGCCGAACTGGACGATGACGCCGGCCATCTCGCCGCTGCCCATCTCGACATGCAGCAGCTCCAGCACGTCCTCGGCCGTCAGGGGCTCGAAGTACAGGCGGTCGGAGGTGTCRTAGTCGGTCGASACGGTCTCGGGGTTGCAGTTGACCATGATCGACTCGACGCCGATCTGGTCGAGCGCGAAGGCCGCGTGGCAGCAGCAGTAGTCGAACTCGATGCCCTGGCCGATCCGGTTGGGACCGCCGCCCAGGATCACCGCCTTCTTGCGGTTCGACGGCAGGCTCTCGCACTCGGGGATCTGGCCCAGGGCGCCGGTCTCGTAGGTCGAGTACATGTAGGGCGTGGTGGCGGCGAACTCGCCGGCGCAGCTGTCGATGCGCTTGAACACCGGGCGGACGTTCAGGTCCTGGCGGGCCTTGCGCACGGCCTTCTCGGTCGAGCCGGTCAGCTTGGCCAGGCGGGCGTCGGAGAAGCCCTGGGCCTTGAGGGCGCGGAAGCCTTGCGCGTCGGTCGGCAGGCCGCCGGCCCGGACCCAGCCCTCCTGGCGGATCAGCTCGGCGATCTGGCGCAGGAACCACGGCTCGTAGCTGCAGGCGGCGTTGACCTCTTCCACGGTCAGGCCGTGGCGGAAGGCCTGGGCGATCACGCGCAGGCGGTCGGGGGTCGGGGTGCCCAGGGCGCGGATCACGGCCGCGCGGCCGGTGTCCGGGTCATCGGCGCCGGCGATCTCGACCTCGTCGAAGCCGGCCAGGCCCGTTTCGAGGCCGCGCAGGGCCTTCTGGACGCTTTCCTTGAAGGTGCGGCCGATGGCCATCACCTCGCCGACCGACTTCATGGCGGTGGTCAGCAGGGGTTCGGAACCCGGATACTTCTCGAAGGCGAAGCGCGGGATCTTGGTGACGACGTAGTCGATGCTGGGTTCGAACGAGGCCGGGGTCGCGCCGCCGGTGATGTCGTTCTTCAGCTCGTCCAGGGTGTAGCCGACGGCCAGGCGGGCGGCGACCTTGGCGATCGGGAAGCCGGTGGCCTTCGAGGCGAGCGCGGAAGAGCGCGATACGCGCGGGTTCATCTCGATCACGACCATGCGGCCGTCGGCCGGATTGACGGCGAACTGGACGTTCGACCCGCCGGTCTCGACGCCGATCTCGCGCAGCACGGCGATCGAGGCCGCGCGCATCCACTGGTATTCCTTGTCCGTCAGGGTCAGGGCCGGGGCGACGGTGATCGAGTCGCCGGTGTGGACGCCCATCGGGTCGATGTTCTCGATCGAGCAGACGATGATGCAGTTGTCCGCMGTGTCGCGGACCACTTCCATCTCGTATTCCTTCCAGCCCAGGACGCTCTCTTCGATGAGCACTTCGGTGGTCGGCGAGAGGTCCAGGCCGCGCGCGACGATCTCCTCGAACTCTTCCACATTGTAGGCGATGCCGCCGCCGGTGCCGGCCAGGGTGAAGCTGGGGCGGATGATCGCCGGCAGGCCGACGAACTCCAGGCCTTCCTTGGCCTCGTCCATGGTGTGGGCGGCTTTGGAGCGGGGCGATTCCAGGCCCAGCTTGTCCATGGCGTCGCGGAACTTCTGACGGTCCTCGGCCTTGTCGATGACCTCGGCCTTGGCGCCGATCATCTCGACGCCGAACTTGGCCAGGACGCCGGCCGATTCCAGGGCCAGGGCGGTGTTCAGCGCGGTCTGGCCGCCCATGGTGGGCAGCAGGGCGTCGGGCCGCTCCTTCTCGATGATCTTGGCGACCATGTCGGGGGTGATCGGCTCGATATAGGTCGCGTCGGCCACGTCCGGATCGGTCATGATCGTGGCGGGGTTCGAATTGACCAGGATGATCCGGTAGCCCTCGGCGCGCAGCGCCTTACAGGCTTGCACGCCCGAATAGTCGAACTCGCACGCCTGGCCGATGACGATCGGGCCGGCGCCGATGATCAGGATCGAGGAGATGTCTGTTCTTTTGGGCATAGGAAACTCGCGCGCAGAGACACGGTCGCGCACATCCGCGCGCCCGCTGCCGACCATCTTGCAGGTTAAGCCGCCCGTTTAGAGAGGGAGTCGGTTTGGTGCAACCCTAGAGTCGGGGAGCGGGGTTYGGCGAGGCGACGCGCCGGACCCCGCCGCCGGGCGGGCGGTCGAAGCTTGGCTAAAGACACATCCGGAGCGTGGCATTCGCCACAGGCGGCGAGGGGGCCTCGACGCAGTCTTGGGCCAGGAGCGCCAGGCCCGGCCAGCGCGACCTGAACCCGGCTTCACCCCTTCCCGCGTGAGATATCCCATGGCTAACCCAGACACTCCCGCCCCGGCCTTGCCGCGCGTCAGGATCGCCGCCCACGGCGTCGACAATCGCGGCCTGGAGGCCGCCGCCCCGCCCGGAGCGGGGTTCGGCCGCTTTGGCCGCATGTTCTCTGCCCAGGGACGGCTTCTGCCCGATTCCTGCCTCCTGGCCATCGCGACCGCCGTCGTCAAACCCAGGGACCTGGGCGTGAAGATCGACGTCCCGGAAGCGGTCGACGAGAACCCGCTGATCTCCGCCGGCTACACCTATTTCGGCCAGTTCATCGATCACGACATCACCCTGGACACCACGCCGCTGAAAGCGCGGGGCGTCGACGTGGCCGCCCTGACCGATTTCCGGACCCCCGCCGTGGACCTGGACTGCGTCTATGGCCGCGGGCCCGACGACCAACCCTATCTCTACGAAGCCGACGGCCTGCATCTGCGCCTGGGCGCGGACTTGGACCCGCCTGTCGCGGGAGCGGTCCAGGCGCGCCGCGACGTGCTGCGCCTGGATGATCCGCACGGCCAGCCGCCGCCACCGGGAAAAGGGCCGAAGCCGGCGATCCTGGGCGACAAGCGCAACGACGAGAACCGGATCGTCGTCCAGATCCAGGCCGCCTTCATCGCCTTCCACAACAAGGTGGTGGACGACCGCGTGCTGATCGAGGCATTCGACGGCATCTGGGACGATCCGGCCAGCCGCTTCCGCACGGCGGTCGACATCGTCCGTTGGCACTATCAGTGGCTGGTCCTGCACGACTATCTGCGGCGGGTGCTGGAGCCGAACGCCCTGTCCGACATCCTGGTGGCCGGCGGGCCGCCTGACCTGAGGCACTATCAGAACGGCCAGGTGAAATGGGCCTATATGCCGGTGGAGTTCGCCGGGGCGGCCTATCGCTTCGGCCACTCGATGGTGCGCCCCAGCTACGCGCTGAACGGGACGGTCGGCGCCGACGCCGCCCTGGGCACGACGGGCGACGAGGAGACTTCGCCCCAGCCGCCGCGCCTGCCGGTGTTCTCCGACGGCCGGCAACTGGAGAACCTCAACGGTTTCGGCTTCGCCCTCCCGGCGACGTGGGGCATCGACTGGTCGTTCTTCTTTGAAATTCCCCGCCACGCCGGGACGCCCCAGGGCTTCCAGCTGCCGCAGCCGTCGTATCGGATCGACGCCCAGCTGGTCGAGCCGCTGGCCAAGCTGCCGGAGTTCCGCGAGGAGGGCTCCACCCCGTCCACCAGCTTCCTGCGCAACCTGGCCTATCGCAACCTGGTGCGCGGGGTTGTCAATCTGCGGTTGCCGTCGGGCGAGCAGGCGGCGCGGATCCTTGGGATCAACGCCCTTCCGCCCGAAGTGCTGTGGAGCGCCGGGTCGCGGACGATCTACCGGCCGGACGACGCCGGCGGCTGGACGCGGTTCAACACCGACGAACTCGCGACGCTGCTGGGCGAGGAAGACGCCGATGAATTGGCCGAGACCCACGCGCGCCGCCAGGCGGTCTTCAACGACTGGGTGGTCGCCGACGGGCGGCTGAAGGGGGCGACGCCGCTCTGGTACTACGTGCTGCGCGAGGCCGAGTTCTACGGCGACAGCCGCAAGGCCGAAGGGCCGACAGCGGCGTTCGGCGGTCAGCACCTGGGGCCGGTGGGCAGCCGGATCGTGGGCGAGACCTTCGTGGGTCTGCTCTGGAACGACGAGGCGTCGTTCCTGCGACGCTTCCCCGGATTCCGGCCGCATCCCAGCCTCGCCCCGGCTGGCGACTTCACCATGGCCGACCTGCTGCAGTACGCGCTCTAGCGACCGCTGATCGCCGGCGGGGCCGGCACGGTCGGCGTCCCCGGCGGGACCTCGGCGGGCTCGTCGGTCAGGCTCCAGGCCCAGCCGGCCTGGGCCCGCTCGTAGCCCATGCGGAACAGGGCCTCGCGGTTGTCGCTGGCGAAGTCCAGGCCCGAGGTGTCGACGTCGGCGCTGTCGGGGATGGCCGCGTACAGCAGCTGGCCGCCGTTGCGGCGGGCGAAGGCGCTGCTGGCCGCCAGGTGGGTGCGCATCAGGGCCTTGCTCATGGCGTCCCACGAGCGGCCGACGATCGCCCCGGCGTTGCCCTTGGTGAAGCCGAACGCCCCGCCGACCTTGCCGTTGACGATCACGTACAGCCGCCCGGGCCGGACCTGGCCCTTGGCGGCGGTCCACAGCAGCAGCGACTCGGGGGCCACGAAGAACGGGATGGTGACGCCGCCGTCCACGTGCATCTCCGACAGCCTCCTGCCCTGGCCCTGGATCTCGATCAGGGTGGGCGGCAGGACCCCGGGGATGCTGGCGCTGGCCACCAGCACGTCCTTGAACAGCTGGCGCGAGGCCGGGTCGCCCCGGCTGGCGATCGCGCCCATGTCCCAGATCACCGTCTCCTCGGTGTCGAGGTTGGTGGTGGCGATCAGCAGGCGACGGCCGCGCTTGTGCTCGGCGACGATGGCCTGCAGCAGGTCGTCGGTGACGCTGGCGTCGACCAGGGCCTTCAGGCCGGCGGCGCTGTAGACGCTGGTGTGGAACAGCAGGCCCAGGCCGCGGGGCTTGAGCACCTTGCCGGCCGCCTTGCCGGTATAGGCCTCGGTCAGGCGGTCGTCCCAGGTGGGGCCGAGGAAGGCGTAGGGGGCGGTCAGGGCGCCGGTCGAGACGCCGGTGACGATATCGAACTCCGGCCGCTCGCCGCGCTTGGTCCAGCCGGCCAGCACCCCGGCCCCGTAGGCCCCGTTCGAGCCGCCGCCCGACAGGGCCAGGACGTCGAAGGTGCGCTGGGCCGAGGCGCGCTTGCGGGCGGGTTCGGCGAAGCGGATGGCGGCTTCGCTGTCGCTGGCGTTGAAGCGCAGCCCGGCCAGGCCCTGGGGCGGCGGTCCGGCCAGGTCGCCGGCGGTGTAGGCGTCGCGCGACAGCGACCCGCAGGCGGTCAGGCTCAGGGCGGCCAGGACGATGACGAGAAGGCGGGCTGGACGCATGGGCTCGAAGCTCGCTGCCGAAACCCGCGAACCCTGTTACGGCCAAGGACAGCGCGCAAGCGCCTAAGCGAGCGCGCAAGAAAAATGGGCCGGCGCCAGGCGCCGACCCATCTGTCTTTCGAACCTAGGAGGCGATTAAGCCTGCAGGTTGCCCGCGGCCATCTTGCCGCTGCGGCGGTCCTGTTCCAGGTCGTAGGTGATCTTCTGGCCTTCATCGAGGCCGCGCAGACCGGCGCGTTCAACGGCCGAGATGTGGACGAAGACGTCAGCGCCGCCGTCGTCGGGTTGGATGAAGCCGAAGCCCTTGGTGCCGTTGAACCATTTCACGGTGCCGGTAGCCATAGTGGTAGTCCTTGCAGTCAATATTCGTCGGCGGAGGAGTTCCGCGCGTCGATCAAATTTCGTTGGGGGTCGGTAGGCGCGTCCGGCGCTCTCGCGAAGAGAGCATGGAAAAGCAGGCCGAACGGCAGCGAATTCGATAATGCACCATGGGCCTCGAAACCCTTGGGAGCAAGTGAAATCGTGAATCGTCTTGAATCGCGATTAGTTTTGGACCCCAAGCAGCGCCTTGAACGTTAAGCAAATTCTCTCGCGCTATTGCGGGAATTGCTGAGTTTCGAGGACTGCACCATGACCCTGATCGAGCGGATTCCTCTGCTGAACGACCGGGAGCTGCTCACGCTCCTGGGCAACGCCCGCCGGCTGGACGTCGTGGGCACGCCGGCTCAGCGGCTGGCCGCGGCGGAAGTCCTGCCCGTGCTGGAGCTGGAAGCCTCCAAGCGCCGCCAGGTCACGCTGGAAGCGGCCACCGTAAAGCGCGGCGCGGCCGCCGCCGCCCGCCGCAAGGCCGCCGCCGCCGCCCAAGCGGCTTAGGTTTCACCGAAATAACCCGAACCCCGCCGTAAAGACGCCTTGCCTCCGTCGCTGTTGATAGTCATTCTCAACAACGACGGAGCGCTTCGGAGGCGATCATGGTGTTTCTGACGGCGGGGGCCGGCTGGCTGGCCCTGATGATGCGAGCGGAACGGACCCGGGCGGGCCACGACGCGCCCGACGCCGACTGGCTGCTGCACGCGCCGACCGAGTCCGAGGTTTTCGACGACGAGGACGCGCCGCTTCTGGCGGCGGAGTAGATCACGCCGCCGCGTGCGCCGGCCGGTACCGCGCCGCGTCCGTCACATATTCCGCGTGCCCGTACCGCGCCAGCAGGCGGCGGACCCGATGCACCAGCACCGCCTCGCTGAGCTCCCGCAGCCCCGGCGCATGGCGCGCGGCGCGGAAGGCGGTCATCTCGGTCACCACCCCCAGGGCCACGGCCGCGAACACCGCCCGGTCGACGGAAGTGACCTCGACCCCCATCCGCGCCGCCGCGGCCCGGTCGCCCTTCATGAAATGCTTGAGGAAGAACACCTTGGCGAAGCGGCGCTCGATGCGGTCGTGCAGCCGGTTGGCGGGCGAGCGGTCGGGCGGCAGGTAGGCGGCCATGGTGGCGCGGATCAGCGCCCCGCAGGTGGCGTCGTCGAAGCCCTGGCGCAGGGTCGAGTTGCGCGCCGTCATGGCCCGCACCACGCCCTCGGGCGTGTCGGCCAGCAGGTCCTCGGGCAGGCCCAGCAGGAAGCAGCGGTAGCGCGCCAGTTCCACCCGGGCCCGCTCCTCCCGGGTGAACCGACGGCGGCCCTTGCCGAGGATGTCGAACGACATCAGGAAGATCGGGATCAGGCCCGCCGGCATCTGGTCGACCTGCGGGATCGGCACGCCGTAGACCCCGACGTCCCAGCGGCCCGAGCGCAGGGCGTTGAACCGCACCATCGAGTGCATCAGCCGCACCATGGCCGCGGCCTTGAACCCGGCCCCATGCCGCTCCAGCGCCCCGGGCAGGACGGTGGTGGCGAAGAAGGTGGCCGTCTCGTTGACCCGCCGGGCGGCGCTGTCGTTGCTGAGCGTGCCGGTCAGGGCCATCGGCAGGGCCGAGTACTTGTTCAGGAAGGTGGCGATGAACGCCCCGCGCACCGCGAACGGGGCCAGGTGGGCGGTGGCGTTGAGGTCCAGCCGCGCGCCCTCGCGCACCAGGTCCATGTCCACCCAGTCGGGCGTGGCCTCCATGGCGGCGATGAAGGCGACCAGCTCGGGCGGGGCGTCGGGCACGGCCGCGATCCCCTGGTCGCAGGCGCGGGTCAGGAGGTCGATCAGCCGGCGGAAGCCGAACTGCGGGATCAGGGCCGCATAGGCGTCGGCCACCACGTCGCCCAGCATGGTGTAGGCGTGGACGCGGTCCAGGTCCTCCTGGGTGACCTCCACGCCCATCGGCGCGCGGTCGCGGACCACGGCCAGGGCCGGGTCCCAGGTGAAGCGCTCGGGCGTGGCGTCGAAGTCGACGTTTCCGTAGAGCGCCGGCAGCAGCGTCTTCTGCGACGCCACCTTGGCGCGGACCTGGTCGATGGAGAGGCTCATCGGTGTTCCTGGCGTGACGGACCCGCTCGGGATCCTGGTGTCGCCCGGAAGGTTATGTAAGCATTGCTCACATTCCTACTCGCCTTCCGGCCGGCGGGATGAGGGGCGGTCGAGGACCCGGCAAGTGGCTGAAAGACAACGCAGAACGCCGCGCCAGGCGCGAGCGGAGGCCAAGATCGAGGCGATCCTGGACGCGGCCTTTCAACTTCTCGAGGCCGACGGCGTCGAGCGGCTGACCACCAACCACGTGGCCGAGCGGGCCGGGGTCAGTATCGGCACGCTCTACCAGTACTTCGGCKGCAAGCAGGACGTGCTGGCGGCCCTGGCCCAGCGCCGGGCGGCGGCGGTGCGCGACGCCATCGCCCGGACGGTGATCGAGCGCCCCGACCTGGGCAGCGTGCGGACCATCGTCCGGGCGCTGATGAACGGCGTCGAGGGCTCGCCCGCCACCCGCCAGGTGCTGCTGGACGCCCTGTTCCGCCAGAGCCAGGACGGCATGCTGCTGCACCACCACCAGGCGTTCCTGGCCGCCATCGCCGGCAAGGCGCGGCTGGAGGTCGAGCTGACGCCCGAGACGGCCTTCGTCCTGACCCACGCGGTGATCGGTCTGCTGCGCGCCGCGGCCGCCGAGCCGGCGCTGAACCTGGACCCGGAAGCGCTGGAGGACGAGCTGGTGCGCCTGATGGAGGCCTATGTCGCGGCCCTTGCCGTACGGCGCAGGTCCTAGACCAGCGCCTTGCGCGCCGCTTCCCAGTACTGGGCGCCGGTGATCAGGGTGACCACGGCGGCCAGCCACAGAAGGGCGTGGGCGCCGTAGGTGGCGGGCGTCACCACCGACGCGTCGGTCGGCAGGTGGAAGGCGGCCCACGAGGCCAGGATCATCTCGGCGCCGATGGCCACCAGCTGCAGGGTGGTCTTCCACTTGGCCAGCAGGGTGACGGGCAGCTTCACGCCCTTGCCGGCCCCTACCTCGCGCAGGGCGCTGACGGCGAACTCGCGGAACAGGATCAGGCCGGCGGGCAGGATGACCAGCGGATTGGGGCCCAGGGCCATCAGGCCCAGCAGGGCGCCGCAGACCAGGATCTTGTCGCCGATCGGGTCGAGGATGGCGCCCCAGATGCTCACCGCATCGAGTTTGCGCGCCAGCCAGCCGTCGAAGAAGTCGGTGACCGCGGCGACCACGAAGGCCACGAACGCCCAGCGCTCCAGCGACATGCACTGCTCGACGCTGAGCTGGTCGCTCAGCCACGGCACGCCGCCCGCCGCCGCGGCCAGGGCCACGAACATGAACAGGGCGATGACCAGGCGCGCGGAGGTCAGGATGTTGGGCAGGGCTTTCATGGCGGAGGTTCTAACGCATGAAGGCGGCGAAGGGCTATGCTCTATGGGGCTAGGGGGCGCCGGCCTTGGACGCGACCGCCGCCACCGAGGTCTTGACGTAGAGCGGTTCCAGCGCCGCCCGCAGCGCGTCGGCGTCCAGGACCAGCCAGGGCGGCGCGGTCGTGGTCTTGGGATCGACGAAGCGCACGACGATCTCGCTCTCGAAGCCGCCCGGGCTCTCGCTCGCCAACGAGCCCATGTAGTAGCCGTTGATCGTCCAATTGACGTCGGAGCGGTCCACCAGCACGAAGCCGTGGTGACCGCTTTCCAGCGCCAGTTGGGCGGCGCGCAGCAGGGCCATCTCCTCGATCACCGGGCCCGGGGCCTTCACGCCGCGGACATGCACCCTGACCCGACCGTCGGTCTCGGCCACATGGTAGTAGCCGTAGACGCTGGCCAGCAGCGTCGGCTTGGTTTCCCGCCACGCCTCCAGCCGATCGCGGGTTTCGGCCTGGGGCAGCAGCGCGGACAGGGCGGCGGGATCGTCCTGGCCGCCGGATCGCAAGCGCGCGCGCAGCTGGGTCCGCAGGTCCGCGACGGCCTTGACGGCGGGCTGGTTGTCGCCGGGCAACGCGGCGGTCAGGGCGGACAGCAGGTCCGCGCCGCCGGCGTTGCGGGGCAGGGGCGCGGTCTTCAAGCCGTCGGCTACGGCCTCCGCCTTGCCTTCGGTCACCTGGATCCGGCGTTCGACCAGATCGGTCCAGAGGGCGAGACTGGCTTGGCTGTCCCGCAGCGTGTTGTCCCGGGCCTTGACCGCCGCCGCGCGAGCGTTGTCGAAACGCGGCTTGGGGTCGACCGGCGAGGGCGGTCGCGCCGTCTCGACGCGCGTCTTGGCCTCCGCGAGGGCCGCGCGGGCCTCGGCTGACCGCCCCGACGCCGCCAGGGCGTAGGCGTAGTGACCGGCGGCCTCGGTCTTGTAGGTTTCCCCCGCCGCCCAGCTCCGGATCTCCTCGATGGCCTTGTCCAGGGGATCCAGGCCCCAGGTGTCGGACTTCCTGGGCGGCGACAGATACGGGTAGAGCGCGATGGCGGTGGCGAAATCGCCCTGCTCGGCGGCGTCGAGGAACAGTGGGCCGCGCAGGGGCGGGTCGAGGCGGGCCAGGGCGCGGCTGACCTTGGCGTAGTCGCCGTCCTCCGCCTTTGGGCCCAGCGCCATCAGCGTGGCCGATAGCGGCGACCGGGCGTAGGGCCGTTCGTCGAGGGTCCGCAGGGCCAGCGCGCGGCCCTCGGCGATCCGATCCAGGCGGCGCAGGGCGTAGGCCCGAGCGATGTCCAGCCCGACGCCCTGGCTGCGCTGGTACAGCGCGTCGTCGGCGCCCGCCGCGCCGAAGGTCCGGGCCATGTCGAAATCTTCGAGCACGCCCGTCATGTCGGAGGTTTCCATCCGGTGCAGGCCGCGCGCCTGCAGCAGGCTGACCCGGCGGCGCCAGTGCGCCTCGGGCGTGAACGCCACGGCGTGGGTGCACAGGTCGACGGCGGCCGAGCCCCGGCCCTGCTGCCTGCGGCCCGTGTCGCCCGCGTCCGGCGAATTGAAGATCACCATGGTGAGGGCGTATTTGKTCATGCCGTCGCCGGACTTGGACGGCTTGCCGTAGCCGTCGCACGCCGACCAGGCGCTGTCCCGCGCGTCCGCCGCCAGGGCGGCCGGGGTCGATAACGCCGCCGCCAGCGCGACGCCGGCGAGGCCTGCGCCGAGACGTGCCGCGCCCGCGCGCGCCCAAGGCCTGATCGTCATCGGATCCCCTCAAACCCCAATCGAAGCGTCACTATAGTATAGGGCGCGGGGTAGACAACCTTGGGGTGAAGCGTGCCGGCGCGGTGGGCGACGGGCGTCGCGCGCAAGTCCATGCCCTCATGCTGGAGATGGCGGAACCGAGTTGATCGTCCCGGCACGAAAAGGTCGTCTCGCGGGGTCGTTTTTTCTCCCGCACGGTTGACGCCGCGCGTCCGGGTCGCCAAGCCATGGCGAAGTTTCCGGAAGCAGCCTGCTCATGACCTCCTCCCCGACCGCGACCAACTCCACGCGCCGCGTGCTGACCGCCAGCCTGGTGGGCACGGCGGTGGAGTTCTACGACTTCTACATCTACGCCACGGCCGCCTCGCTGGTGTTCGGCCAGCTGTTCTTCCCGTCCAAGTCGCCCAGCCTGCAGCAGATGGCCGCCTTCGCCAGCCTGGGCGTGGCGTTCCTGGCCCGGCCGCTGGGCGCGGCGGTGTTCGGCCATTTCGGCGATCGGATCGGCAGGAAGTCGACCCTGGTGGCGTCGCTAGTGCTGATGGGCGGCTCGACCCTGGCCATCGCCTTCCTGCCCACCTACGCCATGGCCGGCTGGCTGGCCCCGACCCTGCTGTGCCTGTTGAGGTTCGGCCAGGGCTTCGGCCTGGGCGGCGAGTGGGGCGGGGCGGCGCTGCTGGCCGTCGAGAACGCGCCCCCCGGTTGGCGGGCCCGCTTCGGCATGTTCCCGCAGCTGGGAGCGCCGGTCGGCTTCATCGCCGCCAACGGCCTGTTCCTGATCCTGGGCCTGGTGCTGACGCCGGACCAGTTCCTGGCCTGGGGCTGGCGTCTGCCGTTCCTGGGCAGCGTCGTGCTGGTCGGGGTGGGGCTGTGGATCCGCCTGAAGCTGACCGAGACCCCGGCCTTCGCCGCCGCCATCGCCCACGAGGCGCCGCCCGCCGTGCCGCTGGGCGAGCTGTTGCGCGACCACTGGAAGGCCACCCTGTGCGGGACGCTCGCGGCCGTCTGCTGCTTCGCCGTCTACTATCTGATGACCGCATTCGCGCTTGGTTATGGCGCCAAGGACCTGGCCTATGGCCGCACGGCCATGCTGAGCGCCCAGCTGATCGCCATCCTGTTCATGGCCGGCGGCATCGTCGTCGCCGGCTACTGGGCCGACGCCACCAGCCCGCGCCGCGTGCTGATGGCCGGCTGCGCCATGACGGTCGGGGTCGGCGCCCTGCTGCCGCTGATGATGGTGGCCGGTTCGCTGCCGACGATCGGCGCCTTCCTGGCCATCGGCCTGCTGGTCATGGGCTTCGTCTACGGCCCGCTGGGCGCCTTCCTGCCCGACCTGTTCCCGGCCCGGGTGCGCTACACCGGCGCCTCGGCCGCCTTCAACCTCGGCGGCATCCTGGGCGGCGGCCTGGCGCCGATGATCGCCCAGGCCCTGGCCGACAAGGGCGGGCTGGTTCCGGTGGGCGGCTATCTGGCCGTGGCGGCGGGTCTGAGCTTCGTGGGGTTGCTGGCGCTGAAGCCGAAGGCTTCCTAGTCCGTKGCTCACCCATTTGCCCCCACCTGACCGCTTCGCGGTCTGTCCGCCCCCATAGGGGGCGGAGGACGCAAAGCGCGGCGCCTCTTCCCCCTCTGGGGGAAGACGGTCGCGGAGCGACCCGTAGGGGGCAAGTGTTCGCCGCACGAACACCTGTTTGCCTCCGCCCCGCATCCGCGCCACTCTGCCTCCCAACGATAAGAAACCTCGGGAGGCGACCTCATGAACCCGTCAGCGGAATTCGACGTCATCGTCCACGGCGCGACCGGCTTCACCGGCCGGCTGGTGGCCGAGCACTTCGCCAGGCACCACCCCGACGTCCGCTGGGCGATGTCGGGCCGCAGCGCCGACAAGCTGGCCGCTGTCCGCGACGAGATCGGGGCTCCGGTCGACACGCCGCTGATCGTCGCCGACGCCGACAGCCCGACCTCGCTGCGCCGGCTGGTCCAGCGGACCAAAGCGGTTGTGACGACCGTCGGTCCCTACCAGCTCTACGGCTCCGACCTGGTGGCCGCCTGCGCCGAGGCCGGGACCGACTATCTGGACCTGTGCGGCGAGCCCGCCTGGATGCGCCAGATGATCGACGCCCACGAGCGGACGGCCCGGGACAACGGCGCGCGGATCGTCTTCTCCTGCGGCTTCGACTCCATCCCGTTCGAGCTGGGCGTCTGGTTCGTGCAGCAGGAGGCGGCCCGGGTGTTCGGCGCCCCGGCCGCGCGGGTGAAGGGCCGGGTGCGCGGCATGCGCGGCGGGTTCTCGGGCGGCACGGCGGCCAGCCTCAAGGCCACCATGGCGGCGGCGGCCCGCGATCCGCAGATCCTGGAGTACCTGAAGGACCCCTTCGCCCTGACCCCCGACTTCGCCGGCCCGAAACAGCCGCACGGCGCGGCGGTGATCCACGAGGACGACCTGGACTCCTGGGCCGCGCCGTTCGTGATGGCGGCGATCAACACCCGCAACGTCCACCGTTCCAACTGGCTGATGGACCAGCCGTACGGCGCCGACTTCGTCTATGACGAGATGATGCTGACCGGCCCGGGCGAGGCGGGCGAGGCCGGGGCCAAGGCCGTCGCCGCCATGAACGCCGCCATGGGCGCCGAGGGCGGCCCCAAGCCGGGCGAGGGCCCCAGCAAGGACGAGCGCGAGGCCGGCTTCTACGACCTGCTGTTCGTGGCCATCGCCGACGACGGCCGCCAGGTCCGCGCCGGCGTCAAGGGCGACAAGGACCCCGGCTACGGCTCGACCAGCAAGATGATCGCCGAGACGGCCCTGTGCCTGGTCGCCTCGCCCGAGGTGGCCGGCGGCGTCTGGACGCCGGGCGCGGCGCTGCGAGGGAAGCTGGTGGAGCGGCTGCAGAGCAAGGCGGGGTTGGCGTTCAGCGTCGAATAGCGGCGCTCGCCGTTCAGCGTTCCGCAAGGTTTACCCTCTTTCCTCCGCCGTTCGAGTTGAGTCGGGGGGAGTAAGGATGACCGGAGCGTTCGGACGGTTGTCATTGGCGGGCAAGCTGATGGCCGCGGGCGGGGCGGCCCTGGGCGCGCTGCTGCTGCTGGGGTCGCTGCTGATCTCGTGGCAGAGCGGCCATGCGGTCCAGGCCCTGGCCCAGCGCTACGCCGCCAGCATGACCCAGGAGACCGCCCAGGGCGTCAAGAACGACCTGGACGACGCCGACGCGGTGGTGCGTTCCGCCGCCGGCATGTTCGCCGCCTCCTACGCCTCGGGCCAACGCGACCGCGCCCTCTACATGGCCCAGCTCAAGCCGGTGTCGACGGCCTCGAAGGCCATGCTGGGCGGCTGGCTGATGTTCCAGCCCGGCGCCCTGGGCGACGACGCCGCGGTCGCCGGCCGCGCCGACCTGGGCTCGACCCCGATGGGCCGGTTCGTCGGCTACTGGGTGCGCGACGGCCAGACCCTGACCGCCGAGCAGGGCGAGGACGCCGAGTTCGGCGAGGACTTCTACACCACCAGCTTCGACAGCGGTCGCCCGGCGATCCTGGAGCCCTATTCCGACAACGTCGCCGACGGCGGCAAGCAGAAGATGGTCCTGATGACCTCGATCACCTATCCGGTGGTGGTCGACGGCAAGACCGTCGGGGTCATGGGCGCCGACCTGGCCCTGGATGACATCGCCGCCCGCCTGAACGCCCTGAAGCCCTTCGACGACGGCCGGGCCATGCTGGTCTCGCCCAAGGGGCTGTGGGTCTCGCACCCCGACGCGGCGCTGCGCATGAAGGCCTATGCCGACCCGGGGCTGGACGTGGTCCGCAAGGCCATGGCCGACGGCCGTCCGGCGGTGGTCGAGGGCGTGAAGATCAAGGGCCGCCCGGCCCAGCGCCTGGTGGCCCCGATCCGCCTGGCCTCGGGCGCGACCTGGGTCATGGTCGTGGACGTCACCGAGGACGCCCTGATGGCCCCGGCCCGCAAGCTGGCCGTGGGCATGGCGATCGGCGGCCTGCTGATGCTGCTGGCCGCCCTGGGCGTGCTGGCCGTGGCCTCGCGCCGGCTGATCGCCCGGCCGCTGCTGGGCCTGCGCGAGACGGTGCGGGGCCTGGCCGAGCACCGCTACGACCAGCCGGTGGCCGAGACCGCCCGCGCCGACGAGATCGGGGCCATCGCCCGGGCGCTGGAGACCCTGCGGTCCGAGCTGGCGCGAGCCCAGGCCCTGCGCGACGAGCAGGACGCCCTGCGCCGCGCCGCCGACGCCGACCGCGACCGCGCCGCGGCCCTCAGCCTGTCGATCGACGAGCAGACCGCCGTGGTCCGCGAGGTGGGTGCGGCCCTGGCCGCCGTGGCCGAGGGTGACCTGGGCCGCCGCATCCGGGGTCCGTTCGCCGAGGTCTACGAACCCCTGCGCCGCGACTTCAACACCGCCGTCGAGAGCCTGGAGACGGCGATCGGCGAGATCGCCGAGGCCAGCGACGCCATCGGCGAGGCGGCCCGCACGCTCAGCGACGCCTCGGGCGCCCTGGCCGACCGCACCGCGCGCCAGGCCGCCGGGGTGGAGCGCACGGCCGGCTCGCTGAACGCCATCACCGGCGCCATGGGCGAGACCTCGTCGGGCGCCGACGAGACCCGCCGCCTGGTCGCCACGGCGCGGACCCAGGCCGAGCAGGGCGGGACCGTGGTGGGCCAGGCCGCCTCGACCATGGGCGACATCGACGCCTCGGCCCGCCGCATCGGCGACATCGTCGGCCTGATCGACGAGATCGCGTTCCAGACCAATCTGCTGGCCCTGAACGCGGGCGTGGAGGCCGCTCGGGCCGGCGACGCCGGTCGCGGCTTCGCGGTGGTGGCTCAGGAGGTGCGGGCCCTGGCCCAGCGCTCGGCCACCTCGGCCCAGGAGATCAAGGGTCTGATCAGCGAGTCCGGGACCCGGGTCGCCGCCGGCGTCGGCCTGGTGGGTCGCACGGGCGAAGCCCTGACCGGCGTGGCCGGCCGCATGGCCGACATCGACGCCGCCGCCACCCGCATCGCCGCCTCGGTGCGCGAACAGGCCCAGAGCCTGACCGCCGTCAACGCCGACGTCGCCGAGCTGGAACGCTTCACCCAGGAGAATCTGGCCATGGTCGCCCAGGCCCGTACCGCCGACCAGGCCCTGGCGGGCCAGGGCGAGCGGCTGTCGGCGCTGGTGGGGCGGTTCAGGATCGGGCGGACCGGGGCGCGCCGGGCGGCGTAGGGCTCAGCGGCGCACCCACTTGCCCCCTACGGACCGCTTCGCGGTCGTCTTCCCCCATAGGGGGAAGAGGCTCGGTGGGGCGTCCTCCGCCCCCCATGGGGGCGGACAGACCGCGTAGCGGTCAGGTGGGGGCAAGTGTCGGCTCCCCCACCATTTGCCAATTCGCCGCCAACCAGCGACGCTGTACCCATGCTGGTCTTCGAATGGATCCTGGCCCTGCTGCTGGGGGCGGTGCTGTTGTCGGCGCTGGCCCGGTGGATCGGCGCGCCCTATCCGGCCCTGCTGGCCCTGGGCGGGGCGGCGGTGGCCCTGATGCCGGGGACACCGAGGCTGGAGCTGGAGCCGGAGCTGATCCTGGCCCTGTTCATCGCCCCGGTGCTGCTGGACGCGGCCTACGACTCCTCGCTGCGCGACCTGAAGGACAACTGGCGGCCGGTGTCGGCCCTGGTGCTGATCGCCGTGAGCCTGACCACGGTCGGCGTGGCCGTCGTCGCCCGCCTGCTGTTCCCCGCCATGCCCTGGCCGGCGGCCATCGCCCTGGGCGCGGTGGTCGCCCCGCCCGACGCCGTGGCGGCCCTGGCCGTGCTGCGCACGGTGCGTCCGCCGCATCGCATCCTCAAGATCCTGGAGGGCGAGAGCCTGCTCAACGACGCCTCGGCCCTGCTGATCTACCGCCTGGCGGTGGGGGCGGCGGCCGGCGGCTTCAGCCTGGTCCACGCCGCGCCGACCTTCGCCCTGGTGGCGGTGGGCAGCGTCGCGGTCGGCTGGCTGCTGGCGCGGGCTGCCACCCCGCTGCTGGGCCGGCTGAGCGACGTGCCCAGCTCGGTGATCATCCAGTTCGTCTCGACCTTCGGGGTCTGGATCCTGGCCGAGCGGCTGGGGCTGTCGGGGGTGATCACCATCGTCGTCTACGGCGTGGCCCTGGCCCGGCGCACCAGCCGCCCGATGGCCGCCCGCCTGCGGGTGCCGTCCTTCGCGGTCTGGGAGTCGGCGACGGTGGTGCTGAACGTCCTGGCCTTCACCCTGATCGGCCTGCAGATCGGCCCGATCCTGGAGGGCCTGTCGCCGCACGAGCGAGCGACCTATCTGCGCGGGGCCGGGGTGGTGCTGGCGACGGTGATCGTCATCCGCATCGCCTGGGTGATGAGCTACAATACCGGGGTGCGGCTGAAGAACCACTGGTTCGGCGTGCGCCTGGCCCGGTCCAGCATGGCCGCGCCCACGGCGTCCGGCGGCCTTGTGGTGGCCTGGTGCGGCATGCGCGGCATGGTCACCCTGGCCGCCGCCCTGGCCCTGCCCGCGGGCTTCCCCTATCGCGACTTCATCCAGCTGGCGGCCTTCGCCGTGGTGCTGGGCACGCTGGTGATCCAGGGCCTGACCCTGAAGCCGCTGCTGGCCGTGCTGCCGCTGCCCGACGACGACCCGGTGCGCAAGGAGCTGAAGATCGCCCGCGCCGCGACGCTGAAGGCCATGCTGGCGGCGCTGGACGGCGACGACAGCCCGGCCGCCGAGGCCCTGCGCCGCGAATACGGCGACGCGCTGAGCCAGACCCGTCAGGGCCGCAACGCCCGCGAGTCGGCCGACAACGCCCTGCGTCGGCGGGTGGTCGAGGTCTCGCGCCAGACCCTCACCGACCTTCGCCACCGCGGCGAGATCGGCGACGACGCCTATCGGGCGCTGGAGGAGGAGTTCGACTGGCTGGAGCTGTCGGCGCGGGAGTAGGGCGCCCTACCCCTTCCGGAAGAACGCGTGGATCCGCTCGGCCAGGGGCTGGCTGACGCCCTCGACCTTGACCAGGTCCTCCACCCCCGCCCGCGCCACGCCCTTGGCCGAGCCGAACGCGTGCAGCAGGGCCTTCTTGCGGCCCGGACCCACGCCCTCGATCTCGTCCAGCGGGTTCTTCTTCAGGTCCATCGAGCGCCGGGTGCGGTGGGCGCCGATCGCGAAGCGGTGGGCCTCGTCGCGCAGGCGCTGGAGGTAGTAGAGCACCGGCGACTTGGGCTCGAGCATGAACGGGACCTTGTCGGGCAGGAAGAACCGCTCCAGCCCCGCGTCGCGATCCGGACCCTTGGCCACCCCGACGATGGCGATGTCGTCGACGCCCAGGTCGGCCATCACCTCAAGCGCCGCGTCCAGCTGGCCCTTGCCGCCGTCCACCAGCACCAGGTCGGGGCGGTTCTCGCTGTCGCCCTCTTCCTCTTCCTTGACCAGGCGGGAGAAGCGACGGCGCAGGACCTCCTTCATCATCCCGTAGTCGTCGCCGGGCGTCAGCTCGGTCGAGCGGATGTTGAACTTGCGGTACTGGCCCTTCATGAAGCCTTCCGGCCCAGCCACGATCATGCCGCCCACGGCGTTGGTGCCCTGGATGTGGCTGTTGTCGTAGACCTCGATCCGCTCGGGCGGGGCCTCCAGGCCGAACGCTTCGCAAACGCCGGCCAGCAGCTTCGTCTGGGCGCTGCCCTCGGCCATCTTCCGCCCCAGCGCCTCGCGGGCGTTGGTCAGGGCGTGACCGACCAGGTCGGCCTTCTCGCCGCGCTTGGGGGTGCTGATCTCCACCTTGCGGCCGCTCTTCAGGGCGAAGGCCTCGGCCAGCAGGTCGCGGTCGGCCGGGTCCAGATTGGTCAGGATCAGGCGCGGGATGGGCTTGTCGTCGTAGAACTGGCCCAGGAAGGCGGTCAGGATCCGCTGCTCCTCGGTGCTGGTCTCTCCCTCGCCTTCGCCCTCCTCGGCGTTGCCGGTCACGCGCGGGAAATAGGCGCGGTTGCCCCAGTTCTGGCTGGCGCGGAAGAAGAACACCTGCACGCAGGCCTGGCCGCCCTCGACGTGCAGGGCCACGACGTCGGCCTCGTCCACGGTCTCGGGATTGATCTGGCTCTCCTGGGCCACCGAGGCCAGGGCGCGGATGCGGTCGCGCAGGCGGGCGGCGCGCTCGAACTCCAGGTCTTCGGCGGCGGCCTCCATCTGCTGGGCGATCGACGCCATCACCGCGCGCGACTTGCCCCGCAGGAACGCCTCGGCCTGGTCGACCAGGGCCTGGTAGTCGTCCTTGCCGATCAGGCCAGTGCAGGGCGCCGCGCAGCGCTTGATCTGGTGCAGCATGCAGGGCCGCGAGCGGGTCTCGTAGACGCTGTCGCTGCACGAGCGGAGAAGAAACGCCTTCTGCAGGGTGTTGAGCGTGCGATTCACCGCCCCGGCGCTGGCGAACGGTCCGAAATAGTCGCCCTTGATCGTGTGGGCGCCGCGATGCTTGCGCAGCTGGGGCGCGTCGTGATCCCGGCGGATCATGATCTCGGGAAAGCTCTTATCGTCGCGCAGCAGCACGTTGAAGCGGGGCTTCAGCGACTTGATCAGATTGATCTCGAGCAGCAGGGCGTCGGCTTCGGTGCGGGTGGTGACGAACTCCATGGCCCGCGTAGCGTCGACCATGTGGGCGATGCGGTTGGTGTGGAAGCGGCCCTGGGCGTACTGGATGACACGCTTCTTCAGGCTCTTGGCCTTGCCGACGTACAGGACCTCGTCGTTCTCGCCGATCATCCGGTAGACGCCAGGCCCGTCGGGCAGGCGCGTGACTTCGTCCTTGATCAGGGCGGCGCCCTTCAGGGCGTTGGCGGCGGGGGTGTCGGTGGTCGCGTCGTTCACGAGCGACATATAGGCGAGTCTGGCGCGGTCAGCGATCTTCCAGACCGTGATGAATGCGCGCGATGATCACGCTGCTGACACTCACGGAATAGGTGACGACGTAACCCCAGGTGCGGAACGGCACGACCAGTTCGCGCAATTCGCCGAAGCCGGAATGACGGCCCCGCTCTGGAAAATCTCGCAAGCTGTCAATGGCGTCAGCCAACACGTCGCCCAGGTCTGAAGCGTATGGCGCGCCGTTGCCTACAAGCCATGCTTCCAGGCGATCGACATCGATACCCGCGAGCCTGGAAAGCTCAATGCGACGCACGGATCAGCGCTTCTGGCCGAAGTTTCGCAGCCTGGCTTCGACCTGCTCCCAAGGAATACCGCCATCGCGGTCTGTCTCGTCGCAAATGCGTTGAATGTCTTCCCAGTAAGCGGCGTCGCGTTTGGGGAAGCGAGCATTCGGCGCTCCGCTCCACGAGGTCTCGCTTTCTCCGAACCCCGGTTCTTCGACAGCTTGCGCCAGGATGCCGAGCGCGTAGTCCTCTACGGTTTGTCCCGCCGCCTGCGCACGGGCGTTCAGCCGTTCAGCGAGATCCGGATCGATCCTCAGGATGACGTCGTCGCGAGCCATGTTCTCATGATGTTCCATTCGGGGTTTGTCGTCAATCACGAGGGGCGCTATGACCCGCCCCATGATCACGCGCCCGCTCTTCGTTACGCCGCTCTATGAAGCCAGCCTCGTCGGCGAGAAGGGCTTCGAGGCCTTCATCGACGACCTCCACGACGCCTGCATCGCCGTGGCCGAGGACGACGACGCCGGCCAGGCTTGGGCCGAGAAGAAGGGCTATCTGGGCTACACCTCCTACGCCTCGCTGGACGACCTGGCACAGCGCGACAGCCTGTTCGCCGACCTCAGGAAGAAACTCGACAAGCACGCGCTGGCCTTCGCCAAGGCGCTCCACTTCGACCTGGCCGGCGGCAAGCTGGTCATGGACAGTTTCTGGATCAACATCCTGGAGCCGGGCGGCCAGCACACCGGCCACATCCACCCACACAGCGTCATCTCAGGCACGGTCTATGTGACCATCCCGCCCGGCGCCTCGGCCCTGAAGTTCGAGGACCCGCGCCTGCCGATGATGATGGCCGCCCCGACGCGTGACGATGACGCCCCGGAGGAGCTGCGGCCGTTCGTTTATGTCCAGCCCGAACCGGGCACGATCCTGATGTGGGAAAGCTGGCTGCGCCACGAGGTGACGCCCAACCAGGCCGAGGAACAGCGGATCAGCCTCAGCTTCAACTACGCCTGGCGCTAAGCGAGGCCGTGAACCGGGCCTCTCGGCGGGGGTTATCTCCTGAGCCCAGGAGGACGGCCATGCCCCACGCCCAGACMCCGGACCATTCCGGCGCCGCGATCGCCATCCAGCGTGTCCAGCCCTATGGCGAGGACAACCTGGTCCTGACGACGCCCGTCACCGATCCGGACGGCCGCCTGCCCGACCGCTACAGCGCCTATCACGACAACGTCTCGCCGCCGCTGGTCTGGACGGCGGTGGAGGGCGCGGCGGCCTATGCGATCATCGTCGAGGACCCCGACGCGCCGCGCGAGACGCCGTTCGTGCACTGGCTGATCTGGAACATCCCCGGCGAGGCCACCAGCCTGCCCGAGGGGCTGCCGAACGATGCGAGCCTGGGCCTGATCGGCGGCGCGACCCAGGGCGTGAACGACAACGGCACGGTCGGCTGGTTCGGTCCGCGCCCGCCCGTCGGCCACGGCGTCCACCACTACCATGTCCAGATCTTCGCCCTGGCCGAGCGCCTGCCGTTCGACGAGAAGACCGTGGTGGCCGACCTGGTCAACGCGCTGAAGGGCGACGCCCTGGCGTCGGACGACCTGATCGTCACCTACGAGGCGGCGGGGGCGTAGTCAGGGTCGGCTTCGGTCTCGGCGTCGGACCCGGCCTGGGGAGAGGGCAGGGGCGGGATCAGGTCGCGGGCCCGCCAGTGGCGCTCCAGGCAGAAGGCGGCGATCGCCAGCCACAGCAGGCCCAGGGCCGCGTGGCCGCGCTGCCAGAAGCCCACGTCGCTGCCGGTCCGCACGTTCCACACGCCTGTCAGCAGGGCCAGCACGATCAGCAAGAAGAAGAACCAGCCCAGCGAGAACCGCGCCAGGCGGCGATGCGCCGGCTTGCCCCACAGGGCCCAGGCGGTGAACAGCGGGGCGAACTGGATGGCCAGGCCCACGCCGCAGGCGCGGTGCATGGGGTCGGGCCAGTGGAACAGGCCGGCGAACAGGGCGCCCAGACCGGTCATCGCCACCCACAGGCCCGCGAAGGCCGAGACCCGGCGGCGGCCGCCGGCGTGCTCCAGAGCGTGGGCGAAGCCGGCCCCGGCCGCGACGCCGGCCAGGCCGGCCAGGATCATGCCGATGTTGAAGATCTGCGGATTGGGAGCCTTGGGCCCGCCCAGCTCGCTGATGAACTGGGCGCCGGCGTCGAAGCCCGGGAACAGGTGCTGGGCCACCAGGACATCGGCCACCATGATCGCGGGCACGATCAGGCCGATCCTCAGCAGGACGCCAACGCTCTTCACCTGTCCGGCCTCCGGCTTGTCAGAGCGATCTAGATCGCGCCGGGCGGGGGCGGGGTCAAGGTTGGATGAGGTCGCGTGATGGGTTCAACATGAGCGATCCCTACGACCGTCATCCTCGGACTTGTTCCGAGGACCCCTGTTTCAACCGCGAAGAAGGTTGATCCGTGTAGCGGCGAGGTCGCGGCATGACATCGAACGACAGTTCAGCGGCGCGAGGGGTCCTCGGAACAAGTCCGAGGATGACGGTTGAAAGGTGAGCGGAGCTGATGGGGACAGGCGCATGCGCCTGTCCCCGATCGGGGATCAACCCCTACTTCTTCCCGAACAGGTTCCCGAAGAAGTCGCCCTTGTTCCAGCTGGGCCGCGCCGGGGCGTCGGCCAGTTCGCGGGCGATCTCGTAGTTGACCAGGGCGAAGCGGGCGCCGGCCTGGTAGTTGATCGGCTGGTTCAGGTCGTCGTTGGGCTTGTGGTAGTGGGTGGCCAGGAAGTCCTTGAAGCCCTTCTCGCCGCCGTTCTTGAAGCCGGTCATCAGGAACACCGACGGCACGCCCTGCTCGACGAAGCGGTAGTGGTCCGAGCGGGTGAACAGGCCCTCTTCCGGCAGCGGGTCGGCCGACAGGCCGATGCCGACGCGGCCGGCGGCGCGGGCCACGGCCGGGCCGATCGACGAGCGGTCGGCGCCGAAAGCGATCACGTCCTGGAAGTCGTACAGCAGGATCGGCATGTCCAGATTGACGTCGGCGGCGATGCCGGCCTTGGGCACGGTCGGGTTGTTGGCGAAGTAGTCCGAGCCGATCAGGCCCTTCTCCTCGGCCGTCACCGCCAGCAGCACGATCGAGCGCCTGGGCTTGGTCTTGGCTTCCTTGAAGCCGCGCGCCACCTCCAGCAGGGTGGCCACGCCCGAGGCGTTGTCCAGCGCGCCGTTGTTGATCTTGTCGGCGTCCTTGCCGTGGATGCCCAGGTGGTCGAGGTGGGCGGACAGGATGATGGTCTGGGCCTTCAGCGTCGGGTCCGAGCCTTCGATCAGGCCGACCACGTTGCTGCTCTGGCGCTTCTCGATCTCGGTCTTCAGCTGGATCGTGACGTTGGTGGGCAGGTCGAAGCCCTTGACCAGGCCTTCGGGCGTGTCGGCCGCGGCCAGCACGGCGTCCAGCGAGGTCGGAGCGCCGGCGAACAGCTTGGCGCCGCCCTTCAGGCTCAGGGTGGCCAGGCCCCGCGCCGAGGCGCCGCGGACATTGGCCACGCCCTGGGCGTCGTTCCAGGTCATCCGCCATTCCTGGTAGTTGCCGACGCCGCGCGCGAACGGGCGGTTCTTTTCCGAGGCGGTGGTCGGCAGGGTCAGGACGCCGATCGCGCCGTGCTTGGCCGCCTCGACCCGCTTGGTGTTGACGTTGCTGTAGTGGGCGCGGATCTCGGTCTGCAGGCCGGTGGGGGCGCCGTTCAGGATGACGACGATCTTGCCCTTCACGTCCAGGCCCGCGTAGTCGTCGCGGCCGCGTTCCGGGGCCACGATGCCGTAGCCGACGAAGACCAGCGGGGCGGTGATCTTGGTCTCGTCCTGGCGGGCCTGGGCCGAGGGCAGGTAGTCCTCGCCGAAGGTCAGGGCGCCCGACTTGCCGTCGGCGCCGGTGTAGGACACGCCGCCTTCGTTGGCCACGCGGAAGGCGGTCAGCGGCACTTGCTGCAGGTAGGTCCCGTTGTCGCCGGCCGGCTTCACATGCATCAGCGCGTACTGGGCGGCCACGTAGTTGGCGGCGATGTCGTAGCCGCGCGTGCCGGCCTCGCGGCCTTCCAGCAGGTCGTCGGCCAGGAAGCCCATGTGCGCCTTGATGGCGTCGGCCGACGGCTTGAAGCCGACGGGCTTGGCGGCGGTCGCCGGCTTGGCTTTCGCGGCGGGCGCGGCGAGGGCGGGCTGGACGATCAGCGCCAAGGCGACGCCGGCGAGCGCGGCGCGACGGGAGAACGGCATCAAGGCAGGCTCCAAATACGGGCTCGGCCCGCGAAAGGGGCGAACCTTGGCCAGACGGAGGCGGATTGTCGAGGTTCTCGAACCTGAACCTTTTGTAATCTTCCCGGAAAAGTCCCGCCGAAAGAACGCGTTATCCGGGGCGGGAGCGGCGTTTACCATCCTTGGTCAGCTGGACTTAAGGGTTGCCGACGAGGTTGGCGGAGACTTCCGAGGGAAAGACGTGCAGATCGCCGCCGCCAGCTTCAGCGCCGCCACCCAGCGTCCGGCCGCGCCCCAGGCCCCGCCGCCGGTCGATCTGACCCAGCTGGCCGTCGCCCAGACCAACGTCAAGATGACGGCCGCGGCCGGGGCGGCCCTGGGCCAGGCCACCGGCGAACTGGCCGGGGTCCTCGTCGACATCAGCGTCTAGTTCGGCGCCGCGAAGACGGGCGGTCGCCCCGCGCGGGATTCCACGATTAACCGTGTAACTTCACCTCGTTTGGTGAACACCGCTTAACCGAAGCGCCACACATTGACCCGGCAACCCCCAAGCAAACGGGTCAGGGAGATGGTCGTGCAGGTCCTCAACACCGCCGCCGCGGGCATGTTCGCCGCCGCCGACCGCTTCACCGCCAGCGCCCAGCGCACCGTCGCCTGGGGCGCGGAGCAGACCCAGGCCGAACAGAAGGTCGACCTGGCCCACGAGGCCGTCGAACAGGTTTCGGCCAAGACCGATTTCAAGGCCAACGCCGCCGTCATCCGGACGGCCGACGAGATGACGGGCGCCCTCCTGGACATGATCGCCTAGGACCCGACGCCCGGCGCCAGCCGGTTCGAGCCCATCCCGCATTCCCCCCTGCGCGGGCTCGGACCCGCCGCCCTCCGGCTCCGCCGGGGGGCGGCTCCCCCTTATCGCGCCGGCTTCCAGCCGGTCGCGCGCGCCTTGTCCTCGGCGGCGGCGTCCAGCGGCGGCCCGGCGGCCATCGCATCGACGGCGGTCAGGACGGCGGCCGGCAGCGGCGACCCGGCCTTGTCCGGCACGGTCGCGTGCACCCGCCAGGTGTCTTCCCGGCAGGCGATCCCGGCCACGGGCGCGCGGCCGGCGGCCTGGAAGGCGCGGCAATAGACGCCCGAGGCGGTCCTGAACGACAGGGCGACGCGCACCGGCCCCTCGGCGACGCCCGAGGCGTCGGCGTTCAGGGCCTTGGCCAACGGTCCGGCGGCGATCGGGGGCGGATCGTCGGCCCCGCTCAGGGTGACCGGCGGCGGCGCGGCCAGGCGTCCCACCGCCAGCCCGACCAGCAGGCAGGCGGCCAGGCCGATCCAGGTGGGGAAACCCCGACCCGACCCGTCGCCGGGCTTGGGCGCCTTGGCCTCGCGCGGCCGGACCAGTTCCTTGGCCTTGACCTTGTCCTTGCGGGCCTTGTCCTTCTTGGCCTGGGCGCCCGGGAAGGCGATCACCTCGGCCTCCTTGGCCTCGGGCGGCGGCTGGGCCGGTCCCGCGCCGCGCGTCTCGGGCTGGCGCGGCGGTCCGCCGTGGGAACCCGACAGCAGCCGGCGCAGCGAGCGCTGGGTTTCGACCCGCAGGGCCAGCTGCGGATCGGTCGCCATGGCCGCCTCGATCCGGGCCATGGCCTCGGGCGGCAGCTCGCCGTCGACAAAGGCGAAGACCTCTTCGTCGGGAACGGTCATGGCGGTCTCCTTGGTCTCTGCGGACACTCTAAACGCGCGGCGGGCGGGTCGCCAGTTCGGTGGTCCCTGAAAGTCCCTAAGGTTGAAAACGGAGGCGGATAACCTTTCCGGCAGCGAAAATAATCTTCGCCGCACGGAAGCAAACGGCCGCAGCCGCGTTCTGACCGTTCGAGAGGCGACCGTCGGAGTCGTCGATCGATAGGAGAACAAGATGCGCAAGATTTCCTTCCTGACGGGCGCAGCCACCGCGGTCGTCCTGCTGTCCGCCCCCATGGTGCAGGCCCAGATCCTCGGCGGATCCGGCGGCGCCTCGGGCGGTCTCACCGGAGGATTGGGCGGCACGGTCGGCGGGCTGACGGGCCAGGCGGGCGGGTCGCTGAGCGGCGCTGGCCAGGTCAATCCCGACACCAGCGGCCTGACCTCCCATCTGCAGAACACCACCGAACGCACGCGCCAGCGCGCCGGCGACGCGGTCCAGACCACCCGCGACACCGCCGGCCGGACCGCCCGGAAGGGCCGCTCGGCCGCCGACGCCGTCGTCGGCTCGGCCACCKATACGGCCGGTTCGGCCACCGCCAACGCCTCGGGCGCGGCCAACGCGGCCGGCGACCTGTCGACCAACGGCGTGTCGGGTTCGCTGGGCGGTTCGACCGCGACCGGCGCCGGCAACAAGCTGGGCGGGGGCAACGGCGCCGGCTCGGTCGGCGTCTCCGGCTCGGCCACTCGCGACGGGGCCTCGGCCTCGGTGGGCGGCAGCGCCTCGACCGACGCCAAGGTCAACAAGTAGGCCTTTTCGCCGTCACGACCTGAAACCAGGACGCCCGCCCCGGCTAGCCGGGGCGGGCGTTCTCATTCTCTCCCGATCCGTCGAAGCGCCACGTGAAAGGGCATTCCGCCTTCCGTCCTTGTCTGGATCCGCCGTGTGGTTGCCCTGACTTCAACCTCTGGTCATAGTTAAGGACCGGGGGGCCACATGAAACGCATTAAGCTGTTGGAGTTCGCGGAGCGTATTCGCCAGAGGATCGTCGACGACAGCCTGGAAGTCGTCTGGTTCCTGGGCGCCGGATGCTCGATCAGCTCGGGAATACCGGCGGCTGGCGGCCTGGTCACGCGCTGGGTCGAGGAACTGCACGAGATGCGCGCGCCCGACCTGGAGCGCCAGGCCTGGGCGACGAGCACCTTCGCGACCTACGATCCGGCCTGCCCCGCGCGGGCCTATGCCGAGGTCTTCGAGGAGCGACACCCCAACGCCGCCGATCGGCAGCAGGAGATCGAGCGGGTCTGCGCGCGCGGCGAGGCCGCATACGGCTACGCCACCCTGGCCCAGATCATCACCAATCCGGCGATCGGCGGTCGCTGCAACACCGTCCTCACCACCAATTTCGACGACCTGATCGCCGAGGCGGTCTATCTGTACGGCAATCTCGGTGTCCGGCCACAGATGATCGCCCACGAGGCCGTCGCCCGTTATGCGCGGATCAGCCTGAGCCGGCCGACGATCATCAAGCTGCACGGCGACGCGCACCTGGACCCCAAGAACCTGAGCAGCGAAACCGCCGCCATCGACGATGCGGTGGCCGAGCACCTACATCCCTTCCTGCGCAACAGCGCGATGGTCTTCCTCGGCTACGGGGGCAACGACCGGAGCATCAACGCCTTCCTCAGCAAGTGCCCCCTGCCGGGGCTGGCCCCGCCGATCTTCTGGGTGGGGCTCGACGATCCGTCGGAGGACATGGCGGCATGGCTGGAAAAGCGGGAAGCTATCCGGGTGGACCATCGCGACTTCGACCGGGTCATGCACATGCTGCGTGGCAGCTTGAAGATCGACCACCCCGCCGAGGACCGCTGGACCCGGGCCCGGGACAGATATGTCAGGGCGCTGCAGGACTACAAGCTGGGCGAAAAGGCCGAAGGCGACATGGCCACCCGGGAGGCGCTGGAGCGGAGTTCCGCGGCTTCCACCGCCTCGCTGTCGGGGGCCTGGGGCTACACCCTGCGGGCGATCGAAGCCCACAACGACCCCGCCCTGGCCGACCAAATCTATCGGGAAGGGGTGGCGGAGTTCCCCAACGACGCCGTCCTGCTGGGTAACTACGCCATCTTCCTGCGGAAGATCAAAAAGGACTACGACGCGGCCGAGCACTATTATAGGCGGGCGATCGCGGCCGATCCGAAGCATGCCTCGAACCTCGGCAACTACGCTCTGTTCCTGACGGTCGCGCGCAAGCGGCACGACGAAGCCGAGCGCCTGTTCCTCGAGGCGATCGACCTCGAGCCGAGCCACGCCGGCAACTTGGGCAACTACGCCTTTTTCCTCGACGTCACGCGCCTGGATCCGACGCGGGCCGAGGTCTACTACCAGAAGGCGCTCCAGGCTGACCCGGTCGACGTCAACATCCTGGGCAACTACGCGACCTTCCTGGTCAGGATCCGTCGGGACCCCGTCGGGGGCGAGGAATATTATCGCCGGGCGATCGAGGCCGGTCCCAAACACGCGAACAACCTGGGCAACTACGCCAAGCTGCTCCTGGCGCGGGGCGATGTCGCCGGTCTTGCCTTGCTGGACCGCGCGCGCCTGCACCAGCCCGCCCAGAGCGAAAGCATCCGCGCGTCCCTGGGCGTCGAGCTGGCGTTCTACGCCTACGCCCACGACGAGCGGTCGCCGGTCGAGGATCGCCTGGCGGCGGCCAAGGCCCTGGTGCTGCAGGGCGCGCGTTCGCCGGGCTGGGACCTGTCGGAGAACGTGGCCTTTGCGGTCGCCCAGGGGCATCCGCATCCCGATCTCCTGGCCACGCTGGCGGCCGTGATCGTCAACGAGGCGAAGGTCGACGCCCTCGACACCTGGCCGGAATGGGCGACCGCGGACTGAGGTCCGAACGGAAAAGGGCGGCCCCTGGGGGCCGCCMTTCCGATCCTAGCTGTCCAGGAAGCTGCGCAGCTTCCGCGACCGCGACGGGTGCTTCAGCTTGCGCAGGGCCTTGGCCTCGATCTGGCGGATGCGTTCGCGGGTGACCGAGAACTGCTGGCCGACCTCTTCCAGGGTGTGGTCGGTGTTCATGCCGATGCCGAAGCGCATGCGCAGCACGCGCTCTTCGCGCGGGGTCAGCGAGGCCAGCACGCGGGTGGTGGTTTCCCGCAGGTTGGACTGGATGGCCGCGTCGATCGGCAGGATGGCGTTCTTGTCCTCGATGAAGTCGCCCAGGTGGCTGTCCTCTTCGTCCCCGATCGGGGTCTCGAGGCTGATCGGCTCCTTGGCGATCTTCAGGACCTTGCGCACCTTCTCCAGCGGCATGGCCAGCTTTTCGGCCAGCTCTTCCGGGGTCGGCTCGCGGCCGATCTCGTGCAGCATCTGGCGGCTGGTGCGGACGATCTTGTTGATCGTCTCGATCATGTGCACCGGGATGCGGATGGTCCGGGCCTGGTCGGCGATCGAGCGGGTGATCGCCTGACGGATCCACCAGGTGGCGTAGGTCGAGAACTTGTAGCCGCGGCGGTATTCGAACTTATCGACGGCCTTCATCAGGCCGATGTTGCCTTCCTGGATCAGGTCCAGGAACTGCAGGCCGCGGTTGGTGTACTTCTTGGCGATCGAGATCACGAGACGGAGGTTGGCTTCCACCATCTCCTTCTTGGCCTGACGGGCCTCGCGCTCGCCCTTCTGCACGGTCTGGACGATGCGGCGGTAGTCGTCGATCGGCACGCCGGTCTCGGTGGCCAGAGCCGCGATCTCCTGGCGGATGTCGCCGACCGAGTTCAGGTCGTTCTCGACGAACTTGGTCCAGCGCACGCCCATGGCCTTCACCTGGTCGACCCAGTTCGGGTTCAGCTCGGAACCGAAATAGGCCTTCAGGAACTCGCCGCGGCTGATGCCGTAGCTGTCGGCCAGGCGCAGCAGGCGGCCTTCCAGGCCGATCAGGCGCTTGTTGATCGCATACAGCTGCTCGACCAGCGCCTCGATGCGGTTGTTGTTCAGCTTCAGCGTCTTCAGGTGCTGGATGATCGTCGCCGACAGGGCCTCGTAGGCCTTGCGGTCGTTGTCCGACAGGTCCTCGCCCTTCAGGCGGCTGCCGACCAGCTTGTCCTGCAGCTTGCGGAAGGTCTCGAACTCGCCGGCGATCGCGTCGAGGATGGCCATCACGCCTTCGCGCAGCTCGCCTTCCATGGCGCTGACCGTCGGGCCGGCGCCGTCGTCGAAGTCGTCGTCGTCCTCGCCTTCGCCCTCGGCCTTGGGTTCGCCGCCGGCTTCCTCGTCGACCGGCTCGGCCGGCTCGTCCTCGGCGGCCGGGGCGGCGGCCACGCCGTTGATCGCGGCGTAGGTGCCTTCAAGGTCGATCACTTCGCGCAGCAGGATGCGGCCCGTGCCCAGCTCCTCGCGCCACACCATGATGGCTTCGAAGGTCAGGGCGGACTCGCACAGACCGCGGATCRTGGTGTCGCGGCCGGCCTCGATGCGCTTGGCGATGGCGATCTCGCCCTCGCGCGACAGCAGCTCGACCGAGCCCATCTMGCGCAGGTACATGCGCACGGGATCGTCCGTGCGGTCATAGGCCGCCGGCTTGTCKCTGGTGATGACCGCCTGGTTGTCCTCGCGGGCGACGACTTCGCCGCCTTCCGAGTTTTCGGCGTCCTCTTCGGCCTMGACCACGTTGACGCCCATCTCGCTCAGCATGGCGAGGGTGTCTTCGATGGCTTCCGAGGTCACTTCTTCCGACGGCAGCACCTTGTTCAGCTCGTCCATCGTGACGTAGCCGCGCGCCTTGGCCTGCTTGATGAACTTCTTTACGCCGGCGTCGGTGAGGTCGAGCAGGGGACCATCGCCGCCGGTGGCTTCAGGCGCTTCCGTCTCGGCCGAGGAATTGGTGCTCATTCAGGTCTCCGAAGCGACGCGGCGCCGATACGTGGCGCGCGTCGAGAAATGTGTCCGTGATGGGTCGCCCGCGCGTAGCGCCCTGTCGTCCGTGCAAGCTGTCCAGCCAACCGCTGAAAATATTCTCAAGAAACGCCTGAGACGCGCGAAAGAACCATGACCTAACGCTCCGCGAGCTGGGCTCTTTGCGGAGGGTCTGTCTTCGCGCGCGGTCAGCGTCGGCCCTTGAGGGGTTTTCGGCAGCCACTGGGACTTGGGGGCGGCGAGGGTGACATCCTGTTTCAAGGAGGGCGCGCGCGACGGCGGCCCGGGTGATGTCAATCAGCTGCGTGGCAAATCCTTGAGTCGCCAGATGGCGTTGCATGACGCAGGAGTCAAGATGGGTAGTGATCAGTATCGTTCTATTTCAGGCGGCTACGAAGCATCGCCCAGCCGTTCCGGCCCGTCCTTCATCCCCAACGCCCGTCATCCTCGGACTTGTTCCGAGGACCCCTAGGTCCGCCGCGTTGTCGTTGGATGGGGGCCGAGAACCCGCCGCTCCACGGATCTTCGTTCTTCTCGGCTGAACCAGGGGTCCTCGGAACAAGTCCGAGGATGACGGACATGGAGGAGCGGCTACGAAGCCGCCTGCCAGAACTCCAGCCCGCTGATCTGGCGTTCCAGCGCGCCGATCCGGGTGCGCAGGTCGCGCGTCGCGGCCAAGGTGCCGGACGTGACGGCTTCGCGGCGCAGGGCCTCCAGGGCCCGCTCGCTGTCGCCGATCTCGACCAGGGCCTCGTAGCAGGCCGACCACAGGGCCTTGGCCCGGTGCGGCTCCATCTTCGGGTCCAGGAACGGGGCGTCGATGGCCGAGGCCACGCGCTCGACCTCGGCGACGTGGTCGCCCAGGCCCTTGCGCTCGAGAATGGCGCGGAACGGGGCGTCGTCGCCGATGTCGTCGGCCAGGGCCTCGAACAGCTCGTGGGCCAGGGTCGACAGGCGCGGATCGCCGAAGCCGACCCGCTCGATCGCCTCGTCATAGGGCCGGGCCCAGGCCGGATGGCGCAGGGCGGCGATCGCCACCGCGGCGTGGAAGGGCTTGAGCCGGGTGGTGATCTCGGCCCGGGCCACGCCCCGGATGCCCGGATCGGGCGGGCCGCGATCGCGTCCGCCCTTCCATTGGCCGCGCGGGACGAACGGCCGGCCGCCGCCGTCGCCCCAGGACCCACCGCCGCCCTGTCCGCCGCCGGCGTTGGGTTTGGGGAACAGCGCGTCCAGCCGGGCGTAGAGGTCGTCGCGATACGCGGCCGACAGGTCCTTGTCGGCGATGGTCCCGGCGGCGGCCCGCAGGCGCTGCTTGAAGCCGGCCTTGCGCTCGGGCGTGTCCAGCGGCTCCAGGTCGCGCTCGCGGGCGAACAGCGCCTCGACGAAGGGCGTGGTCTGGGTCAGTTGGCTCTTCAGGGCCGCCGGCCCTTGCTCGCGTAGTACGTCGTCGGGGTCCTTGCCGCCGACCACGATCGAGAACTTGAACGAGCGGCCGGGTTTCAGCAGCGGCAGGGCGCGGTCGATGGCCCGGCTGGCGGCGCGCTGGCCGGCCTTGTCGCCGTCGAAGCTGAGGGTGGGCTCGGGATGCAGGCGCCACAGCACCTCCATCTGCTCCTCGGTCATGGCCGTCCCCATGGGCGCGACGGCCGGCAGGCCCGCCCGCTGGCAGGCGATGACGTCCATGTAGCCCTCGACCACCAGCATCGGGGTCTGTTCTGTGGGGGCGGCGGCCTGGGCGGCGTGCAGCAGCTTGCGGGCCTCGTACAGGCCGTACAGCAGCCGGCCCTTGTGGAAGAGCGTGGTCTCCGGCCCGTTCAGGTACTTGGCGCGGGCGGCGGGATCCATGGCCCTGCCGCCGAACGAGACGACCTTCCCCCGGGTGTCGGTGATCGGGAAGATGATCCGGTCGCGGAACCGGTCATAGGGCTGGCCGCCGTCCTCGGGCGCGATCAGCAGGCCCGCATCGATCAGTTCGGCCGGCTTGGCGCCCTTGGCGATCAGATAGTCCTTCAGCGCCGTGCGGCCGTTGGGCGAGAAGCCGATGCGGAACCGGCTCCACTGGTCTTCCGGCAGGGCGCGGCGCTTGAGGTAGTCGCGGGCGGCCTGGCCGACGGGGCGGCGCAGCTCGCCCTCGAACCAGGCGGCGGCCAGCTCCATCCAGTCGGTCAGGGTGGAACGCTTCTTGTCCTCCTGGGCGGCGCGGGCGTCGGGCTCGGGCAGGGCCATGCCCGCCTCGGCCGCCAGCCGCTCCACCGCCTCGGTGAAGGTCAGCCGCTCGGTCTCCTGCAGGTAGGAGATGATGTCGCCGTGCTTGCCGCTGGAGAAGCAGTGGTAGAAGCCCTTGTCGTCGTTGACGAAGAACGACGGGCTCTTCTCCTTGGTGAACGGCGACAGCCCCGCATACTCGCGCCCCTGCCGCCGCAGCTTCACCGTCTTCCCGATCACGTCGGAAGGGCGAAGGCGTTGCTTCAGTTCGTCGAGGAAGTGGTCGTCGAAACGCATGGCGGTTTAGAGCGTGAACATAAGCGGATTGTGCGATTTCCGCACGTCGGATGATCGAGTCATCCAAAGCTCACTGGGTCTTGTGGATAACCCGCGCCCAAACAATCCGCTCATCCCGGCGAACGCCGGGACCCAAATCCCGTAGCGGTGCGTCGGGCTGGATAGGCTCCGAGTTCGAGGAGCCCACCTCAAAGCCATTCCATCTGGGTCCCGGCATTCGCCGGGATGAGCGGTTTTGAGGGGTCAAGCCGGAGCCAGGAACCGCACCTTGATCTTAGGCCACAGCATGTTCACCGCCAGTCCCGCCAGCACCAGCACCGCGGCCAGCAGCTTCCAGCCCGGCAGGCTCTCGTGCAGCAGGAGGGCCGAGGCGCCCATGCCGAACACCGGGACCAGCAGGGCCATGGGCGTCACCGTGGCGGCCGGGTGGCGGGCCAGCAGCCAGCCCCAGGCCGCGTAGCCAAACATGGTGTTGCCCACCGCCTGCCAGGCCACCGCGCCCCAGGTCAGGGCGTCGGCGTGGGCCACGCCCGCCACGATGGCCGGCCAGCCCTCCAGCCACAGCGACATCAGGAACAGCGGCGGGATCGAGAACAGGCTGGCCCAGACCACATAGGCCAGCATGTTCACCGTCCCGGCCTGGCGGGCGACGATGTTGCCGCCGGMCCAGCTGGCGGCCGCGCCCAGCACCAGGACCACGCCCAGCGGGGTGGCCKCCCCGCCGCCGTGGGCGGCGATCAGCACGATGCCCGAGGCCGCCAGCAGCAGGGCCGCGATCTGGAAGCCCTTCACGCGCTCGCCGCTGATCTTCATCGCCATGCCGATGGTGAAGAACACCTGGGTCTGCACCACCAGCGAGGCCAGGCCCGGCGAGATGTGGCCCTTCATGGCCACGAACAGCAGGCCGAACTGCCCGGCCCCGATCAGCACGCCGTAGGCCGCCAGGTTGCTCCACGGGACCTTGGGCCGCTTGACGAAGAACGCCATCGGCAGCAGCACCAGGGTGAAGCGCAGGGTGGCGAACAGCAGCGGCGGCAGGTGGTCCAGGGCAACGCGGATGACCACGAAATTGGTGCCCCAGACCGCGACCACGGCCAGCGCCAGCAGGAAGTGGCGGAGGGGCAGGGGCGTGTCGGTCATGGGCGGGGTCCGATCCGGTGAAGCCGTCCGGACTTGGACCTTCCGGCCAAGCGTCGCAAGTCCCGCGCGGCGGGAGGCAGCCTTCCGAGGCGCGGACGAGCGGATTTCRGTCCGCGAGGGTCTCGCCCGTCAACACCTGCTCGTCGATCTCGATGCGGGTGATCGCGGCGTCGGGAGCGCGCGGGGCGAACACCCGCAGGCTGTAGGTCTTGTCGGCCGGCGCGACCCGCAGCGACCAGCAGCGTAGGGTCACGGCCGTGCTGTGGTCGTCGGTGCAGGGCCAGGCCGAGCGCAGGTCGTCCAGGGTCAGGCGGCGCAGGATCGCCGGGCACGACTCCGGCGTGGCCGGTCCCAKCCCGCAGTCGATGTCGAAGGCCGGATTCGGGACCGCCGCGCCCTCGGCCGCGCGCCTCAGCCACCAGGCGCCGCTGAGCGCAGCCTCGGCGGTGGGGGCCGAGAAGTAGGTCGTGTCCTGGCCGGCCAGGCGGCCGCAGGCTTCCTGGGCGTCCGGGGGCGGCGGGCCGTCATAGTAGTCGTCCTCGCGGGCCGGCGGCGACACCAGGTGGTAGCGGGTCGAGGCCTTGAGGCTGGCGGCGCGCATGGGGGTGTCGGCGCCTTGATCCGGACCTGCTGGCTCGAAGGTCACGACCACGCCGTCACGGGCGCACACCCCGGGCGCCCAGGTGGCGCGGGGCTTGCTCTCGAAGGCAAGGTCGCGCAGCGGCTTGGTCGGGACGCGGCCGGGCGTAGGGCGGGGATCGGCGGGGGCCAGCTGGTCGGCGACCAGGTCCATGACCCGGTGGGTCAGCTCGGCCGGCGGCAGGGCGCGCGCCTGGGTCTTGCTGATCGTCTGGGGCTGCCGCGCCCATCCGCTCGCCGGGGCGGCCAGCGCCAGGAGCGCCAAGAGGGCCGCCGATCTCCGCCGTGCCATAGCCTGTCCTCCAACGGGGCCGTCCTTAAGGTGACCGCGCCAATGTGGCCGTCAAGCGGCGGCGCTCTTGTTGGAATTCAAACAACTGTTTGACGTTCTGTCATGGAACGCGTTTAGCTTGGCGTCGAGTAAGGGAGCCCATGGGAGCCACGACGATGTCCAGCTGGGATTTCCTGGTCGGCAAGGCCGACCTCCGACAGTCCAGGATCGCGCCCGTCGATCCGCCGCCTCTGGCCGAGGGCGAAGCGCGCCTGGCGATCGAGCGCTTCGCCCTGACGTCCAACAACATCACCTACGCCCTGTTCGGCGAGGCCATGCGCTACTGGGACTTCTTCCCGGGGCCGGAGGGCTGGGGGCGGATCCCAGTCTGGGGCTTCGCGCGGGTCCAGGCGTCCCGCGATCCCGACCTGGCCGTCGGCCAGAGGTTCTACGGCTACTGGCCGATGTCGACCCACCTGACGGTGACGCCGCGCAAGACCCGCCTGGGCTTCGCCGACGCCGCGCCGCACCGCCAGGGCCTGCCGCCCGTCTACAACCAGTATCAGGCGGTCGGGGCGGCCGATCCGTCCGAGGACCACCAGGCCCTGCTGCGGCCGCTGTTCATCACCGGCTTCCTGATCGAGGACTTCCTGGATGAGAACGACCTGTTCGGGGCGCGGTCGGTGGTGCTGACCAGCGCCTCGTCCAAGACCGCGATCAGTCTGGCCTTCCAGCTCAAGCAACGCGGCAAGGCCAAGGTCGTCGGCCTGACCTCGGCCCGCAACCGCGCCTTCGTCGAGGGGCTGGGCTTCTACGACCAGGTGGTGGTCTATGACGACCTGGCGACCGCGCCGATCGAGGAACCGGTCGTGCTGGTCGACTTCGCCGGCGACGCGGCTCTGCTGCGGGCCGCGCACGAGCGGTTCGGCGACGGCCTTGCCTATTCGTGCCTGGTGGGCGGCACCCACTGGGAGGGCGAGCGCGGGACGGGCGCCTTGCCGGGTCCCAAGCCCCAGTTCTTCTTCGCCCCCGACCGCATCCGCAAGCGCGCCACCGACTGGGGGCCGGGCGGACTGGACGAACGCCACGACGCCGCCTGGGCCCCGTTCGTCGCCGACGCGCCGCGCTGGCTGAGGATCGTCGAGGGCGCCGGGCCGGAGGCTGTCGCCGAGGCCTATGCCGCCGCGGTGGAGGGCAAGTCGGGCGCCGACGAGGGGCGTGTCTTGAGCCCCGCCCCCTAAGGAGGGAGGGCCAAGGAGGGGACACACACTCGCGGCAAGGCCTCGCCTGCCTGGCCGGGCCCCGAGCGCGAGTGTGTGTCCCCTTCGTCGTCTACTTCGCCAGGTCCGCCGGCGTGGTCGGCTGCGAGATCACCGCCTCCATCCGCGCCCAGCGGGCGTCCTGCGACGGGCCGGCGCGCTCGACGTGGGCGCGGACCATGTCCTGGCCGAGGTTGTAGTTGATCACATAGCTACGGTAGGTCTCGATGAAGCTCAGCGACTTCTCGGCCTTGGCGCGGGTGGCCAGGGTGTACTTGGCCAGGGCGTCGACGGCGGCGGCCTTGTCCAGCTTTCCCGACAGATAGAGATCGGCGACGGTGTTCTGGACGCTGGCGAGGTCGGCCGTGGCGCTGGTCAGGGCGTCGTAGGTGGCCGCCGTGGCCGGGTCCAGGCCGGCCAGCGGGTAGAGCGTCTTGCGCTCGAAGGCCAGCTTGTCCTCGCCCGGGAAGGCCAGCTTGATGCCGTAGTTGGCGCTGCCCTCGGCGATCAGCGACTGCGGCGAGAACAGCGGATAGACGCTGAACTCGACCCAGCCCTTGCCCTTGGTCAGCTTCTCTTCCAGCAGGGCGTTCAGCACGTGGTGGCCGGGATAGCCCTCGTGGCAGCCCAGGTCGACGGCGCGGCTGATCGGGGTGGGCAGGTCGGTGTTGACCTCGATCAGGCTGTGGGCGTCGCCCTTGTACCAGTTGTAGCCGCTCCACGGCTTCTTGGTGACGAACGACAGGTCGAAGCGCTCGCCCTTGGGCAGGGCGATGTGGGCTTGCGTACGCGCCTTGCACTCGGCGATGGCGGCCTTCATCACCGGCTCCAGCCGGTCGGTCGGGATGGTGTAGCGGGCCTGGAAGGCGCTGACGCGCGTCGCCAGGTCGCCCTCGCCGGGCACCAGCTTGTCGATCCTGGCCAGGATCGGGTCGTAGGCGGTCAGCGGCTTCAGCGGCGGACGCACGCCGAACAGGCCCTCGGCCTCGTCCTGGAAGCTGAACTTGACGCCGGCCAGCATGGCCAGGCGGGTCTGGGCGGCCTTGACCTGGCCGGCCAGGAAGGCCTTGCGGCGGACTTCGTCCGGGGTGAGGGCCTTGCCGTCGACGGCCTTCAGCGCCGCCGCCAGCCGGTCGGCCTCGGCGCGCAGGGCCGGAACCTCGCGCGGCTTGGCCTTGGCGGCCGCGGCCCAGTCGGCCGGGCCGTAATAGGCGTCGACATAGCCCGGCTCGCGCTCGCCGGCCTCCAGGGTCAGGCGCACGAAGTCCTTGGCGATGACGTCCAGCTTGGCGCTTTGCGCCGTTTTGGCCGCGGGCGCCGCCAGGGCGGGCGCGGCGAGCAGGGCGAGGGCGGCGGCGGTGGCGGCCAGGCGGAGGATCATCGAAGGCGTTCCGGGACGGAGAAGGCGGGCAAGCTGCCCCGACCCTTCGTCCGGCGCAAGCGGGCTAGCTCTGGGCCAGGGTCACCTTCGACAGGTCGCCGCCCATCCAGCCCTTGCGGGCCTGGGCCAGATGCTGGTCGGCGGCCTCGACCTGACCCAGCTGGCGCTCGGCCTGGGCCAGCACGCTGAGGCTGACCGGGTCGCCGGTGCGGCGGACCAGGGCGGCGCGCGCCTCGGTCGCCGCGCCCTGGGCGTCGCCCGAGGCCAGCAGGGCGGCCGCCAGGCTGCGGCGCACCGGCGACCAGATCGGCGGATCAGTCATGTCGCCGAAATGCCTCTCCTCCAGCTCGGCGGCCTTGCGCAGGAAACCGGCGGCGACCTTGGGCTGGCCGTCCAGCATGGCCGCGCGGCCTTCCAGCACCAGGTGCGCCAGCCGGGTGACCTCGGCCATCTGACCGGCATATTTGCCCAAGGCCTTCAGCTGGCCCTTGTCGATCTCGACCAGGGCGGCCTCGCGGCGCAGGCCGGCGACGTCGCCGTGGCGGCCCAGGGCCTCGGCGCGGGCGTGACGCCACATCGCCCGCAGATAGGGCTGGCCGGGATCGGCCAGGGCCAGCACCTCGTCGGTCGGGGCGTAGCGGCCCATCAGGTCGTAGGCCGCGCCGGCCACCATCTGGTTCCAGGCGTCGTCGGACTTCAGCTTGGGGCCGTTGGCGACGGCGGGACGGGCCAGGGCCAGGCCGCCGGCCGCGTCGCCGGACATCAGGGCCCCGGCGAGGCCGAACTGCACGTTATGCCCGTGATAGAACAGGTTGAAGGCCGCGCCGTCGCCGGTGAAGCCCTGGGCCTTGGCGTTAGCCTCGTCCAGCTTGGAAGCCCGGATGTTGGACGCCATCGCGTCCTCGTAGCGGCCCACCCAGTAGTAGGTGTGCGAGGGCATGTGGACCAGGTGGCTGGCCGAGGGCGCCAGGCCTTCCAGCTTGTCGGCATAGGGCTCGGCCCGGGCCGTGAAGCCGCTCATCTCGGTGGCGTGGATGTAGAAGTGGATGGCCGGGGCGTTGTCGGGATCGCGCTTGAGCGTCCCCTCCAGCAATTCGACGGCGCGCGGCAGGTTGCCCTTGGCGTTGCGCAGCGAAGCKGGGACCATCAGGGCGTCGGCCGCYAGCACGGCCAGCTCGTTGTCGTCCGGATTGGCGCGGGCCAGGGCGTCCATGGCCTTGGCGTAGGCGTCATCGCCCGGTCCCTTGCCGCCGCCGTTCCTGTAGCGGAGCGTCATGGCCGCGATCAGCTCGCGCTCGCGGGGCGGGCCGTTCGCGGCCAGGGTCGCGGCGCGGGCCATCAGCGCCGCCATCTTGCCCTGCGTCTTGGCGTCGACGGTGAAGTTGATCGTGGCCCCGCCGGCCCAGGCCTGGCCCCACAGGCACATGGCGCAGTCCGGATCGCGGCGCGAGGCCTCCTCGAAGGCGGCCAGGGCGGACTTGTGGGCGAAGGCGTGGCCCAGCTCCAGCCCGTTGTCGAAGAAGGCCTGGGCCTCGGGCGAGGCGGTGGCGATCTTCCAGTGGACCGTGCCGTAGCCGCTCATCAGCGCGGTCTGGCGCGGCGGCGAGGCCGTGGCGGCGACGTCGCCGGCGCCCGAGGCGCACAGGCCCATGGCCAGGATCGGCGGGGCGACCATGTCGGCCTGGGTCAGGCCCGGGACAAGGGCCATCGTCAGGCCGGCGGCCAGGATCTTCGCGCGCATGGTCTTCCCCCCTCGACGAGCCTCGGACCCGCCGCGGTCAGTCTCCGCCCGCGACTCCGGCCGGGTCAAGCGCCGGTCTGGCTCCGCGCCGCCACCGCCAGGCCCGGGAAGTCGCTGAACAGGCCGTCGACGCCGGCGGCGTACAGGGCCTTGAAGACGGCGCCCACGTCGCCCGGCTGGGCCAGGTAGTCGGCCGCCGCGGCGTCGCCCCGGCGCAGGCTCGAAGGCAGGAAGTAGTTCTCGGCCCGCACGGTCCAGGGGTGGACGACCAGGCCGGCGGCATGGGCGTCCTTCACCAGCGAGGTGGCCGGCAGCAGGGCGTTGGCGTCCTGCGGCACGATCTGGGTCTTCTCCGGGCCCAGGCCGTCGGCGTAGAGCGCGACCTCCTTCAGGCCCGAGGCGGTGCAGAGTTGGGCGTAGGTCACGTTCGGCAGGTCGGCCGGGCCGCCCTCGCCGGCGGTCAGCAGCACCAGCCGGGCCTTGGTCTTGGCCCGGATGGTCTTCAGCGGCGTGACCTCGAAGCACTGGACGAAGACCGGGGCGGTGGCCGAGTCCAGCTCGTTCTTCTTCAGCAGGGCCACCAGCCGGTCCTCGACCGGCAGGCCGATGCCGGCGAAGTAGCTGGGGTGCTTCATCTCCGGGTAAACCCCGATCGTCCGCCCGGTGCGCTGGCTGCCCGCCTTGGCGATGGCCACGACCTCGTCGAAGGTCAGAAGCTGGGCCTGGCCGTCGTATTTCGTGTTGCCGGGACGCAGCTGCGGCAGCCGCTCGCGGGCCCGCAGGGTCTTGATCTCGGCCAGGGTGAAGTCCTCGGTGAACCAGCCGGTGATCGACTGGCCGTCGATGGTCTTGGTGGCCTTGCGGTCGGCGAACTCGGCGCGCGAGCCGACGTCGGTGGTGCCGCCGATCTCGTTCTCGTGCCGGGCGATCAGGTGGCCGTCCTTGGTCGGCACCAGGTCGGGCTCGATGAAGTCGCAGCCCTGGTCGATGGCCAGGTCGTACGAGAGCTGTGTGTGCTCCGGCCGCAGGCCCGAGGCCCCCCGGTGGGCGATGACGATCGGCTTCTTCAGCTTCGCGGCGGCGAAGGTCAGGCCGGGCGTCAGGGTTCCCGCCAGGGCGGCGGTGGTGAGGGCGCGTCGGGTCAGCAGGGTCATGTCGGCCATCTAGCGCGCCGATGTGACGGTTTGACCAGCCCGCCGCGTCCTCCGGCGAGGGATTCCGCCGGCGCCTAGTCCTTGCCCGAACGGTTCAGGATGGCGCGCAACCCTTGCGCCTTCTGCGGCAGGTCGGCGGCCAGGCGCGAGGCCATTTCCCGCACCCCGACGGCGTAGGCGTCGCCGCCCTCGGCGATCTCGTGGGCCCGGGCGGCCAGATCGTCCAGGTCGCGGCCCATGGCCTCGATCTGCTCGCGGGCCAGCAGGCGGGCCTCCTGCTGCAGGCGCCGCACGCGCTGGGTGGTGGTCTCCGGACCCCGGCTCAGGTTGTAGACCTCGACCGGCTGGGCCTGGTCGGGGACCACGGTCAAGAGCGGACCATTCATGGCGTCTTCACTCCTCGGGCGGCGTCCGAACGCGGCGCCGGCCCTCGTGAGTACAAGGTGGCTTGGACCTCCACCGTTCCCCGGGTTTCGCCCGATCCGTGCGATCGGCCGGGTTAAGTGTCCTGCCTGCCACAGCTTCGCGCCCCGGGGGATTCCGGCGCCTGTTTCGGAGGCTATCGGGCGCCGGTTTTGCCCGCATCCTTGCCCGCGATCTTGGCGCCCGGCTCGCAGGGGCCCTGGTAGGTGCTGACGGCCTGGGCGTGCAGGGTCTGGCGGCGTCCGAAGGCCGAGATGACCAGCTGCAGGTCGGACTGCGCGGTGGTGACGAAGTCGCCCTTCACCGTGCCGGTCAGCACGTAGTCGATGTGGTTCTTCTGGCAGGACAGGTCGAGCAGGAAGCCGTCGACGGTGCGGGTCATCTTGGGACTGCCGCAGGGCGAGACCTTGCGGGCCGCCTCGGCGCCGKGGTCGAAGCCCTCGGCCACGCACTGGGTCGACTCCTGGGGACCGGCCGGGGTCTTGGTCACGGTCTTCCAGAGGCCGGGCTTGAGGGTGGTGGGACCGCCCGCCGCGGGCGCGGCGTCCTGGGCGCCCATCGCCGGAGTCGCGCTCGAGCCCGCCGCCCCCGGCGCGCCGGCCCGGTCGTCGGTCCGCGAGCAGCCGGCGAGGCCGGAGACGATCAGGCCGAACAGGATCGGAGCCAGGAGACGCGGGTTCTGGACCAGGGAACGCATGGCAAATCCTAGCGCGGTCGGGGGCCGACGGCCAAGACCCCATGCCTTGGCCGCGCCGCCCAAAGACCTGAACGCGCGATCAGCCCGGATAGATGGCCATGGCCGGCKACTGGACGCCGGGGGCCGGCGTCGGGGCGGCCTGAGCCGGGGCCGAGCCGCCCGTCGAAGCCGGGGCCTGGCGCTGGAACTTCAGGCTGCGGCCCTGGAACTGGGCGCCGCTCTCCATGGCCAGCTGCTCGTGGGTGATGTCGCCGTCCACCACGGCCGTCCCATAAAGGCGCACCTGCTTGGCCGAGACCTGGCCGGTCACCCGGCCGTGGATCTCGATGACCTGGGCGTGCAGCGAGCCCTCGACCCGGGCGTTGGGGCCCAGGACCAGCTTGCCCACGCGGATGTCGCCCTGGACCACGCAGTCCAGGTGCACCTCGCCGTCGCCCATCACGTCGCCCTTGATGGCCACGCCCTGGGCCAGCATCGAGGCGGGCTTGGGACGCGGCGGCGGGACGGGCTGGGCCGGAGCGACCGGCGCGGCGGGCTCCATGGCCAGCGGCGTGAAGGCCGGGGCGGGGGCGGTGTCTTTCTTCTTGGCGAACATGGCGGCGGCCTTGTCTCGAAATGGGTCGTTGTCGTTGGAGCTGAGCAATTCCGGCGCCGCCTTGCCGGTGAACACTTGCCCCCTACGGACCGCTTCGCGGTCGTCTTCCCCCACAGGGGGAAGAAGCTTCGTGCGCGCGTCCTCCGCCCCCTATGGGGGCGGACAGACCGCGAAGCGGTCAGGTGGGGGCAAGCAGCGACTCGCTCCATGCTCGCTTCATGCCCGACCAGACCCTCGACCAGCTCATCGACCGCCTCCGCGCCGTGGAGACCGAGATCGAGGCCGCGTTCGCCGCGCGGGACGCGGCCAGGGCCGCGGAGGCCGGGTTCACGATCGAGAACGGCAAGCCCTGCTTCAAGGCCGACGCTCTCCGCCGCCAGAAGGCGCACCGCAAGGGCCTGAACGTGGCCCGCACGCCCTGGCCCACCCTGCTGACCATGCCGCTGATCTACGGCATGGCCCTGCCGCTGTTCATCCTCGACCTCAGCGTCAGCCTCTACCAGCTGGGCTGCTTCACGGCCTGGGGCATCGCCCGGGTCAAGCGCCGCGAATACGTGGTCATCGACCGCCATCGCCTGGGCTACCTGAACCCGATCCAGAAGCTCAACTGCGTGTTCTGCGGCTACGGCAACGGCGTCATCGCCTACGCCCGCGAGATCACCGCGCGCACCGAGCAGTACTGGTGCCCGATCAAGCACGCCCTGAAGGTCAAGGGCAGCCACGAGCGCTACCGGACCTACCAGGCCTATGGCGACGCCGAGGGCTATGTGGCGAGCTCGGGCGCCTATCGCGAGCGGCTGAAGCGGGGGGAGTAGGGCTCAACGCCGCGCGGCCGCCGCGTCCCGCGCGGCCTGGAGGGCGGCCAGCCGCCGGTCGATCTCGCGATAGAGGATCTCGAACCGGGCCTGTTCCTCGGGCGTCCTGAGGTGCAGGGGCGGGGGTTTGGCGAGGCGGGGGCGCCGCCCCTGCTTCGGGGGCTCGGGCGTCTTGGGGCGGGGTCGGGTCATGGAGGGCTCCTTCTCTTGAGGACTGTGCGGCGAACACTTGCCCCCTACGGACCGCTGCGCGGTCGTCTTCCCCCGGAGGGGGAAGAGGGGGTGAGAACGCGTCCTCCGCCCCCTAGGGGGGCGGACAGGCGGCGAAGCCGCCAGGTGGGGGCAAGTCGGTGTGATCCCACGCCGATGGCTGTGAGCTGGAAAGGGACGCGGAGCGCCGGACGACGTCCGGAGTTCTTTGTGTTGTAACCGTTTCGACGAAGCCGATCGCTCCGCGCGCTCGTTATCCGCCAGCGTCCGGTAGGCAGCCCTGTTGAGGCTTAGCCGGACACCGGGTCCGTCGTTTCCGACGAGGCCCGGCGCTGGGGGACGCGGATCATGAGACACACGCGCCGATCCCCAGCCACGCCGACGGCGGGCGGGCTCCCCAACGATGGAAGGCCCCGGACACGCTGGAGTAACCCCCTCCAGCCCAGTCCCGCTCGATCGCCCCCCGCCGCCGCATCGGTCGCTGGCCATGCGCCCTTTCCCTGCGACGAGGTGCTTATGAGTGTACGGCCGGTTTCAGCGCGGCGGCGGATGTGACGCTGCTTTTTCCGCGAGGCCTTGGCGGGGTTGGGGTTGCGGGCGCGGTTGGCGGGGATAGAGGCGGCCCGATCCCCGCCGGGGACGCGCACTCACGCCCGAGCCTTGGGAGGCGATCCGCCGGGCGCAGGGTGAGTGCGTGTCCCCACCTTCGCCCACGACGCCACAGGACCAGCCCCCGAACGCGGCGACGACTTGGGGGACACGCACTCACCCTATGCTCAGTGCGGACCGGCCGGCGCACGGTCGTGAGTGCGCGTCCCCGTTCCGCCTCCCTTCCTCGCGAAGGGGAGCCGGCCTTTCATCTCACGGCGAGACGGTCGCCTGGCTGTCCAGGTCACTCAAGGACTGGCCCGCGGCCAGCCGCGTCGCGGCGACGCGGAGCGTCGTCCTTGACTGACCTGGACAGCCAGGCACGCTGCAGCCTCCAGGAGATGCAAGGCGGGCGCTGCGCGAGACGCGCGCCCACGGGGCTCAGGCGCCGACCGCTCCCGAGCCCCGCAACGCCGCCGCCGTGGTCTGGACCAGGGCGGCCAGGCGGTGGCGCAGCGGGCCGGGCGGCAGGTCCAGCCAGGCCTCGGCCAGGGCCAGGCCGCCGGGCGCGCCCAGCATCCGCGCCGTCAGCGAGGCTTCGGGCTCGGGCGCGTCGGCGACCGTCTCCGGCAGGCCGTCGAAGAAGAAGGCGATCGGGACCTCCAGCGCCCCGGAGATGGCGTGCAGGGCCGAGGCGCTGATCCGGTTGGCGCCGGTCTCGTACTTCTGGACCTGCTGGAACGTCAGCCCGATCCGCTCGGCCAGCGCCTGCTGGCTCAACCCCCGCAGCTTCCGCCGCCATCGCACGGCCCGCCCGACATGGACGTCGACGGGATGGGGGCCGGCGGTGGGTTTCATGATGGGGCTTTCAGAGGCTTATAGTCCGGATACTTATAGTCATCATACGGTCGCGCGGCAAGCTGGACGTGTGGTCCGAAAGCGCGAGTGTGGGTCAGGAGTGATACCTATAGTCCGTGGACCCATAGGCATCGTGTCGCGGCAAATGCCGCCATGGACGCGGACGAGGCCGTCATCAAGAAACGATTCGGCGAACGCCTCCGGGCGCTGCGCACGGCGGCCGGCGTCTCGCAGGAAGGCCTGGCGCTAATCTGCGGCCTGGACCGCACCTACATCGGCGGCATCGAACGCGGCGAGCGCAACGTGGCGCTGGTGAACATCGTCCGCATCGCGCGCGGGCTGGAGGTTAGTCCGCAGGTGTTCTTCGCTGAGGCGGACGCGAAGTAGCGTCTTTCTCCCTTTGCGGAGGAGGTGGTCGAGAAGCGGGGCGGAGCTCTACCATTCCGTAAATTCGAAAATGGGCGCATGCTCGGTGGATGCAGCTATTTGCTGACCCCCCGTTGCCGTTTCCGCCGCTCGTTTCTGGCATCCGCATGCTTCAGAAAACGCGAAGGGAAACGTTTGCCGCCATAGCGCGCCTGGAGCGCCCGCCGACGCCCAAATACACCTTGGCTCGAGATTGTTTTGATGCCGTTTTGCGCGGAAGACCGCTCCAATGGGCGGTCAAGGAAGCAAAGGCGTCATCGGCGAAGGAGCAGGCGCGTCACGCCGTCGAACTGCTGCGGCTCGGGCGCGGTTACCTCCGCCAACGGGAGGGGGGCGTGGTCCATCAACTTTCTCCGACGAGCGTATCCCTGGACGCCAAGACCTCGTTGCCTGTGAGGTTCGATGCACGCCTTGTGCTGCCGGGCCGCGAGGTCGCGCTGCACTACCATTTCTGGCGTAAAGAGATGACGGAGGCTCAGGAGCGGTTAGCGCTGCGAGCTCTACAAGACGCGCTGTGGGAACAACCGGGTTGCTCCGGCATGGAACTGGAACTGGTTCTTGCGCCGTGGAGTACGCTCTACAAAGGCCGTAGATGGCGGCCGCTTTCCAACGCAAAGGCTCACTTGGCCTCGGATGATGAACTTGCTGAGTTCAAAGAGCGGTTTTCGATTGAATGGAGCGCCTATCATGAGGAGCGCCCAAAGCGGAAATGGCAGCACAACCGCTAAGTTCATCCGCCCGGATGAGAGCCAGCCTTTCATCTCACGGCGAGACGATCGCCGGTCTGGGCAGGTCACTCAAGGACGGCGCTCCGCGCCGCCGCTTCGCGGCAGGTCGCATGTCCAGACCGGCAAGTTGCTGCCACCAAAGAGATGGAGGCGGATGGTAATCGCTGTCTTCAGCGAGCATTTGCTCGACTCGCGTAATTGGTGCGAGAAATATGGGAGAATATTCAAAATTAAGGGAGTGGTGGCTTGGGGGAGCTGAACTTGCCCGTGCCGGAGAAACTTCCGGTGAACGATGACCAGATCGTGGTCGCTGTGCCGGAGGACCGAGGCACTGAGGAAATCGTCATCGCACTTGTGGGACCAATTGGCTCGGGCGTAACCGCCTGTGGAAAGCTGATTGAGAGTCAGTTGGTGGATAAGTACAATTATACCTCTAAAGGTATCAGTAAAGTAAGTGATTTCATCAAGTTATATGCGCCAAAAGTTGGCGTAGATATAGATGAATCCAAGCCATATGAGCGTACGGAAAGCCTTCAAAAGGCTGGCACCAAATTACGTGAGCAATTTGGATCAACAATAGTAGTCGATTTGACGATTGGTAGTATATCGGAATCCAGACCTGCGCGAGAAGAAAACGTAGACGGCGAAATTCGTAAAATCGCTCCTCAGTCTCGACGCTTCATCACAATTATTGACGCCGTGAAAAACCCGGCTGAAGTGAGAAGGCTGAGGGCTGTGTATAAATCTGCCTTCTGGCTTGTTGGTGTTTTTGCTCCGGAAGAAAAGCGACGCCGTAGGTTAAAAAACAGATTTGTTAAATCGGAAGATTTAGCGAAGGCGATGCGTATTGACGAAGATGACGAGAATAAATTTGGACAGAAGGTTGCAAAAACTATGGAACTTTCGGATTATTTTATCCGCAACAATGGAGATTCCATAGATGATCTCTCAAAGTCAGTTGAGAGGTTTCTGAAAATTATATTCAATGTTGGTGTTAATACACCGACCGTTGATGAAAGTTCCATGTACGCTGCGGCGGCCGCTGCATCAAGAAGCGCGTGTTTGTCGCGGCAAGTCGGGGCGGTAATTGTAAACGTAGATGGGGAAATTATAGGAACTGGAACTAACGATGTTMCAAAATTTGGCGGCGGGTTGTATCCGAGTCGACCGGTTACTGGTTCTATAGAGCAAGATAATAGATGTTATAAGTGGAAAGATGGTATTTGCCATAATGACGACCATAAAAAGAGTCTTGTAGATAATGCGGTAGAAGATCTTTTAACTTCAATAATGGCTGGTAAGAAGGAAGATGTTCGAAAAGCTATCGCTTCTTCGGAAATTAAATCACTTATAGAATTTTCTAGGGCGGTTCATGCCGAAATGGAGGCAATTGTCTCTGTGGCTAGAACTGGAGGTAAAGGCATTGTTGGGTCTACGATATTCTCAACAACATTTCCATGCCATAGTTGCGCTCGGCATATAGTCGCAGCTGGAATTAAAAGAGCTGTTTACATAGAGCCGTATGCAAAAAGTCTTGCAATAGAATTGCATGAAGACGCTGTGTCTACTGACGAAAAAGATGAATCTACTAAAGTTATATTTGTTCAATATGAAGGTGTATCTCCGAACAATTATCTGGCCGTTTTTAAGAACGGTCTGGATCGAAAGCGCAATGGTCGGAGAGTCGAAAGCGACCCGCGTACGGCGAGTCCGGTGATCAAGGAGCCACTTGACGATTTCGCGATTAGAGAGGATATAGCTACAGGTGGATTGAATAAGCTTTTTGCTGCCCAGCCCCCTATCCCAACTCGATAGAGTCAATCCGTGAAGAAAACCGAGCAATTTGAGCTGCCGTTTAATAGCGGTGTGAATCTCGGAGTCTCGGGAGCTGTGAACAGTGTTCACAAGCAAGGGGTTGGTTCCGCATCAATTGTCCATTTGTCTCAAAAGAGACTTGAGCGGCACGTGGGTGTTGTTTATGGGCGACTGCTTGTGAACGGCTTCGCGACGAGCGTTAGAAACAAAGGTTAAGTTTTTTCTTTTTCGCGTTAACGCCTCTCGTTTAACGCGTTCTGACGCGTCTCGATCTTTTCCTGTCGTCAGGTGGTGGGACGGCTCCTATCTCCCCCTACAGCCTTCCCTTCCGAAACGCCTCCGCCTGCTCCGCCCGCAGTTCCGCGCGCACCCGCTTCGGCATCGCCTTGTCCACCGCCTCGCCCGGGGCCGTCAGGGCCTCGTTGGCGAACTCGAGGTCCATCAGCTTCATCCGCTTGATCTCGTCGCGCAGCCGCGCGGCGGTCTCGAACTCCAGGTTCGCGGCGGCCTCGCGCATCTTGGCCTCCAGGTCCTTGAGGGCGGCCTTGAAGTTGTCGCCGCTGAACGGCTTGGCGTCCTTGCCGTCGCCGATGCCGCCGATCGGCACCAGGATGCGGTCGCCGCGCTCGTAGGGGCTGTCGAGGATGTCCTTGATGTCGCGCTTGACGCTCTCGGGCGTGATGCCGTGCTCGAGATTGTAGGCGTGCTGCTTCTCGCGGCGGCGGGCGGTCTCCTCCATGGCCCGCTCCATGCTGCCCGTGACGCGGTCGGCATAGAGGATGACCTTGCCGTCGACGTTGCGGGCGGCGCGGCCGATGGTCTGGATCAGGGAGGTCTCCGAGCGCAGGAAGCCTTCCTTGTCGGCGTCGAGGATGGCGACCAGGCCGCATTCGGGGATGTCCAGGCCCTCGCGCAGCAGGTTGATGCCGACCAGCACGTCGAACATGCCCAGGCGCAGGTCGCGGATGATCTCGATCCGCTCCATGGTGTCGACGTCGCTGTGCATGTAGCGCACGGCGATGCCCTGCTCGTTGAGGTATTCGGTCAGGTCCTCGGCCATCTTCTTGGTCAGGACGGTGACCAGGGTGCGGTAGCCCTTGGCCTTGGTCTGGCGGATCTCGTCGACCACGTCGTCGACCTGGCTGGCGCCGTCCTTGGAGACCGGGCGGACCTCGACCGGCGGGTCGATCAGGCCGGTGGGGCGGATCACCTGCTCGGCGAAGACGCCGCCGGCCCGCTCCAGCTCCCACTTGGCCGGGGTGGCGCTGACGTGCACCGACTGCGGGCGCATGGCGTCCCACTCCTCGAACTTGAGGGGGCGGTTGTCGAGGGCTGACGGCAGGCGGAAGCCGTACTCGGCCAGGGTCCATTTGCGGTTGCGGTCGCCCTTGTACATGGCGCCGATCTGCGGAACCGTCTGGTGGCTCTCGTCGGTGAAGAGGAGGGCGTTGTCGGGGATGTATTCGAAGAAGGTGGGCGGCGGCTCGCCCGGCCGGCGGCCCGACAGGTAGCGGCTGTAGTTCTCGATGCCGGCGCACGAGCCGGTGGTCTCGATCATCTCCAGGTCGAAGGTGGTGCGCTGCTCCAGGCGCTGGGCCTCCAGCAGCTTGCCGTTGGCGGTCAGCCATTCCAGCCGCTCCTTCAGCTCCTCGCGGATGCTGACGATGGCCTGGCGCAGGGTGGGGCGCGGGGTGACGTGGTGGCTGTTGGCGTAGACCTTGATCATCTCCAGGTCGCCGGTCTTCTTGCCGGTCAGCGGGTCGAACTCGCTGATCGCCTCGACCTCGTCGCCGAAGAGCGACACGCGCCAGGCGCGGTCCTCGTAGTGTGCGGGGAAGATCTCGATGGTGTCGCCGCGGCGGCGGAACGTGCCGCGCTCGAAGGCGGCGTCGTTGCGCTTGTACTGCTGGGCGACCAGGTCGGCCATCATCTGCTTTTCGTTGATGGTCTGGCCCACCTCCAGGGTGAAGGTCATGGCCGTGTAGGTCTCGACCGAGCCGATGCCGTAGATGCAGCTGACCGAGGCGACCACGATGACGTCGTCGCGCTCCAGGATCGCCCGCGTGGCCGAGTGGCGCATGCGGTCGATCTGTTCGTTGATCGAGCTGTCCTTCTCTATGTAGGTGTCGGTCCGCGGCACGTAGGCCTCGGGCTGGTAGTAGTCGTAGTAGCTGACGAAGTACTCGACCGCGTTGTCGGGGAAGAAGCCCTTCATCTCGCTGTAGAGCTGGGCGGCCAGGGTCTTGTTCGGGGCCAGGATCAGGGCCGGGCGCTGGGTGGCCTCGATGACCTTGGCCATGGTGAAGGTCTTGCCCGAGCCGGTGACGCCCAGCAGCACCTGGTCGTTCTCGCGGCCTTCGAGACCGGCCACGAGTTCGGCGATGGCCGTCGGCTGGTCGCCGGCGGGCTGGTAGTCGCTGACCAGCTTGAACCGCTTGCCGCCTTCCGACTTCTCCGGCCGCGCGGGGCGGTGCGGCTGCCACAGCATGGGCGTGGCGGCGGCGTCGACCTCGGCGTCCAGGGCGACGTCATGGATGAACTTGGCGGAGACGTCGGAGACGCCGCCGGCATCGGTCTGGGGGGATCGGGCCATGATGGGAAGGTAGGTCCGCCGGGCCGGGAAGGCTAGGGGGCCTGCTGACACGGACTGTCAGCAGCTTGGCGGCAGGTGGCGGCAGGTTCCCTTTATGGTTAAGGTTGTCACGGTCGGTCGGACGACCTTGGGGGTAGGGATCATGATCAGCGTGAAGCTTGGCGCGGGCCTCGCGGCCTTGGGCGTGTTCGTCGTCGGTATGGCGGGCGCCGCCTCGGCCCAGACGCCGGACATGAAGCTGATCAACGGCCCGGTCTATGGCGAGTTGCGCGACGTGCTGGGCGCGACCCTGTCGGTGGCCACGCCCAGTCCGAAATGCCCCAAGCCCCTGACCCTGCCGGACGGCGCGTGCCTGGACCGCGTGGTGGCCGGGATGAAGGCGCGCGGCGCGACGGTCGACAGGGCCCTGACCGGCCGCGGCGTCGAGGGTGGGGCGGGGGCGGTGATCTCCGGCCAGCTGGGCCGCGACTTCCGCCTCTACGACGTGTCGCTGGGCGCCGGCGGGCCGGTGGTGACGCCGGTCGACCTGCCCAGCTCGCAGGTCCGCGTGCCGCGCGACTGCTTCTCCATCGGCCGGGGCGTCGACTACCGGCTCGACGTGCGCGACGGCCAGCTGGTGGCGCGCGAGGTCCAGTCCGTCAGCTGCGGCGGGCCGCCCCCGCCGATCGGTTATGGCGGACCCCGCCGGCCGCCGATCCTGGCGGGCGAGCCGGGCGAGCGCTGGCCGGCCACCGGCCTGGTGGCCGTGCGCGGCGCGCCCCGGCAGCTGGCCGC